>JBBRDX010000077.1:0-13482 GCA_038203515.1 Actinomycetales bacterium | reverse complement strand
CCGGAATCGAGCAGCTCGCGGATCGCATCGAGGTCACTGGTCTGGCGCGCGATGATACGACCAGAGGTGTAACTCTCGTGGAATTCGAGGCTCAGTCGCTGCGTGTGCAGGAACACCCGTTTGCGCAGGTCGATGAGGATCGCCTGGCTGATCCGCGCCGTGAGCACGGTGTACCAGGCGATGAGCACGGCCCCGATCACTCCCGTGAACAGGTAGGCGCCGACCGCGAAGCCGAGCGGTACCCAGTCGTGCTTGACGAGGGCGGGAAGGCCCGTGTCGATGCCGAACGCGATCAGGGCGGGACCGGCGACCTGCGCCGCGGTCGAGATGACCACCACGATGATCGTGAGGGTGACGCGCGCCCAGAGCGGGCGCAGCAGCGAATTCAGCAGGCGCAGCGAACGATCCCGGATCTGGCGACTTTCGGCCTTGGTGAAGTCGTTGCGCTCTTCACCCTCGACGCCGGTGATGTTGGCGGCGCTCATGCGTTCACTTCCTCTGCTTCTCGTTTTTCTTCGTCTTCAAGGCTCGAGATCACGAACCGGTAGTGGTCGCTCGACTCCAGTAGTTCGCTGTGCCGACCGACGGCAGTGATGCGTCCGCGCTCGAGCAGGGCAACCCGGTCGGCGAGCATCACAGTGGAGGGGCGGTGCGCCACGATGAGCGCGGTAGTGGAGGCCAGTACCCGGCGCAGTGCCGCCTCGACGAGCGCCTCGGTGTCCACGTCGAGCGCGGACAGCGGATCGTCGAGCACAAGCACCTCGGGGCGCGCCGCCACAGCGCGGGCGAGCGCCAGTCGCTGGCGCTGGCCTCCGGAGAGACTCAGCCCCTCCTCCCCCACCATCGTGTCGATCCCGAACGGCAGGTCGTAGACGAAGTCCGCCTGCGCGATGTCGAGCGCCTCGGCGAGATCGGCATCCGATCCCTCCGGGCGTCCGAGCATCACGTTATCCCGCACGGAGGCCGAGAACAGCGTGGCATCCTCGAACGCCATGGCGATATGGGTGCGCAGGTCCAGGCGGGCGAGATCGCGGATGTCGACACCATCCAGCCGGATGGCGCCCCCGGTCACGTCGTAGAGCCGTGTGGTCAACGCGGTGAGTGTGGACTTGCCGGAGCCGGTGAGTCCCACGACCGCCATGGTCTCGCCGGGCTCGAGTTCGAGATCGATGCCGTCGAGCAGGTCGTCGTACTGGCTCGGCGAGTCGGAGTATCGAAAGTGCACGTCGTCGAACACGAGGCGGCCCGCAGCCGCCGCGATCGTCTTCGGGTGCTCCGGATCGACGATCGTGTTCTTCGCGTCCATCACCTCGAAGAAGCGGTCGACCGCGGTGCGGGTATCGAAGGTCATCGAGAGCAGGAAGCCGATCGACTCGACCGGAAAGCGCAACACGGTGGCGGTAGCGAAGAACGCCACCAGCTGGCCGACCGAGATCTCGCCGACCCCGGCGAGCCAGACGCCGGAGAGCAGACAGAGTCCGAATGTGACATCCGGAACCATCAGCAGCCAGAGCCAGATGCCCGCGATCGCCTTGGCCTTCTCGATCTCGGTGCCGCGCAGATCCTCCGCCTGGGAGGCGAAGTTCTTGAGCGCATGCTGGCCTCGACCGAAGGCCTTGAGCACCCGGATGCCGTGTACCGACTCCTCGACGGCGGTCGCGAGATCCCCGGCCTGGTCCTGGCTTCGGCGAGCAACGACGGAGTACTTCTGTTCGAAGAGGTACCCGTAGATCCAGAGCGGGATCGAACAGACCACGAAGACGACGCCGAGGATCCAGCTGATCGACAGAAGGAACACGAACCCGATCAGGATCGTGAGCGTGTTGACGACGAGCAGCACGATGCCGAAGGAGATCCAGCGGCGCACCAGGTTGAGGTCGCTAACGGCACGGGAAAGCAGTTGGCCGCTCGCCCAGCGGTCGTGGAAGTTGACCGGCAGGTCCTGGAGCTGCGTGTACAGGGAGTTGCGCAGGTCTGCCTCGACATGGGTACCCGGTTGCAGAACCAACCAGCGACGGAACCAGATCATCACGGCCTCGAGCACGCCGAGGCCGAGAACGGCGGCGACCGGCCACCAGATCTGGCTCGAGTCTCCGCCCTGCAGGGGACCGTCGACGAGGGCGCGAAGCACCTGGGGAATGAGCAGCGCCACGAGTGCCGCGATGAGCGCTGACACCATGCCGAGGTAGATGCGCGGCATGGCCGGCTTCGCCCAGGGGTAGATGCGCACGATCGACGCGAAGGTGCCCTGCCGTTTGGCGACCGGGGTCTTCGGTTTCGGAAGTGAGCGGTTGGGGTTGTCTGCAGACACAGGATTTCCTTGCGGATTGGTCGGCACGCACCGTTTCGGTGGTGGCCGGAGAAAACAGGGGTGAGAGGTGTGGATGATGCCGTGCGGACGCGACAGTGCGAGCTCTGGGGCGGACGAGGGAGCGGGCGGGGCAGGCTGTTCAGACTCAGCGGCCCCTGGCGTTACCGGGTCCCGAGAAACGGGACAGAGGGAAGGACGGCACCACGCGTCGCGCCTGCAGTTGCGAGATATGTGATGGTCATGGTGTCCTCCGGAACGGTTGTGTCTTCACCAGTGTGGCCACGATTCGGCCCCTCGTAGAGGCCAACCGAACAGCCCTACAGCATATGCCCGCGAACTGCCGGGCCACAAGGTGTGGCATCAATCCGGTGCGGAAAATCCGTGGCATCCGCGGCGGTTAGTGACACTCGCGTCCGAATTTGCGAGCACACGTGTCACTCACGGGAGCGGAGGCGCTGCTGTGTGCTGGAGCATTCAGCGCACCCGCACCGACAGGCACGTGACGCAGCCCTCGAGCTTCTCGAACTCGCTGATGTCTGCCGTGAGCACCCGGTACCCGAGGTCCGCGATCAGTGCGGCAGACTTCGGGGCCGCAGACGACATGAGAACCGTGTCATCCGCGAGAACCACCACGGCCACACCCTCGGCCTCGGGCACCGCGAGATAGCGGCCGAACACGCCAGGGTCATCGACGAGCGGTGGATAGCCGATGACCGTGCCATCCGGCAGCGCGGTGACGGCGCTCTTGAGGTGCAACGCCTTCGTCACCGGCACGGCGACCACGGTGTAACCCAACGGAGTCACGAGGGCTCGCAGCTGGCGGATGCCCTCCGCATTCGTGCGGCCACCGCGGCCCACGAAAACCGTGCGATCCACCTTCAGCACATCTCCTCCGTCGAGGGTGCCGGGCAGCTCGATGCGACGCACGGTGAGGCCGAGCCCCGTGACGGTGCGCTCCGCCTCGACTATCTCACCGGCGCGAGACTCTGCTCCGGGGCTGCCAATGACCGCGATGTCGCCGAAGATCACCATGGTGTCCTCCACGAACACGGAATCGGGTTGCCCCGTCGCGATCGGCACTTCCACGATGTCCCAGCCGGCGTTCGACAGCAGCGCAACGTACTCGTCCCACTGGGAGTTGGCGAGCTCGAGGTCGACGGTGACACGCTCGATGTGGGTGAGCTGGCCCGAGGCGAGGGTCTCCGCCGGAGGGCGCACGATCGCGATACGGCGGGTGCCGGCATGCGCTTCCCTGCCCACGAGGTGTCGCCAGACGGCGTAGCCCGCAGTGACCGTGCCGATGATCGTGGCCAGCACGAAGGGGAGATTCGTGCCGAGGAACTGGGTGGCTATCGCTTCGGTGACCGAAGAGGCGCTTCGGGCGATCGTGATCGCCGCCCCGGCGATCGCCCCGATGAGGCCGGCGACGATGCCGCCGATGAGACGGAGGTACCAGTAGCGATAGATGCCGACGAGCGCGAAGACGGTGAGCGCGACGAAGACGATGAGGGTCGACCCGAGGAAGAAGTCGAAAACCTGGCCGAGCGTCGCGACATCAGCGCGGAAGAATAGCAGCGATACCGCGGCTAACGCGATGAGCGAGACGATGAGCGCGGAGACGACGGCCCCGGTGAATCGTCGGAGGAAGGACACGCGGACGCTCGAAACGATCATGGGTCACGACCCTATTGGATACCGGCTATGGATCGGCTGTGCCGCTCCGGCGGTCTCGATACGCTCGCTCGCGCTCGCTACTCGACCAGCGAAACCGCGGCCGCACCCGGCCCGCAAAGCTCGCGCTCGCTACTCGACCAGCGAAACCGCGGCCGCATCCGGCCCGCGAAACCGCGCTCGCTACTCGAGCAGCAGAGCCACCCTCGCACCCGGCCTAGTGGTAGAAGTGACGCTCCGCACTGAAGTACATGGTGACACCCGCGGCCTTCGCCGCCTCGATCACGTCTGCATCGCGGATGGAGCCTCCGGGCTGCACCACCGCGCGCACCCCGGCATCGAGCAGAATCTGCAGGCCGTCGGCGAACGGGAAGAAGGCATCGGATGCTGCAACAGACCCGGCCGCGCGATCGCCTGCCCGGGACACCGCGAGTCGGCACGAGTCCACACGGTTGACCTGGCCCATGCCGACCCCGACCGACGCCCCGTCATCCGCCAACAGGATCGCATTGGACTTGACCGCGCGCACCGCGCGCCACGCGAATTCGAGGTCGGCGCGAGTGGCGTCATCCGCCTCCTCGCCGGCCACGAGGGTCCAGCCGTCGCTGGAAAACTCGTCGAACACATCGGGCTGCTGCACGAGAAGCCCGCCGCTGATCTGCTTGAACTCGAGGGGCTCCCGCGCATAACCGGCAGGCAGTTTGAGCAGGCGCAGGTTCTTCTTTGTCTGCAGCAGTTCGAGCGCCTCGGGATCGAAGTCGGGGGCGATCACGACCTCGGTGAAGATGTCCTTCACGGTGCGGGCCATCTCGATCGTGACCGGACGGTTTGCCGCGATCACCCCACCGTAGGCCGAAACCGGATCGCAGTCGTGGGCACGCTGGTGGGCGGATGCGATGGGGTCGCCCGCGCCACGGGCGACCGCGATACCGCAGGGCTGGGCGTGTTTGATGATCGCGACGGCCGGCTCGCGGAAGTCGTAGGCCGTGCGGAGCGCGGCATCCGCGTCCACGTAGTTGTTGTACGACATCTCCTTGCCGCCGAGCTGGATCGCCTGCGCGATTCCCGCGCCGTGCTCGGTGACGTAGAGCGAGGCATCCTGGTGCGAGTTCTCGCCATAGCGCAGCACGTTCTTGAGCGATGCGGTGACGCTGAAGCTGTGGGCCTCTTCCAGCGGATGCTCCGCCCGGATGCCCACGTTCGCAGCGAAGAACCCGGCGACGGCAGTGTCATAGGCCGCCGTGTGCGCAAAGGCCTCCCCCGCGAGCCGCTGGCGCTGGGCGAGCGTAGTACCGCCGAGGGTCACGGCCTTGATCACCCGGGTGTAGCTGTCGGGGGAGACCACGATCGCGACATTCGCGTGGTTCTTGGCGGCGGCACGAACCATCGCGGGTCCGCCGATATCGATCTGCTCAATCGCGTCGTCGCCGGTGACCCCGGAGGCGATCGTCTCGACGAACGGATAGAGGTTCACCACGACGAGCTCGAACGGACGGATGTCGAGGTCGGTGAGCTGCGCCTCATGGCTCGCGAGCCGCAGGTCGGCCAGGATTCCGGCGTGGATGGCCGGATGCAATGTCTTCACGCGCCCGTCGAGGGTCTCCTGGAATCCGGTGACGCTCGCGACTTCGGTGACGGCATGTCCGGCATCCGCGATGGTCTTCGCGGTCGAGCCGGTCGAGACGATCTCGATCCCGGCGCCGGCAAGCGCCGCCGCGAGTTGCAGCAGGCCGGTCTTGTCGCTCACCGAGATGAGAGCGCGCGTGATCGGGATGGCGTCCCGCACGCGATACTCGGAGGGGTCGTGGGTCGGTGCGCTCATGGTGCACTCCTCAGGTTGCCAGCGGCTGTATCGGAAGCTGCTGTGTCGGAAGCTGCTGTACCGGAAGCCGGCTTGTCGGCGGCGATGGCCTGGAGATCGATCGCACCGTTGGCGATGTCGAGCACGGCCTGCACGAGCAGTTCCCGCTCGACCGGCTTGATGCGGTCATGGAGGGTGGATTCGGTGTCACCCGCGAGCACGGGCACCCGGCGCTGGGAGATGATCGGTCCGGCATCCACCCCGTTGTCGACGATGATGATGCTCGCGCCCGTCTCGGTGACGCCGGCGGCCAGGGCATCCCGCACGCCGTGTGCACCCGGGAATTCGGGAAGGTACGCCGGGTGGGTGTTGATCAGGTTGGGGCTGAGGGCCGCGATCACCCGCGGTGGCAACAGTTTCATAAAGCCGCTGAGGATCACGAGATCCGGCTGCCAGACACCGATCTGCTCCAGCATTGCGTCGCCCCAGCTCTCCCGATCCTCGAAGCTCGAGAGTGCCGCGGCGAAGGTGGGGATGCCGTAGGCCTCCGCATGCTCGAAGCCGTCGGCATCCCGATCCGCTCCGACCGCAATGACGCGTGCCGGGAACTCGGCGTCTTCCGAAGCCTCGAGCAGCGCGCGCAGGTTCGACCCTCCGCCGGAGATCAACACGACCAATAGGAGCACCCCCAGAGCATATCGGAGAGCCTCGGCGCACGTCGCGCCGGCGTCCCTCAGCGGCGGGACGGCCGTCCGGCCAGCAATCCGATGACGGTAGCCACACCGATCTCGAGGGCGGCGAACCCGCCGACGAGCCACGGGGAGGGGCCGATATCCACCAGGCGCCCGGGCCCGGCCGACCCGGCGGACGCCCAGGCGAGCAGGCCGAGCAGGATGCCACCAACCACACCGCTCGCGAGCCCGGCGGCGAGGAACGAGCGGATGGATGCGCGGGGTCCGAGGTCGCGGGCAAGCCGCGGTCGCACGGCGAGGGCGACGAAGAATCCGGCGAGCACGGGCACCAGGAGACCGAGAAATCCCCACCCCAGGGCACCCGGGGCGGGGAGCGCACCGAAGATCGGAATCGCGGGAATCGGCCCGAGTGTCGTGCCAAGAGGGGTGACCGAGGAGCCGGTACCGATGGCGAAGCCGGGCCCGATGAACCACGACGTGCCCCAGATCACGAGATTGGGCAGCACCGCGAGCTGTCCGATGGTGAGCGCGATCCCGCCGAGCACTCCCGCGTGCACGCTCTCGTACAGGGAGATGATGGCGGCGTAGTTGGCGAGGAACAGCACGGCGACGGCGAGGGCGGATGCGGCCATCACCACGCTTGCAGAGGCGACGCCACCGCGCAGCCCGGCATCGATCACGGTGCGCACCTCCGGGCGCCAGCCCCGCACGATACCCCGAGCGCGTTCGTTGAGCACGTCCGTGGCCGCAGTAGCGGGTCGCAGAATCTCGGACCCGATCACGATCCCGAGGGCGAAAACGAGGGTCGGCAGCAGCGTTCCCTGCCAGATCGAGGGCCTGGCAGCCGGAAGCAGCACGCTGAGCGTCAGTCCAAGTGAAATCGCGGCGAAGGCCGCGACGGAGACTGCCATGCCGAGCAGGCGATGAGGAGTCTCCCCGATGCGACGCCCGGCGCGCACTCCGAGCAATACGGTCACCAGCGCAAAGCCGAGCGGCGCGATCGCCACGATGAACGGCGTCCCCGCGCCATCGAATCCGAGTCCGGCGGCCATCGCGGGATCGAGCGTGAGGCGGATGTCGACGCCTGAACCGATCAGCCAGAGGTCAACCGCCGTCCGCCAGAACACGATGAAATCAACCTGGAGCCCGTACTGGAACGCCCACAGCACGGTGAGCGGCACGAGAGGGATCGCGACCCCGATGGCGGCGACGAGGACCGCTTCGAGCGCGGAGAAGAGGGCGGTGAGCGGACGATTCATACCGGGGGCGAGCCTACCGGCGGCACCGCCTCAGCCCGGGCCGCCGATCCGTCGCGCCGCAAATGCGATTGTTCAGACTTCTCCGAATCCGTCGGTCACCAGCTCGGTAACCTTCGCAAGCGCCTCCGCGGCCTGGGCTCCGGATGCGGCCACCGTCAGCACATCCCCCGCCTTCGCCCCGAGGGAAAGCAGTCCGATGAGACTGTTGGCGGCCACCGGCGCACTCGCCGTTCGCTGGTTGGCCACGGTGAGCTTCGCATCGAAGCCGGCAAGGGTGGAGACCAGCGTGGCCGCCGGCCTGGCGTGAAGGCCGTCCGGATTGATGACCGTCACCTCGGCAGAGAGCCCCGCTGTCACGGGGGGCGCGACGACAATAGCCGGAGCAGCTGGACCGAGCAGTGAGATCTTCGGGCTGAGAGCCCCCCGCGCTTCCCGATCGACCTCGTCGAGGCTCGCTCCCCCGGCCGCGGTCACGATCGCGGCGAGAAGACCCTCGACGAACGGCGCGCTCGAGAGTCGCACCTCGGCGTCGGAGGACCGGAAGTCGAGCGCCATCTCTGCACTCATGACGGCCGACCCGAGGTCCATGATCACGAGCACACCGTCCGGCGAGGCGACCTCGTCGATCGCGGCAGACACCGCGGTCGCATCCGTTCCGATCAGTCCCTCACCCGCTCCCGCGGCAATCGCGATGGCCGGTTTCTCGCCCGGCACCATCTGCAGGGCGAGATCTACAGCAGCTTGAGCGAGGGCTGGGCTGTGGGAGACCACCACCACTGAAATCACGCGACTGCTTCAGCGAGCGCCTGAAAAAGGAAAGCGGTGGAGGTGGCGCCCGGATCGAGGTGCCCAGCGCTGCGATCACCGAGGTAGCTCGCGCGACCTTTTCGGGCAACGAGGGGCTCCGTGGCATCCCGGCCCGCCACCGCGGCGGCGGCGGACCCCGCGGTTGCGGCCGCCAGGTCAGCGCCCGCGGCGATCTCGGTGTCGAAGGCATCCACCGCCGGCGACATGGCGTCGAACATGGTCTTGTCTCCCAGCTCGGCTTTGCCGCGGGCGACTATTCCGCCGAGACCGGCCCGCAAGGATGCCGCGAGTGCCGCAGCATCCAATTCGGCCACCGGACCTGCGGCCGAACCGAATCGCAGGAAGAAGGTTCCGTACAGCGGACCGCTCGCCCCACCGACCGAGGTGACCAGCGTCATTCCGACCTGCTTGAACAGTTCGTCGACAGCCGTCGACGGGGTGGCACCGCACTTCGCCATCACCGCGGTCATCCCCCGTGCCATGTTCGACCCGTGATCGGCGTCACCGATCGCCGAGTCAAGCTCGGTGAGATAGCTACGGTTCTCGGCCATGAGCTCAGCGAAGCGAGCGAGCCAGGCCACGAGCTGGTCGAGGGTTACGGTGACACCCGCCATGTCGGTCAGATCCCCCAGCGCAAGCCGGCGGTGTTCACCGGGGCATCCCAGAATCTGAGCATGTCGTCATCTGCTTTCAAGATCGTGACGGAGCATCCCGCCATGTCGAGCGAGGTGATGTAGTTGCCCACGAGGCAGCGGGCCACGGTCACGCCGGCCTTGTCGAGGATCTTCTTCACCTCTCCATACATCAGGTAGAGCTCGATCAGCGGCGAGCCGCCCATGCCGTTGAGCATCACGATGGTCGGACCGTCGGTGAAGTCCAGGTCGGCGAGCACCGGCTCCACCAACTGCTGGGCGATGGATGCCGCGGGCGCGAGCTGCACGCGGTGCCGCCCGGGCTCGCCGTGAATACCGACGCCCATCTCCATCATGTCGTCCGGGATCTCGAAGGTCGGCTTGCCTGCAGACGGCACGGTGCAACTCGTGAGCGCCATGCCCATCGAGCGACCAGTTTCGTTTATCTTCCGGGCGAGCACGGCAACGGCGCTAAGGTCGGCTCCGGCTTCGGCGGCCGCACCGACGATCTTCTCGAGCAGCACCGTTACGCCGACTCCGCGCCGGCCGGCGGTCCAGGTGGAGTCCTCGACCGCGACATCATCGTTCGTGACCACCGTCTCGACCTTCACCCCCGCATCCGCCTCGGCCAGTTCCGCCGCCATCTCGAAGTTCATGACGTCACCCGTGTAGTTCTTCACAATGTGCAACACGCCGGCACCGGAGTCGGCGACCTTGGTCGCCTCCTGCATCTGGTCAGGCGTCGGGCTGGTGAACACCTCACCCGCGCACGCGGCGTCGAGCATGCCGAGGCCGACGAATCCGCCGTGGAGCGGTTCGTGTCCGGCGCCACCGCCCGAGATGAGGGCGACCTTGCCCGGCCTGGTCGGTTCTGCGCGATAGACGATGCGATTGACATGATCGACCCGCAGTTCCGGATGCGCCGCCTCGACTCCGACAAGGGAGTCAGCCAGCACGTTATCTGGGTCATTGATGAGCTTTTTCATATCCGAACCTCTTCTTCTTTGATGAGTTTTTGCGACTCGGACTGCGTCTGTGCGATTGGCTCGGACAACAGCGTGGCCGCGATTCCGGCAGACAGTTCGGCTCAGCGTAGACCGGCCACTGCTTCCACGCCATATGTTCACCGAAGATTTGCCACGCTTATCGCCCCTGGCCCGCAACGCTCAGGAGGCGAGAAGGCTCCTGGCCGCACTCTCATCGAGGATCAGGTCCGTCACCAGGCCCGCTGCGAGCGCGCCTCGGACGCTCTGCACCTTGGAGATTCCGCTTGCGACGCACACACGCCGCGACACCTGGCGCAGCACGGAGAAGTCAGAGCCGCTCGCACGCTCGTTCAACGCGATCTGGTCGTAGCTGCCATCCTCGCGGAAGAACACGGTCGCCACGTCGCCCACCACGCCGTCGGCCCTGAGGGCCTCGTAGTCAGCCTGCTCGAGGTATCCGCCCATGTATACATGGCTCGGCACCTGGGCGAGGGGGGAACCGACACTGAAGAGCGCGACATCCATCGAATGCTGGATCTCCAGCACGCGCAGGGTCGAACGCTCACGCCAGAGGGCCTGCTTGGTCTCCGGGGCGTCGAAGAACGCCGGAACCGGGAACTGCTCGACCGTCGCCCCGAAGGCGTCACCGAAGCGGCGGAGGATCTCGCTGGCGTAGGCGATGCCCGAGGAGCGGTAATTGCCCGCTCCGTTCAGCTGCACGATCTGTGAGTTCTGCGTCATGCGGGGCACCAGATGCCGGCTGATCGCGCTGACGGTGGAGCCCCAGGCAATACCGAGCGTCATGTTGGAGTCGAAGAACTGGCCGAGAATTCGTGCAGCCGAGAGGGCAACGCGCTCGAGCCGGTCGATGTCGCTGGTGTGGTCGGGAACCGGCACGACGTGGGCGGCGACGTCAAAGCGGTCGAGCAGCAGCTGCGCGATCTCCGAACCACGGTCGGCGGGAGACCGGATCTGGATGTCGACGAGCCCAGCGTCTCGCGCATACGACAACAGGCGACTCACGCTCGATCGCGATGTATGCAGCTCACGGGCGATGGCGTCCATCGTGAGGTCCTGCATGTAGTAGAGGTGCGCCGCGGTGAGCGCGTCACGGGTGCGCTCCGGGTTGGCGACGATCGTCTCCAGCATCAGTGGGCCTCCTCGATAAAGTTCAGCTCGCGTCCGCTCGACGACTACCGCTGCACATATGTTCAAACTGGTTGACCAAGTTCCCAACCTTTCCCATGATGAAGGAACGCAGGGTCGCGCGCAAGCTGTGCCCGCGCCAGAGTCCGCAACGAGCGAAGGTGGTCGACCGTGAGCAACACGTCAAAGACGGCAGGAATGGTGCGGGCCTCGGTCGCACGCATCATGGAACGGCCCCACGCGCAGGTGCTCGTGATCGGCGGCGGGATCAACGGAATCGCGACCTTCCGCGACCTCGCATTGCAGGGGATCGAGGTGATCCTCGTCGAGCGTGACGACTACGGGTCGGGGGCCTCGGCGGCGTCGTCGCACATGATCCACGGCGGCATCCGCTATCTCGAGAACGGCGAGTTCCGCCTCGTGCGCGAGTCGGTGCAAGAGCGCAATGGACTGCTGCGCATCGCGCCACACTACGTGAAGCCTCTCGAGACCACCATCCCGATCTTCTCCACCTTCTCGGGCATCCTCGCGGCGCCACTGCGGTTCGTCACGCACAAACAGGGCAAGCCGAAGGAGCGTGGAGCGGCTCTCATCAAGATCGGACTCACCGCCTACGACTCGTTCTCGCGCGACGGTGGCGCGGTGCCCCGCCATCGATTCCTCGGGCGCAAGAAGTCCCTCGCCGAACTGCCCGACCTCGACCACAACCTGAAGTACACGGCGACCTACTACGACGCTTCTGTGCACGAACCCGAACGCCTCGCGCTCGACGTGCTCAAGGACGGTCTCGCCACCGGCGACCACGCTCGCAGTGCCAACTACGTCGGTGCGATCGGCGTCTCCGACGGCGGCATACGGGTGAAGGATGCCGTCACCGGCTCCGAGTTCGTGATCACTGCAGACGTCGTGGTCAACGCCTCCGGACCCTGGACGGATCTCACCAACGCGAGCCTCGGCCTCGAGAGCGCGTTCATGGGCGGCACAAAGGGCTCGCATATCGTTCTCAAAAACCAGCAGTTGCTCGATGCGCTGAAGGGCCGCGAACTGTTCTTCGAGAACAACGACGGTCGGATCGTGCTGATCTATCCGCTCAAGGGCTGCGTGCTTGTCGGAACGACCGACCTTGAGGCGGACATCCACGAGACGGCGGTATGCACCGAGGAGGAGGTCGACTACTTCTTCGACCTCGTAAAGCAGGTGCTTCCCAACATCCACGTCGATCGTTCGCACGTCGTGTTCCGCTACTCGGGCATCCGCCCCCTGCCTCGGCACGAGGACACCCAGCCCGGATTCGTCTCCCGCGACTACCGCATAGTGCGGGGTACGATCGCGAAACTTCCCGACACGAAGCTGCTCAGCCTGGTCGGTGGCAAGTGGACGACGTTCCGCGCGCTCTCCGAACATCTGGCCAACGAAGCCCTCGGTTTTCTGGGCGTTGCACGAACGACCAGCACGGTTGGTCTTGCTATCGGCGGCGGAAAGGACTTCCCCACAACACCGGAAGCCCGCGCTCGCTGGGTCGACACCAACTCACGCGGGATGGACCACGACACGGTCGAGCGCCTGCTCGAACGCTACGGTACCCGCGCAACCGAGGTCATCGACTTTCTCGTCGACAAGGCCGCAGTGCCTCTGACCAGCGACCCGGAGTTCACTACCGCCGAGATCGCCTACTTCGCTGTGCACGAGCAGGTGGTTCACCTGATCGATGTGGTGATCCGGCGCACCAACATCGCTTTCGTCGGCGGCGTCACCGTGGAGCTCCTCGAGGAACTCGCCGGCCTCCTCGCCGGACCCCTCGGTTGGAGCGCGGATGCCCGCCGGGCCGAAGTCGCCGATACCGTCGAGCGGTTGAGGTCTTCATACGGCGTGGAACTTCTCCCTGCGCCCCTCGGGGCGAGCACCACTGTCGAATAATGCACGAACGTGCAGCCCAGTTAGCTTGATCGGAAGCCTCGCGCGCCGCTAGTTTTCAAGCGATCGCAATCACACTCCGATCGAAGAAGCCGCCAAACAGGGTGGTGGATCAACACTATGGAAGGTCAATGTGGACAGTCTCGGACTTAAATTCCTCTCGGAGATAGTGGGAACATTCCTGCTGATACTCCTCGGTACCGGCGTGGTCGCTAACGTCGCTCTGGCAAAAAATAAGGGCTTCAACGGCGGCTTCCTGATGG
>JBBRDX010000076.1:0-13559 GCA_038203515.1 Actinomycetales bacterium | reverse complement strand
GGGTCACCGGCCACGTTCGGTTTTGGTACAGGAGCAGTGGTTGCCCGAGATGGAGGCGATGCTGGCGCCATTTGACATCCCGATCTATGTCGGAGCGCCTGGCTTGCTCGAGCAACTGACCGGTTTCAACCTGCATCGCGGCGCCCTCGCGGCGATGCATCGCCCTCCTCTGCGACCGGTTCAGGAGGTGATCGCCGGCGCGCGACGTGTCGTCGTGATCGAGGATGTCGTGGACCACACCAACGTCGGGGCCGTCTTCCGCGCGGCGGCGGGCCTGGGGGCGGATGCTGTGTTGGTGACGCCACGCTGCGCCGATCCGCTCTACCGCCGAAGCGTGCGGGTGAGCATGGGCACGGTACTCCAGGTGCCCTGGACCCGACTGCCCGAGTGGCCAGAGGCAGCGGACATCCTCAGGGAGGCCGGCTTCCACCTGGCCGCTCTCGCGCTCTCTGACACCGCCGTCGGTCTCGACGTGTTGGCCGAGAACCCGCCGGAGAAGCTCGCGCTTCTGCTCGGAACCGAGGGGGACGGGCTCAGTCGAGGTGCCATGGCGCACGCCGACACCGTGGTCACCATTCCAATGCTGCACGGTGTCGACTCGCTGAATGTCGCCTCGGCGAGTGCCGTAGCTCTCTGGGCACTGCGGGTGCGGTGATCACTGTGTTTGCGGAACGTGAAAACTAACATGGCTGCATGGTGGTGAACGAGGGGGCCATGCGACATCCGCGACGGCGGCCGACCATGCCGCAACTGATCCGCCGTCGAGTGCTCGTGTTCACGGCGTCGGCCATCGTCATTGTGTCGGGGATCTATCTCCCGCTCACACTGCTCGCTCCCCTCGGCGCCACCGCTCCCCACCTCGTGCCGTACTTCAATCCCGATCGCGTTGCCGCGTCACCCGCGTTTCCCAGCTACGGAGCGAGTGCTGTGGGAGTCATCGGATACCCCGAAGCATTCGCATTCGCCGGGAGCACGGCACCGCTGCCGATCGCGAGCATCAGCAAGATCATCACGAGTCTCGTAGTGCTGGAGGCTAGGCCGCTCTCCCCGGGGGATTCGGGCCCGACGATCACGTTCACCGCAGCGGACGCCGCACTGCGTGCCAAGTATGTCGCGCAGAACGGTGAGACCAAACCGCTCACGGCCGGGTCGACCATCAGCCAACTCGATCTGATGCGGGTCACCCTTGTTGCCTCCGCAAACAACTACGCGGACGCCCTCACCGGCTGGGCCTTCGGCTCCCGTGCCGAATTCGAGATAGCCGTGACGGCGTGGCTCGGTTCGCACGGTCTCGACCACACCACGATTGTCGAACCCACCGGCATCGACCCGCGCAATGTGAGCACGGCGACGGACCTGGTCGCGATCGGCACACTCGCACTGGCCAATCCGGTGATTTCCCAGATCGTCTCGATCCACTCGATGACGCTCGCCGGCGTCGGGAGTTTCGCGAATACCAATACGCTCCTCGGACGCAACGGGGTTGACGGTATCAAGACCGGCACGCTCAACGGATCATCCAACCTGCTCTTTGCGGCCACCTACAGCTACGGAAGTCATACCGTCACCGTCGTTGGTGCGGTCGTCGGTGCGACCGACCATAAGACGGTGGATGCCACGGTCACCACGCTTCTCGCGGGCGTGCAAGCCGGATTCCATGAGATTACCCTTGCCAAAAAGGGCCAGTCCTTTGCCAACTTCACGACGGCCTGGTCGCAGAAGGCGCGTGCCGTCTCCACGAAAACGGCCTCGGTTCTGGTGTGGAGCAACACCCCGGTGACGGTGGTGATCAGCGCCTTAGCTATCCGGGTCGGGCAAGGCAGAGCGCCGATCGGCACAGTGACCTTCACCGTCGGCGCCCAGTCGATGCGGGTGCCTCTCGCCATGGATCACGGCCTCGTCGACCCCGGGCCCTGGTGGCGCCTTGGCAACCCCGCCCAGCTCATCGGCTAGACGTGCTGCCGGGCCAGGAAGGCGCGCCGCGTATGCTCCAATGGGCATAAATGCATTGCTCTCACAGGCTTTGCGCTTAGGGTGAAGCCATCCTTTGGAGCGCCCGCTCGTCTACCCCGGCTGGGAAGTCATTTCGAATCGAGGTATCGTGAGCGATGCAGCTATGTCACCGGTAGTGACCTTCACCAAGACCAAGCCCGGCGGGTCCCACACCAATCCCACGACCGAGTACTCGTCTCTGTTGCGCACCGTTCGCGACGCGGGCCTGCTCCGCCGCCGCACTGGCTTCTACGTGATGATGTTCTCCATCATCACCGCCGCGCTCGGTGGAGCGATCACCGGATTCATCCTGCTCGGTGACAGCTGGTACCAGTTGCTCATCGCTGGCGCTCTCGGCATCATTCTCACCCAGTACGCATTCCTGGCTCACGAGGCGGCCCATCGCCAGGTCTTCGAGTCCGGGCGCGCGAACGACATCGCCGGCCGCGCTCTCGCCAACCTCTTCGTCGGAATCAGCTACTCCTGGTGGATGACCAAGCACAGCCGCCATCACGCGAACCCCAATGTGATCGGAAAAGACACCGACATCGAACGCGATTTCGTCTCGTTCATACCCGAGGACGCGGCGCGCGCCACGGGCCTCTACGCGTGGGCGACCCGTCGGCAGGGGTACCTGTTCTTCCCGGCGCTCCTACTCGAGGGCATCAATCTGCACATCCTCGGATTCAAGACGGTGTTCGGACGCGATCGCGTCGACCGTCGTTGGGTGGAGATCAGCATGCTCGTTCCGCGAATCGCGCTCTACCTGGCCGTGATCTTCAGCTTCTTGCCGCTCGGAATGGCATTCGCCTTCATCGGCGTCCAGGTCGGGGTCTTCGGCCTGTACATGGGAGCGTCCTTCGCCCCGAATCACAAGGGCATGCCGATTCTGCCTCACGACAGCAAGGTCGACTTCCTGCGCCGCCAGGTGCTCACCTCCCGCAACATCACCGGGCTCGGCACGACCACGTTCATGGGTGGCCTCAACTACCAGATCGAGCATCACCTCTTCCCGAACATGCCGCGACCTCACTTGGCCAAGGCGCGCGAGATCGCGAAAGAGTACTGCGACTCGCACAACATCCTCTACACCGAGACCACCCTCACCGAGTCGTACGGCATCGTCATCGCCTACCTCAACCGTGTGGGGCTCTCGGCGGGCGGCGATCCGTTCGACTGCCCGGCTGCCACGCAGTTCGGTCGCTAGTCGGTCTCGTCGCTGGCCGGTTCGTGCGCTAGTCGGTTCGGTCGCTAGTCGCTTCGTGTCCGGCTGAGGTAGGGTTCGGCGTCCGGTCGCTTCGGCCGGATGCCATCCCCCGAGGACTGATGGCGGATGCGACGCAACACCCAGGGTACGAGGTACTCCCGGGCCCAACCCATGTCTCCGACGCGTGCCTGTCGCCACGGGACCCGCACGAGGGTCTCGGGGTTGTAGGGCTCGAGGTCGTTCTCCACGTTCAGTGCCTCGAGTACCATCCGCGCGATCGCAGTGTGGCCGATCGGAGAGAAGTGCAGGCGATCCGGCGCCCACATCCTCGGGTCCTTGAGTTCCCTCAGCGCCCACATGTCCGCGACGATGAGATCGTGGCGCAGGGCGATCGCGCGCAGGTTCTCGTTGTAGATCGCGACCTTGCCCCGTGACCGGTTGAGCACGGGAGTCATGCCGATGTCCGGACCGTTGAAGAGCACGACGGTTGCCCCATCCGCCCGCAGCCTCGCTATTCCGGTCTCGAGGATTGTGGCGAGCCGGTCGGGATCGGTGTTGGGCCGGATGATGTCGTTGCCCCCGGCCGAGATGGAGATGAGGTCTGGGCGGAGTGCGAGCGCGACATCCACCTGCTCGTCCAGTATCTGGCGCAACAGTCGACCGCGGATGGCGAGATTCGCGTAGGCGAAATCATCGGTCTGCTCGCTGAGCACTTCGGCGACGCGGTCGGCCCATCCGCGATTACCCCCGGGACTCTGGGGTTCCGGATCTCCGATTCCCTCGGTGAACGAGTCTCCGAGTGCGACGTACCGGGACCACGGATGCTGCTGAGTCATGCCTATACCCTGCATGAGGAATGCCGGACACACCAAACTGGGAATAACAGGTGATTCCGCCCGAGTCAAGGCCCTTGTCCCCCAAAAGGGGGAGTGGAAGGATCTTCAACGGAATTCGAGATCCGAATGACCACATCACCATCTTTTGGAGAGAAAATCATGACCATCATCGGTTGGATCATTCTGGGGCTCATCGCCGGCGCAATTGCCAAAGCGATTCTCCCGGGCAAGCAGGGGGGCGGCTGGCTCATCACCCTGGTCCTCGGAGTCGTGGGTGCCCTGCTCGGTGGATTCCTCGCCAGTGCCATCTTCGGCGTCCCGATGGGCGGATTCTTCGAAATCCGCACCTGGATCATCGCGATCCTGGGCGCAATCGTCGTTCTCCTGATCTACGGCCTCGTCACGCGGGGCTCGCGTCGCCGCGCCTGACACACGTGGCATGAACACTGGTCCCCCGCCGTCTGGCGGGGGACCTTTTCGTTGTCACTTCTTGACGGCGAGGTCGGCCGTCGCGGTTAAGCTCGACTGATGACCAACCCGCAGCCCTTCGGACCCCAGGTGGGAACCTCGGCAGCGGAGCACCTCTCCCCGTCGTTCCCCGAGCGCGCAGCCCGCGGCACCGCCGACAAGCTGCGGGCCTGGCAGCAGGAGGCGATCACCGAGTACTTCCTACGCGAGCCACGGGACTTTCTCGTGGCGGCGACTCCGGGCGCAGGCAAGACCACGTTCGCGCTCCGGCTCGTCACCGAGTTGCTCGCCCAGCGCAAGATCGACCGGGTGACGGTGGTGGCCCCGACCGAGCATCTCAAGCGCCAGTGGGCGGATGCCGCCCACCGTGTGGGAGTTCGGATCGATCCGAGCTTCAAGAATGCACAGGGGTGGGCTGGCAAACACTTCCACGGAGTGGCAGTCACCTACGCGCAGGTGGCCACCCGTGCGGCTCTCCATCGCTCGATGACCGAAGGTGGCCGCACCCTCGTGATCCTCGACGAGGTGCACCACGGCGGCGATGCGCTGAGCTGGGGGGACGCCATCCGGGAGGCCTTCGAGCCGGCGACCCGGCGGCTGTCACTCACCGGCACGCCCTTTAGATCGGACACCTCGCCGATCCCGTTCGTGACCTACTACCCGGACGAGCACGGCATCCGCACCTCCCAGGCTGATTACGCCTACGGCTACGGACGCGCTCTCGCAGATGGCGTTGTGCGCCCCGTGATCTTCCTGGCCTACGCGGGACGGATGCGCTGGCGCAC
The DNA here is from genome assembly GCA_038203515.1 of Actinomycetales bacterium. Lineage (GTDB taxonomy): Bacteria > Actinomycetota > Actinomycetes > Actinomycetales > Microbacteriaceae > Lacisediminihabitans. Next base: position 8,271 of record JBBRDX010000076.1, on the reverse strand, counting down.
CCGCACGGGCGATGAGATGGAAGCCCGGCTCGGCGAGGGGGATACGAAGGGCATCACCGCACAGGCCTGGCGTACCGCGCTCGACCCCGGGGGCGAGTGGGTTCCCGCGGTGCTGAAGGCCGCTAATCGCCGTCTCACCGAGGTGCGTCACGGCATCCCGGATGCCGGGGGGCTCGTGATCGCAACGGACCACTACGCCGCGCGAGCCTACGCCGAGATCCTCGAGAGGGTGACCGGGGATGCCCCCACCATCGTGCTCTCCGACGAGAAGGCGGCGAGCGACCGAATCGCCCGGTTCGCGGCATCTGACTCGCGCTGGATGGTGGCCGTGCGCATGGTGTCGGAGGGTGTTGACATCCCGCGCCTCGGAGTGGGTGTCTACGCGACATCCGCCTCGACACCCCTGTTCTTCGCCCAGGCCATCGGACGCTTCGTGCGCACGAGACGCCGGGGCGAGACGGCGTCGATCTTCCTGCCGAGTGTTCCCTCGCTTCTCGGACTCGCCTCGGCGATGGAACTGCAGCGTGACCACGCACTCGACCGTGATCCGGGCGAAGGGCTCGAGGAGATCCTGCTCGACGACGACGCGGTGGACGACGCGAACCGGGCCGAATCGGCGTCCGGAGATGCATTGTTGTTCGACTACAAGGCGCTCGGGTCCGAGGCCGCCTTCGACCGGGTGTTGTTCGACGGAGATGAATTCGGCGCCGGGGCGGCACCGGACAGCCTTGAGGAACTCGATTTCATCGGCATTCCCGGCCTTCTCGAGCCTGACCAGGTGAAGGAGCTGCTTCGGCACCGCCACCAGCGCCAGGCCCGGCGGATCGGCGACCGGCAGCGCCAGGCCGATGAATCCGGCGCTGACGCCGAGGTCGTGCCGCTCTACCGCAACCTGAAGGAGCAGCGCGCGCTTCTCAACAGCCTGGTCGGTATGCGAGCGAAGGGCAGCGGAGAGCCGCACGGCATCATCCACGCGGAGCTGCGGCGGATGGCAGGCGGCCCGGCGGTGCCACAGGCGAGCGTCTCCCAGCTGCAGGCTCGCATCGACCTGTTGCGGCGGGGTTTGCGCAGCTGACCGGAGCGATTTTCAGGCGAAGGCATTCACTCCGGTGAGCGCCGCAGAGAGGGCCCAGAGCCGCGTGGCAGCTGCCCTGTCGATAGCGTGGGCATCGACTCCGCGAACCCGGGCCTCCGGGCTGGTGACGGCGGTGAGCTCCGCGATGTCGCAGTCCTCGCAGTAGACCCCGCCCAGGCCCTCGAGCTGCGGGGACGTCGCCGCCCAGACCGAGGTGGCGGCACCTTCCTCCGGAGACTTGAATCGTTCGTTCACGGTGCCGTCGTCGGTCATCCAGCCAGACGCGATCATCTCTTCGCGAGGAAGGTGGCGTTGCAGTGCTGTCATGATTCCACCGGGATGCACGGCGAAGGCGCGCACGCCGAACGGGACGCCGAGCCTGTCGAGCTCGATCGCGAACAGGCTGTCTGCGGTCTTCGCCTGCCCATAGGCCAGCCACTTGTCGTAGCCGGTGTCGAACTGCGGGTCGTCGAAACGGATGCCGGAGAGCTTGTGCCCGGTGGAGGAGAGCGCGATCACCCTGGCTCCACCATCACGGTGCAGTGCGGGCCAGAGCAGGTTCGCGAGCACATAATGCCCGAGGTGGTTCGTGGCGAACTGGGACTCCCAGCCGGGCCCGACCCGCGCCTCCGGGGACGCCATGATCGCGGCGTTGTCGATGAGGATGTCGAGGCTACGTTCGTTCGCGAGGAAGCTCTCCGCGAATGCACGCACACTGGCAAGGTCTGAGAGATCAAGAGGCTCGACCTCCACGGCCGTCAGCCCGCGCTCGTCGAGGGCGGCTCGCGCGACCTCTGGGCGGCGGGCGGGCACGATGACGATGGCACCGGCACCGGCGAGGACCGCGACGGTCTCGATGCCGAGCCCGGAGTATCCGCCCGTGACAATGGCGATCGTGCCGCTGAGATCGATGCCAGCCATGACCTCCGCGGCCGTCGTTCGGGCTCCGAAACCGGAAGGAATTGCATGCTGGGCGGTGTTCATGAGGTCATGCTAACCCCGCGAACCCAAAGCTGGGTGCCATACTCCCGATCATCAGCGGAAGTCACGGGATGCCGAACGAGTCAACATGGGCAGCGCCTCGAGGCGGTCGGCGAGCAGGTTCGTGACACCCTCGGGGGAGCGTTCGAGGATGCCACGCACGATGAGCGCGGGGGAGTCGCGGGCGATGCGGCGGTAGCGGTTCCACACGCCGACGCTGCAGATCACGTTGACGAGACCGCTCTCATCCTCGAGGTTCATGAAGGTGATGCCGCTCGCGGTGGCCGGTCGCTGCCGATGGGTCACAACGCCGCCCACTTCGATGCGGCGGCCGGATTCTGCCGTCTTCAGGTCATCGGATCGGAGAGCGCCCCGCTGCCGAAGTGTCTCGCGCAGGTAGCGGATCGGATGGTCGTCGGGGGAGATGCCGGTGGCCCAGAGGTCGGACGCGAGGATCTCCGAGGTACTGGGCATCGAGAACAGCGGCGGTTGCACGGTCACCATGCTTCCGGCGAGGAACTCCTCCCGATCCTTTGCGGCATCGCCCGCGGCCCAGAGTGCTTCACGCATGCTGAGGCCGAGAGATTCGAAGGCCCCGGCAGCGGCGAGAGCCTCGAGCTGCGGGGTGGTGAGCCCGACGCGTCGCACGAGGTTTGCGAGGTCACTGAAGTCGCCGCGCTCCTCGCGATCGGCGACGATCTTCTTGGCCAGAGTCTCTCCGATACCGGTGACCTCGGCGAGACCGAGACGCACCGCGAGGGCTCCGTCGCGACGGTGGTCGTCGGTGTCGAAAGGGGCATTGCGGTCATATGTGCCGACCGGCGGCTGGTGGGGGTCGAGACAGGAAGGAGTACCCGTTGGTTGGGTCTCGATACGCTCGCTGGCGCTCGCTACTCGACCAGCAGGAGGCGAGGTCTCGATACGCTCGCTGGCGCTCGCTACTCGACCAGCAGAATTCGGTGGTCGAGTAGGGCGCCCAGCGCCCGTATCGAGACCCTCGAGACCCTCGGGACCCTCGAGACCCTCGGGACCCTCGAGACCCTCGAGCCCCGGCTGCCAGCCGGAACGCAGGATGTCGGGCCGCCGCACTTCGACGCCGTGCCGTCGGGCATCCGCCACCAAGGAGAGCGGCGAATAGAAGCCCATCGGCTGGGCGCGCAACAGTGACGCGAGAAATGCCCCGGGGTAGTGCAGTCGCAGCCAGGCACTGGCATAGACGAGCAGGCCGAAGCTGAGACTGTGACTCTCTGCGAACCCGAAGTTGGCGAAGGCCTCGATCTTGGCGTAGATGTCGTCGGCGACCTCGCCAACGATGCCATTGCTCGCCATGCCCTCGTAGAGAGTGACCTTGAGCGAGGCGATCTTCTCTTGCCCGCGCTTGGAACCCATCGCGCGGCGCAGCAGATCCGCGTCATCCGCGCTGCAGCCTCCCACGGCCATTGCCATCTGCATCAGCTGCTCCTGGAACACCGGGATGCCGAGAGTGCGCTCGAGCGGCTCTGTGAGCTTCGGATGCTGGTAGGTGACCGCCTCCTCGCCGAGCTTGCGCCGCACGAACGGATGCACCGCCCCACCCTGGATCGGACCGGGCCGCACCATCGCGATCTGCACCACGAGATCGTAGAACCGGCGGGGCTGCAGCCGGGGGAGCAACCCCATCTGTGCCCGGCTCTCCACCTGGAACACGCCGATCGAATCGGCGCGGCAGAGCTGGTCGTAGACACCCTGCTCCTCTTTGGGGATCGTGGCGAGTTCCCACTCCTCACTGAGGTGCTCTCGAACGAGGTCGAACGTGTGCTGGATGGCGTTGAGTATGCCGAGGCCGAGGAGGTCGAACTTGACCAACCCCATCCAGGCACAGTCGTCCTTGTCCCACTGCAATACCGTTCGGCCGTCCATGCGACCGTGCTCGATCGGACAGACCTCGCCGACGGGGCGATCGGTGAGCACCATGCCGCCCGAGTGGATACCGAGGTGTCTCGGGAGCGTCAATGCCTCGAGGGCGAGGCTCGTCACGGCATCCGGGATGTCGTGGTCGACACTCGAGAGCAGGGCGCCGTGGCGCTCCACCTGCTTCGACCACGCATCCTGCTGCCCCGCACTTGCCCCGAGTGCCCTGGCCATATCCCGCACCGCGAACTTGGGTCGGTACTGGATCACGTTCGCCACCTGAGCCGCGTTCTGCCGACCGTACTTTTCGTAGACGTACTGGATCGCCTCCTCGCGCCGATTGGAGTCGAAGTCGACGTCGATGTCCGGCTCCTCCTCACGCATGCTCGAGAGAAAACGCTCGAACGGCAGCTTGTAGCCGATCGGGTCGACGGCGGTGATATTCAGCAGATAGCAGACCGCGGAGTTCGCGGCCGATCCGCGCCCCTGGCAGAGGATGCCACGATCCCGGGCGAACTTCACGATGTCCCAGACGATGAGGAAATAGCCGGGAAAGTCCTTCGCCTCGATCACATCGAGTTCATGGGCGATGCGGTCGCGCTCCGCTTGCGCGAGCTGCGGGTAGCGCACCGGTACGGCATCCCAGACCAGCTGGCGGAGGTAGCTCATCGGGGTGTGGCCCTCGGGAACCTGCTGCTTCGGCAGCTTCGGCCGAGCCCGGCGCAACTGGAACGAGAGGTCGTCGGCGACCACGACGGTGTGTTCCACCGCCCCGGGATAGCGGGCGAATCGTGCCGTCATCTCGGCGCCGGAGCGCAGGTGAGCCGCTCCGGATGCCGGCAGCCAGCCGTCAAGATCGTCGAGACTGCGACGGGCACGCACCGCCGCAAGAGCCGAAGCCAGCCGATACTGCTCCGGCCTGGCGTAGTGCACGTTACCGGTGGCGACCACCGGCAGCCCGCGCCGATCCGCGATCTCGAAGAGCGCATCGTTGTGGTCGCTGGCCAGCGGAGTGCCGTGATCGAAGAGTTCGACGATCACGTTGCGATGACCGAACAGGTCGACTAACCGATCGATCTCACGGATGGCGGTCGCGCGCGACTGCTCCAGCCCCCGCCGCACGGCGCCCTTGCGGCATCCCGTGAGAATCGTCCAGTGTCCCTCTGTGCCGTGTCCCTGCGCCTGAGCGGCGAGCTCGTCGAGGTCGTAGACCGGACGTCCCTTCTCGAGACCGGCGAGCTGGGCTGCGGTGAGCGCGCCGGCCAGCCGGTGATAGCCCTCCTCCCGGCGCGCGAGCACGAGCAGGTGGCTCCCTTCGGGGTCGGCTGCGCCGTTCTGGGGTCGGCTGAGGCCGAGAGAGAGCTCGGCACCGAAGACCGTGCTGATCCGCGGATGCTGCTCCGCCGCCTCGGCGAGGCGCACTACCCCGTAGAAGCCATCGTGATCCGTCATCGCGAGAGCGTGCAGTCCGAGCCGGGAGGACTCCTCGAGCAGCTGCTCGGGGGAGGATGCCCCGTCGAGGAAGCTGAAGCTCGAGTGGGCGTGCAGTTCGGCGTACGGCACGCGGTCGCCGACCGCTACATTATCGGCGAGCGCCGCCTGCACACTTTCGGATGGCACCTCATACGCGCCGCGCTTGTGCGACCAGCCGGGGCTGTCACCGCCATCCGCTCCAACCGGAACCTCTCGGGGTCGCCGAACGTCTGACAGCGCCTTCTCGAACTCGGACCAGGGAATCGGGGGATTGTTCCAGCCCATCAGTCGTAGCTCGCTTCGGCCCACCACACGCGGCGCTCGAGCACGAGCAGCCAGGCCGCCCCGGTGTCATCGACGACCTGGAAGCGGCTCGCCCGGCGAAAAGCGTCGGCATCCCACCAGCGTTCGTCGACGGTCCAGGGACCAGCCCAGGCGGCGACCGGGCGCAGGGTTCGGCCGTCGGTGGAGAACCGGGCCGGAATGCCCGAGAGCACCCCTCGATCGTCCAGGTCGACGGGAATGCCCGCGGAGTCGATCACCATCGCCGGCTGCGGTACCTCGAACACCGTGCCGGGCGCCGGGGTGGGCAGTTGGCCGGGCCAGGGCAGCGCATCGGGCCTTGCCGTCTCTGTTCTGGCCGTCTCGGTGCGGTCGCCCCAGGCCACGAGGCTCTGTCGGTCGAGCAGGGTGCGCCCCCCACCGACCGCGGCGGTGACGACGGCACCGTGCCCCAGCATGCTCTGCACCCGGGAGAGCCCGTGGTGGATGCGCTCGTCATGCCCGGTGCCCCACAGCCCGTGCTCGTGGTTGCCGATGGCGTCGACACTCTCGGGCACGACTCGCACCCGGGTGATCCCCGAGCTGAGACCGTGGTCGATGGTGCCGCTGCCCTGCAGCTGCCAGCGCACCCGGTCCACGACATCCGCCGCCGTGAAGGAACGCGGATGCAGCCAGCTGCGCTCCGACAGCTCTCCCGACTCGGAGTCCACCTCGATACGGATCGACGTGCAGACGAGCCTGGCCTGCACCAGCTGTTCGATGAAGCGATCTGCGGATGCCCGGAAGCCGAAGGTCACCTGGTCGATGCGGTCGAGCGGTGGCTCGAACCCCACGGCGCTGTCGAGCTCCTCTGGCACGACGCGAGGCACGACGGGGCGACTGTCGAGACCACGGGCGAGGGCGTGCACCCGGGCGCCGGTATCTCCGAATCGCGCCTCGACATCCCGCGGTTCCAGCTGGGCGAACTCGCCGAGAGTGCGGATGCCCAGCCGCCGCAAGAGAGTAGCGAGGGCCTCCTCGCCGAGCAGCCCCACCGGCATGCCGGCGAGGAATTCGGCGGATCCCCCCTCCGGCACGATGCGGATGCGCTGCCGCTGCGGACTGCGGGCTGCATGCTCAGCGGTGAACGGCCCGTCGGCGATGCCCACCCGTGAGCCGTGGATGCCGAGCGCATCGAGCGCGTCGAGCAGCCACAGCGCCGCTTCCTCCTCTCCGCCGTAATAGCGGGCGGGCCCGCGGGCCCGTACCGCACAGGTGCCCGGGCGCATCACCTGGGCTCCGGGCATCGTCTCCTCGATCGCCTCGAGCACCGGCTCGAAGGCCCGGATATCGAGGGAAGGATCGTAGTCGAGCACCCGCAGCCCTGGACAGCGGGCCTGGGCCTCGCGTACCCGGAGTCCGCGCCGCACTCCCTCACTGCGAGCCGATGCCGAGCAGGCGAAGACCTGGCCGGCGTCGATCAGGGCGAGCGGGGCATCCGCTGCGGCAGGATCGCGCGTGGTGCCAGCGCCCAAAGTGCGTGAACCCGTGGTGCCTGCACCCAGAATGCGGAGGCTCGCCGTGATGGGCCAGTCGGGGCACCACAGCACGATGGTGCGCACGGGAGCGCCGGGCGGGGAGAGCGATGTGGTGCGGCGCGTCATCCCGCCGCCTCGCGGAGAGGGGTATCGCGGAGAAGGATATCGCGGAGAGGGGCATCGCGGAGAGGGGCATCGCGGAGATAGGCATCGCGGAGATGGGTCACCTCGGGCTGCGTGAACCTGTCGACCTCGCAGAACTGCTCATTCAGATCCGGCAGCCAGAGACGTGCACTGCGCGGTCGCCCCGCCCGGCTGGAAACCGTGACCGTTGCCTGCCGGGCACTGAGGTGCCCGTTGCCCTGGCCGATACCGCTCCAGCGGCTGTCGGAGAGGCTCAGCATCGCCTCGCTCTGCGGCCAGGGCCCCAGCACGATGAGGGTGGCCCCGCGCTGTCGCAGCCGGGCACTCAAGCGCGCGACGCTCGAATCGCTCGCGCGCTTGGAGGGTCGAGTGACGACCACTCCGAGCACATCGGCGATCGCCGCGGTGACGCCGAGCCACTGCTCCCCGGGATGCGGCACCAGCACGAGTCGCTCCAGGTCGATGCCGAAGTGCTGGGCGGCTTCCACCCCGAACTCGGGAACCCCAATGACACCGCACCACGAACCGGCCGCAGAGGGACCGGCGAGTAGGGCCATGAGCAGGGTCGCAGAATTATCTACCGAGTAGGTCGCACCTTCTTTGAGCCCCCCACCGGGCAGCAGTCGTGCGATCGCCGGGTGGGTGGGGATCGTGCGAGTATCGAGAGTGGTCGCCTGCATCGAGCGGATGCGCGCCTGGAGCTCTTCGACGGTGGCTCGCGTGGGCGAGTCGTCGAGAACTGCTGCTGCGGAGGCCATTCCCTTATATTCGAACATACTTTCTGCATATCTGCTTGAGTGCAGTTAGATTTCGTAGAGTTCGTTGAGTGTTGTGGGGTCGGTGTTGACGGCTTGCTGGAGAAGTCGGTAGAAAAGCATGCCGCGGGCTTTGGAGTCGCGTCGGTTGAAG
>JBBRDX010000075.1:0-13584 GCA_038203515.1 Actinomycetales bacterium | reverse complement strand
AGATGGGCACGCAGCTCATCGATTCGAAGGCACGCTTCCTTTTCACGGTGTCGCCGCTTCTCGCCGCCGCGAGGGATGCGGCCTCCCGGGCCGGGATCGCGGATGACCAGGTGATCGTGCTGGACGGTGCCGAAGGGTTTGTTTCCCTGCGCGACCTGATGATGGAGAACAACAGCGCACCAGAGGTGAGCTTCGATCCGGCCGAGCAGATTGCGGTGTTGCCCTACTCCTCCGGCACCACCGGGCGCCCGAAGGGTGTGATCCTCACCCATCGCAACCTGGTAGCCAACGTCGCGCAGTCGATGCCTCTGCTCGGTGCGGGAGCGGATGCCCGCATCCTGGCGATCCTGCCGTTCTTCCACATCTACGGCATGACGGTGTTGCTCAACCTGGCGTTCCGCAGCCGTGCACGGCTCGTGACCATGCCGCGCTTCGACCTTGCGGAGTTCCTGCGCATCATCCAGGACTTCAGAATCACCTGGGCGTTCATCGCTCCGCCGATCGCGGTGGCGCTCGCGAAGCATCCGCTCGTCGACCAGTACGACCTGACGAGCATGGAATTCATCGTCTCCGGCGCTGCCCCCTTCGACGACACGCTCGGCCATGCCGTCGCCGATCGCATCGGATGCCGCGTGCGCCAGGGCTTCGGGATGAGCGAGATGAGCCCGGTCTCGCACACGATCCCGGCAAACCGTGATGACATCCCGCTCGGGTCCGTGGGCATCACCCTGCCCAACATCGAGTGCAAACTCATCGACACCGCGACAGGCGCGGAGATCGAGCTGCCGGAAGAGGGGACGAGCGTGCCCGGCGAGCTGCTCTGTCGCGGCCCGAACATCATGCGCGGCTACCTCGGCAACGACGAGGCCACTCGCGCCACCATCGACGAAGACGGGTTCCTGCATACCGGCGACATCGCGACGGTGACGTCGGAGGGAATCGTGTCGATCGTCGACCGGCTGAAGGAACTCATCAAGTACAAGGGGTACCAGGTGGCTCCGGCCGAGCTCGAAGCCCTGCTCCTCACCCACTCGAGCATTGCGGATGCCGCGGTGGTCGGCGCCCATGACACCGATGGCGAAGAGGTGCCGAAGGCCTTCGTCGTCGTGCAGCCGGGCGCTGAGATCACGGCAGAGGAGGTCATGGCATTCGTCGCCGATCATGTGGCGCCGCATAAGAAGATCCGCCAGGTCGCGTTCATCGACACCATCCCGAAGTCGTCCTCGGGCAAGATCCTGCGCAAGGACCTTCGGGGCCTCGAGGTGTCGGCATGAGCATCGCGGGCGATTTCGACTACGTGATTGTCGGGGCCGGGGCATCCGGAGCGGCGCTGGCGGCCAGACTCACCGAAGACGGCACCCGAACAGTGCTGCTCCTCGAGGCTGGGCCCATCGACAAGAAGACCGAGGTGCACATCCCGGCCGCGTTCTCGGCGCTGTTCCGCTCCGAACTGGACTGGAACTACGACACAACGCCCCAGCCGGAGCTGGCCAGCCGCACGATCTACTGGCCGAGGGGCAAGATGCTCGGTGGGTCGTCGTCGATCAACGCCATGATGTGGGTGCGCGGATTCGCGGCCGACTACGACCGATGGGCGGAGACGGCGGGGCCGGGGTGGTCGTACGCGGCGCTGCTGCCATATTTCCGCAGCGTCGAGCGGGTGGAGGACAACACGGACCCCGACCAGGGCTCCGGAGGCGCCATCAGCATCGAGCACCAGCGCAGCCCACGATCGCACACCGCGACCTTCTTGAAGGCTGTCGTGCAAGCGGGGTACGCGGTGGTGGCCCCGAACACTGCGCTCCCCGACGGCTTCAGCCAGACGATGGTGAGCCAGAAGAAAGGCAAGCGGTTCTCCAGCGCGGACGGCTACCTCGTTCCCACGAGGACACGCGCCAATCTCACCGTGCGAACCAACGCCCACGCCAGCAGGGTGCTCTTCGACGGGACCCGGGCGGTCGGGGTGGAATACCTTCTCGAGGGCGTGACGACCCAGGCGAGGGCGCGACAGGAGGTCGTGTTGTGCGGCGGGGCGGTGAACACCCCGCAGCTCCTCATGCTGTCGGGCATCGGCCCGAAGGCGGAGCTAGAGAAACATGGCATCCCGGTGCTCGTCGACTCGCCCGAAGTGGGCGAGAACCTGCGCGACCACCTGCTCTCCGGACTCATCGTCGAGACCGCGGGCGACACGCTCTTCACCGCGAAGAAGGTACCTGAGCTCCTGAGCTTCCTCGCACGCGGGCGTGGCATGCTCACCTCGAACGTCGCGGAGGCCTACGGTTTCGTGCGTTCGGACCCGTCGCTGGAACTGCCCGACATCGAGATTATCTTCGCCCCGGTCGCGTTCACCGGGGAGGGGCTGATCCCGGCGCCGGCTCATGCGATCACCATCGGCGCCATCCTGCTGAAGCCCGAGAGTACTGGCACGATCAGGCTCGCGTCGGCCGATCCGCTCGCGGCACCTCTCATCGATCCGCGCTACCTGAGCGACGTCGGCGGCACTGACCGCGCGCGATTGATGGCGGGGCTCGGGATCTGCGAGGACATCCTCCAGGCTCCGGCGCTGCAGACGACATCGGGACCGCGCTTCCTCGCTCCGGAGGGCGCCGACACGCTCGGACGGGTCGAGCGAGACACCGTGGCTGTCGAGACGGCGGCCCACACGATCTATCACCCGGTGGGCACCGCCCGCATGGGCACGGATGCGGCATCCGTCGTCGACGAGCAACTGCGGGTGCGCGGAGTGCAGGGCCTTCGCGTGGCTGACGCGTCGGTGATGCCGGACATCATCCGCGGGCACACCCAGGCACCATCGATGGTCATCGGCGAAAAAGCTGCCGATCTGCTGGCGCAGTCAGCAAAATCGGGATCGCTGGCCACGGCATCCGTGGGCTGAGGCGGTGGCGGTGGCGGCATCCCTTCGCGGAAGTTCACGGGCCAGCGCGCCCGCGAGTGACACGCGCGCTGGCGAGTGACACTCGCGCCCGCGTTCACCGGCCCCGTTCGCCGGCGATCAGCCGCCTCCGCGCCGCTGAGTGACACGCGTGCCCGAACGTTCGGGCGCGCGTGTCACTCAGCGGCGGTGAGGCCCTCTTTTCACGGTCAGAACGGGCGCGGAGGTCGGGGGGAGCCGGGCGTGCAGCGGCGACGACCGCTAACCGGGCGGCACGGCACCCGCCGACCCCGCCACGAGAAGCACAGCGCGGTCGAGCACCTCGCGCACGGCGACGATCGCCGGCCGCGTGCTGCTCGCCTCGCGCACCGACGTGAAAATCGTGCGCTGCGGATGCTCCGGCAATAGCACCAGGCGCGCCGTTGTGCCCCGCCCGATCCAGACCAGGTCGGGCAGTAGCGCGACGGCGTTGCCCGACTCGACCAGGCGCATATGGGACTGGAGGTCCGCCGTCTCGAAGCGCACGTCGGGTTCGAACCCGGCGCGGCGGCAGGCTTGCTCGGCCCAGTGCCGGGAAGCAGTGCCCCGCGGCTCCATCACCCACGCGGCATCCGCTGCCCCCTCGATCGAAGCCGGGTGCGATCTGCCACGATCGGACGGCGGTGTCGCGAGCCGGATCGCGTCGGTCGTCAGCGTGCGCCGATCGAGTTCCGGATGCCGCGGGGCCGCGTGCCCCGGGTATTGCTCGGCGATCACGAGGTCGAAGTCTCGCGCCCAGGTCTCCCGCAGGGCGGACTCCGGCTCGCGTTGCACCATCTCCACCCGCACCTCCGGGTATTCAGAATCCATGATGGAGAGCGCATCGGGCATGAGGGCGAGCGCCGCGGACTGGAAGACTGCCACTCGAACGGTGCCGGTGATCGTCGTGAGAGAGGACGCGAGCGCTGCTTCGGCGCGCTCGAGTGTGCGCAGCACCTCCTCCGTGTGGCTCACGAGGATCTCGGCTTGGGGAGTGAGCACCACTCGCCGGCCCGAGGTCCGGAGCAGCTCGACACCGACTTCTTTCTCAAGCTGGCTCAGCTGTTGGGACACCGCGGAGGGACTGAAACTCAGCGCTTCGGCCACGCCGGCGAGGGTGCCTCGGATCTGGAGTTCGCGCAGCAGGCGAAGTCGTCGCACATCGAGCATCGCATCATCCCATCGGTCAGTTCTGCTTAAGAATACTCGTCAGAAACAGTCGCTTTACCTAACCGGACGCGTGAATCGATACTGGGAACAGACTGCCGCGAAAGGATCCCCGTGACCGACACCGCCACCACCACATCTCTCGATGACGCCCTCTCCCCCGAGCTTGCCGAGCGCACTGTCGCGCTGGTGCGCCACTGGCTCGAGGAGGCCTCGCGGGTGCCAGTGAACGCCTCCGCCCAGCGCCTCGCCGGAGTGTTGAAGGATCCGAAGGGGCTCGACTTCACGGTCGGGTTCGTCGACGGGGTCATCCGCCCGGAAGACCTGCAGGTCGCGGCCCGAAACCTGGCCGCCCTCGCGCCCCGCGTGCCCGCCTTCCTTCCCTCCTACCTGCGGGCCGCGGTACGCCTCGGCGGCATGTTCGCTCCGCTGCTGCCGGGTATCGTCGTGCCGATCGCCCGCCGGGTCTTGCGCGGCATGGTCGGACATCTCATCGTGGATGCCACGCCGGCGAAGCTCGGCGTCGCGATCGGGTCTCTCCGGGCTCATGGCGCGAAGCTCAACGTGAACCTCCTCGGCGAAGCGGTGCTGGGAGACCGCGAAGCCGCCCGCCGCCTCGCTGGCACCCACGCCCTGCTGGCCCGGGACGACGTCGACTACGTGTCGATCAAGGTCTCCTCCACTGTTGCTCCGCACTCGCCGTGGGCGTTCGAGGCGGATGTCGAACACGTCGTCGCGAGCCTCGCCCCGCTGTTCGAGCGCGCGGCTTCCTCGACGCCGCCCAAGTTCATCAACCTCGACATGGAAGAGTACAAAGACCTCGATCTCACCGTCGCCGTCTTCACCCGCCTTCTCGACCAGCCGCGCTTCGCCCAACTCGAGGCGGGCATCGTCCTTCAGGCCTACCTGCCGGATGCCCTCTCCGCGATGGTGACGCTCGGCGAGTGGGCCACCCGACGCCGGGCCACCGGTGGCGCCGCGATCAAGGTGCGCCTCGTGAAGGGCGCCAACCTGCCGATGGAGCAGGTGGAATCGTCGCTGCGAGGCTGGCCGCTTGCCACCTGGTCGACCAAGCAGGACACCGACACCAACTACAAGCGCATCCTCGACTACGCGCTGCGTCCGGAGCGGATCGACGCCCTCCGCCTCGGCGTCGCCGGTCACAACCTCTTCGATGTCGCCTATGCCTGGCTGCTCGCTGGCGAGCGAGGTGTGCAGCACGGCATCGAGTTCGAGATGCTGCTCGGTATGGCCACCGGCCAGGCCGAAGCGGTGAAGAAGGATGTCGGCGGGCTCCTGCTGTATACCCCGGTGGTGCACCCGAAGGAGTTCGACGTGGCGATCGCCTATCTGATCCGTCGGCTCGAGGAGGGCGCGAGCCAGGACAACTTCATGTCTGCCGTGTTCGAACTCTCCAGCAACGAAGCGCTGTTCGAGCGGGAGAAAGGGCGGTTCCTCGCCTCGCTCACCCAGCTCGACCGGGGCATCCCGTTACCGCGCCGCAGCCAGGATCGCGCTGTGGCCGAGACGGCACCGACCGACAGGTTCGTGAACGAGTCCGACACCGACCCCTCGCTCCCGGCCAACCGCGCCTGGAGTGCCGGCATCCTCGACCGCGTCGCAGGCTCCACCCTCGGTGTCGCGACCGTCGCGTCCTCGGTGATCGCCGGACCGGATTCCCTGGGCCGGGTGATCGCAGAAACCTCAGCCGCCGGAGCGGCATGGGGTGCCCGCCCGGCAGCCGAGCGCGCGGCCATCCTGCATCGTGCCGGAGACGCACTCAGCGCTCACCGCGCGGAGCTGCTCGAGGTGATGGCGAGCGAAGCCGGAAAGACCATCGACCAGGGCGACCCGGAGGTGAGCGAGGCCATCGACTTCGCCCATTACTACGCCGAGCTCGCCCGTACTCTCGAGACCGTCGACGGCGCGACCTTCGTGCCCTCGAAACTGACCGTCGTGACACCGCCGTGGAACTTCCCCGTCGCGATTCCCGCGGGCTCGACCCTGGCGGCCCTCGCGGCCGGCAGCGCCGTCATCCTCAAGCCCGCCGCGCTCTCGGCTCGCTGTGGAGCCGTGCTGGCTGAAGCTCTCTGGGAGGGCGGTGTGCCGCGTGAGGTCCTGCAGCTCGTTCAGCTGAGCGAGCGTGACCTCGGCACCCAGCTGATCTCGCACCCCGCGGTGGACCGCGTGATCCTCACCGGTGGCTACGAGACCGCCCAGCTCTTCCGTTCCTTCCGCCCCGACCTGCCCCTTCTCGCCGAGACCAGCGGGAAGAACGCGATCATCGTCACTCCGAGCGCCGACCTGGACCTCGCCGTCAAGGATGTCGTCTCCTCAGCCTTCGGCCACGCCGGGCAGAAGTGTTCGGCGGCCTCCCTGGTGATCCTGGTCGGTTCGGTCGCCGACTCAGCCCGCTTCACCAACCAGCTGCGGGACGCGGTCGCCTCGCTCAAGGTGGGCTATCCCTCCGATGCGGCGACGCAGATGGGGCCGCTCATCGAGCCGGCCAACGGCAAACTGCTCGACGCTCTCACCACACTCGGCGAGGGTGAGGCCTGGATGCTCAGCCCCCGAAAGCTCGACCGGGAGGGCCAGCTCTGGTCGCCCGGTATTCGCACCGGAGTTCGTCGCGGATCGGCCTTCCACCAGACCGAGTACTTCGGGCCGGTGCTCGGCGTGATGACCGCTCCGACGCTCGACGAGGCCATCGCGATGCAGAACGAGACCGACTTCGGGCTCACCGCGGGCATCCACTCCCTCGACTCCGCCGAACTCGCACTGTGGCTCGACACCGTGCAGGCGGGAAACCTCTATGTGAACCGCGGCATCACCGGGGCCATCGTGCAACGCCAGCCGTTCGGTGGCTGGAAGAAGTCCTCGGTGGGGGCCGGGACGAAGGCCGGTGGTCCGAACTACCTGGTCGGCCTCGGCTCGTGGATACCCGCACACCACTCCGCGGCCGGCGAAACGATCACCCATGCCGGAGTGAAGGCGTTGCTCGCAGCAGAGGACTCGCTGTCCGGCGCCTTCGGTAGCGATGCGGCAGCATGGCAGAGCACTTTCGGTCGGGCCGAGGATGTCTCTGCCCTCGCCGCCGAGCGCAACGTCTTCCGCTACCTCCCCGTGCCGGTGACGATCCGCCTATCCGAGGGCGCTGCCCTCTCCGAACTGGTGCGAGTCGTCGGAGCGGGTCTTCTTGCGGGATCCGATCTCAGCATCTCCACTGCCGTCGCCAGCGACGCGCTGCGCGACCTACCGGTGGTCGTCGAAGACGACGCGACCTGGCTCGCCCGGGTGCCGTCGCTGCCCGTCACCCGCATTCGTCTCCTCGGCGGCGATCACTCGGCCCTGGCCTCAGCGATCGGCGGGCGGCCGGATGTCGCGATCTACAGTGGCCCGGCGACCCCGGCCGGCCGCATCGAACTGCTCCCGTTCCTGCGCGAGCAGGCGGTGAGCATCACAGCACACCGCTTCGGTACCCCGAATCACCTCACCGACGACCTCATCTGAACCGCTCTGGCACTCGTTCAGGGGCCACTGTAGGCTTGTTTGGACGGTGCGATCAGGCACCGCGGGTAATCACCCGGTCTGGGAGCCGAAATGATTCGGTACGTCGTCAATTCCGTGATGAGGCCACTCATTCGATTGTGGCTGGGATTCTCAGTGAATTCCTGGGCGCGGTCGCCCTGCCCGTCGGAAGCTCCTGCCGTCCATGGCGGAGGCATCGATCCCGCCCGATTGTTGCTGGTGGGAAGCGGAATCGCCGCCGGATATGGCGTCCTCACTCACGAACTCGGGTTCGCCGGGCAGCTCGCCCGCCGACTTGCGGTGCTGAGCGGTCGGGCTATCGACATCGACATTCACGTGTCGGCAGATATGACGGCCAGAGCATGCGCGGAGCAGTTGTCCCGCCTGTCTCTCAGCCGATTCGACGCAATCGTGCTGGTGGTCGGTGCGGTCGAAGTGCTCCAATTGCGGTCGACCGGCTCGTGGCGAAAAGACATCGGCGCCCTGCTCGAAACGGCCCGGCGCATTTCTCCCGCCGAGACCGAGATCTTCGTCGTGTCAATGCCGATGATCGGCGCAAAGACCCCGTTCCCTGCGGTGTTCAACTCCTTGGTCACGCACCAGTCGCGGCAATTCACGGCGATCGCGATCGAGCTCGCTGAGGCACTCCCGCACACGAGCGTCATCGCGCTCGATCGCGTGGAAACCCTCCGTTCTCCGGGCACCGCCAGTGGGGAGCGCTGGGCATCGGTCATCGCGCCACAGATCAGCGATGTGCTCCGCCGGTCCGTGTCGGCGCCCCAGCGACTCGAATCTGCCGATGAACAGGGTCGGCAAAGATCACTGGATGTCCTGGATATCCTCGACTCCGGCCCGAGCGAGTCCTTCGACCTCATCGCGTCGATCGCGCGCGACCTCTTCGATGTGCCGATGGCTGCGATCACGTTCATCGACGAGGACAGGCAGTGGATGAAGGCGGCCATCGGGTTCGTCAGCACTGTCATCCCACGCCAGGATGCCTTCTGCAACGTCACCATCGAAGAGGCACGGCAATTCGTGATCGAGGACACGTGGGACGATGAACGATTCGCCGACGGGCCGCTCGTTACCGGTCCGGATGAAGTCAGGTTTTACGCGGGTTACCCGATCGAATCTCCCGACGGCCATCGGGTCGGCGCTCTCTGTGTGATGGATGACACACCGCGACGTTTCAGTGATCGCGAGGCCGCCCTCCTGAGAAGCCTTGCACTGCGCGTGCAGGAACTGATCTGGGTTGGAGCGCGGCACTGACCCTGCCTACGCTCAGTGGCTCAGGCGCCCGCAGTCTGCTCCAGGTGGATCAGCACTCCCTGCTCGGGGTTGAGGATGGGCATCGGCAGTCCCACTTCGGCGAGGAACCGCCCGGTCGCCGTGAATCCGCCGGGGATCCAGCCGGCGTTGGCCCGATCGCCGTACGGAGAGGTGGCAGTGGGGAATACCACCTTCACCTCATAGCTGGTGTCGGGATTCAGGCCCGGGAATCCCACCCGGCCCGGAGTCTCGTCGAACGAGGTGGCGACGTGGATGAAGGAGAAGATCGCCTCGCCGCCATCCTGGGCGACTGAGCCACCCAGAAGGTATGCCGAATCCACGAGGTCAGCATGCACCGCAACCCCGGAGTGGATCAGTGCGCGGTGCTTCTTGTACAGGGCGACCGCCTCACTGAGCTCCAACAGGTCGGATTCGCCGAGGGTGCGCACATCCCATTCGATGCCGAAGTGACCGAACATGGCGGTAATCGCCCGGAACGACAGTGAATGCGTGCGGGCCGTCGTGTGCGCGGTGGTCGGACCCACATGCGTTCCCACGAGTTCCGGCGGCAGGATGGCCTCGGTCCAGCGCTGGATGGTCTGCCGCTCCAGGGCATCGTTGCAGTCTGAGGCCCAGACCCGATCGGTGCGCTCAAGGATACCGAGGTCTACGCGCGCGCCCCCGGAGGAACAACTCTCGATCTCCACGTCGGGATGCGCGCGTCTCAGATCGTCGATCAGCCGGTAGGCGGCGAGAGTCTGGTGGTGGGCAGAGGGGGCGCCGTCGTGCCCCATTTCGGTGAGGTCGCGGTTCTGGTCCCACTTCAGGTACGAGATCGCGTTCTCCGAGAGCAGAGCGTCGAGACGATCGAAGATGTAGGCGAAGGCATCCGGGTTCACCAGGTCGAGCACCTGCTGGTGACGCCAGTCCACCGGGGTGCGACCGAGACCGGCTCCGCTGATCCAGTCGGGGTGCGCGCGGATCACATCGGAGTCCTCGTTCACCATCTCGGGTTCGACCCAGAGGCCGAACTGCATGCCCCGGGCCCTCACGGCGTCGACCAGCGGAGTGAGCCCACCCGGCCAGACATCCTCGTCTACATACCAGTCGCCCAGACCGGCCGTGTCGTTGCGACGGTGACGGAACCAGCCGTCGTCGAGCACGAAGCGCTCAACTCCGAGAAGCTCCGCGCGATCCGCGAGCTCGATCAGGCTGTCGATTCTGTGGTCGAAATACACCGCTTCCCAGGTGTTGAGCACCACGGGGCGCACGCTCGAGGGATGCTGCGATCGCGACCGCAGCCACCGGTGGAAGGTATCGGTGACACCGTCGATCCCGCCGGCGGAGAACGTGGCGTAGGTCCAGGGCGTCTCATACGATTCGCCCGGGCCGAGCACCGTCTCGCCGGCGCCGAGCAGCTCGGCGTTGCCGATCAGGGCGGGGCCGGCGGGAGTCTTCTCCACGGCGGTGACGCGGTTGCCGCTGAAGCCGAAATGGGTGGCCCAGACCGAGCCGGAGCGGTTGCCGAATCCGGCGGTTCCCACCGCGGTGAAGAGCGAGGAGTCGTGGCCGGTGCGACCGTGACGGTACTCCCGCAGCCAGGTGCCCTGGCGAACCGGCTGGCGCTGGGGATGCTGCTCCCGACACCAGCGACCGGTCAGGTCGAGGATCTCCGACGCTCCGAGTCCGGTCGGCAGGGTCGTGCTGAGCGACTGGAGGGAGTAGTCGTCGTGGCCCAGATTCTTCAGCGTGCTGCGAATCCGCAGCATTCCCTCCCGGCCGAGGTGGATCTGGACTGTGAGCGACAGGCCGGCAGATTCATCGCTCAGGGTCACCTCGTGGCCGTCGGGCGCGAGAGCGCGAGAGCCGGTGGACACCAGAGCGGGAGAGAAGGCATTGCCGCCGAGACGATGACCTTCGAGAGCGGGGCGGCCGCGCCATCCGCTGGACGATTGCGGCACCAGGTGCTGGGCCCCCGGTTGGTCGAGTGCCGAGTGGGCCACCGGGCCGGTCGCAAAGGCAGCGGGGATCGCCTCGCCGAGATCGGCGCCCCAGTGCACGACGACGGGCGCCGCACCGGACAGGTCGAGCACGAAGGCGGACCCCCCACCTCGCAGGTTGACGATGTCGCTCACGCGGTAGCCCCGCCAGAAGTACGTCGAGGCGAGAGTGGAAGCATTCGTTATCCCTTGCTGGCCCCGAGCGTCAGCCCGGCGACGAATTGGCGCTGGAGGGCGAGGTAGATGATCAGCGTGGGGATGACCGTGATGATCGCGCCCGCTGCGAGCAGGTTGTAATTGGAAAGGAATTGTCCCTGGAGGTTGTTGAGCCCGGTGGTCACCGGCAATTTGTCGCCGCTCTGGATGAACAGCAGCGGCCAGAAGTAGTCGTTGTAGATGAAGATGACCTCGAGAGTGCCGAGGGCAGCGAGTGCCGGTCGCGTCAGGGGCATGATGATCGACCAGTATTGACGCCAGACGCCCGCGCCGTCGACGAACGCGGCCTCGGTCAGATCCGCGGGCAGCGCCTTCATGTAGTTGGAGAGTACGAAGGTACAGAATCCGATCTGGAACGCGGTATTCACGGCGATGACAGCGAAATAGGTATTGAGGAGGTTACCTGAGTCACTGATGCTGTAGGGCAGCTCGAAGTGCTTGAACATCTCGAACAGGGGAGCGGCAAGCACCTGCGGGGGAAGCAGATTGCCGGCCGTGAACATGATGAGCAGGGTGATGTTGAACTTCCAACTGAAGCGGCTCACAGCAAACGCCATCATCGAGGCGAAGAGCAGGGTGAGCACCACCGTCGGCACCACGAGGATTGCAGAGTTGGTGAAGAGTCTGGCGAATCCGCCCTGGTTCCAGGCGGTGACGAAGTTGTCGAAATTGAATGCGCCGCCGAAAGTGAAGTAGCCGTATCTGTCGGTGTCTGCTTTCGGCCTCAACGCGGTGAAGACAGCCCACGCCAGCGGAATCAGCCAGACGACAGCCATGACGATGAGGAACAGGTGGATGCCATACCGGGGGCGCGTAATCGAACCGACCCTATTCGATGATCCCGATCGGGTGGGGGCCTTCGTCGGGCGTGTGGTGACTGCAGACATTAGGCGTCCTTCTTGAAGGTGCGACTGAGATAGCTGACGATCGGCACGAGGGAGACGACCAGCAGGATCACAGCGAGAGCCGAACCGACGCCGATGACCTGTCCCTCGCCGACGAGGAACTTGATCACCAGCACGCTGATGAGTTCGAGGCCGTTGGTGCCGCGATTGATGATGTAGACGATGTCGAATGCACGAAGAGACTCGATGATCGTGATCACGACGATCACGATGTTGATCGGTCGCATCACCGGGAGTACCACTCGGAAGAAGGTCTGGATCGCGTTCGCGCCGTCGAGTGACGCTGCCTCGCGAAGGGATGGATCCACGCCCTTGAGACCGGCCAGATAGAGGATCATGACGTAGCCGGCGTGCCGCCAGGTCGCGGCGACCAGCGCCGCCCAGATGTTGATTTTCGAGTCTCCGAACCAGTCGATCGCCCGCGGGGTGCCGGAGGTGCCGAGAAGAAAGTTCAGCAGGCCGTTGTTCTGCGAGTAGAACAGCTGCCAGATCACGCCGATCAGCACGAGCGAGAGCATCACCGGAGCGAAGAAGATGCTCTGGTAGATACGGGTGCCGCGGATGTTCTGGTCGAGCAGGATCGCCAGCAACAGCCCGATCGGCGTGGCGATCACGGCCAGAAAGACCAGCCAGAGCACATTGTGCTGCAGCGCCGGCCAGAAGTCCGGGTAGTCCCGGAAGACGTAGGTGTAGTTCGCGACACCGTTCGCGTGGATGTCGGAGAAGGTGAGGCCATTCCATCTCACGAACGACAGGAAGACCGACAGCACCGTGGGGATCCAGATCAGCACCATCTCGATCAGGGTGGGGATCGCCACCATGATGGCGAGCACGATCTTGTCGCGGCGGGTGAGCATGCTGTAGCGGCGGCGGAGCCGGCCAGGAGATTTGACTCCCCTGGCCGGTGCCGATGCGCCGAGAGTGGTGTCGGCCATGATGCTTTCTTTTACTGGGCGGCGTACAGCGCTTTTGCCTGCGCCTCGAGGTTGGCGGTGTCGATCGTGCCGTCCTTCAGGAATCCCTGGAGCGCGGGGATCATAACGTTGTTCGCCATGGCCGGCAGCGCGTCCCGGTCGAAGAACTGGCTGATCGATTTCGCGTTACCGATGACATCAGCGAGCTTCTTGTTGAATGGGCTGTAGCCGGAGGTATCGGCGCCCTTCGCCGTCATGAGGTTCGACTTGTCGACCGAGAAGTACGCCTCCTGGCCGGCGGGAGTTCCGAGGAACTGCAGGAACGCCTTCGCGGCCGGGTTGCTTCCGCCCTTCTTCGAGAGCATCAGGCCGTCGATCGGGGCCTCGACCGCGGTCGTGCCCTCCATGGCGATCTCCGGGAACGGGAAGAAGTCGATGTCGGCGAGAACGGCGGCATCAGTGAACTGCTGGGTCACGAAGGATCCGAGCAGGTACATGCCGGCCTTGCCTTCACCGAGCAGCTGGGCGCCCTCCTGCCAAGTGAGACCGAGGGCATTCGGCGACTGGTAGGGCAGCATCTGCTTCCAGTTGTCGAAGACATCCTTGACCTTCTTCTGGTCCCAGGACTCTTTGTGAGCCGTCAAGTCCATGTGGAACTTGTAGCCGTTGGTGCG
>JBBRDX010000074.1:0-13738 GCA_038203515.1 Actinomycetales bacterium | reverse complement strand
GACCAGTACGTGAATGCCGGGATGATGTCAGCCGAGTGGCCGGAGTGTCCCTCTTTCACGATGGCGTCATCGTCGGGGGTGATGAGATGCCACCCCTGCGCGGCGGTAGCTGGTGGCGTCGCGTGACACATGGTCACCGGCACATGCTGCGGCGTGCAATCCCCGGAGCCCTGCTTCGAAGTCGAACTGCCGTTGGTATTCGTCACGTCGCTACACGAGACGGACGTGTTGATGGAGTTGTCACCCGCACTGGCTGGGGCCGCGACTCCCACCGTGACTGCGCCGAGTGCAAGCAACAACGTCGTTGCGAATGCGACCACGCTCCTACGCCGGAAGCGATCCGGTGCGAGTGAGGCGGAAGAGAAAAGGGTGCGCAGAATTGGCCGGGCAAACGGGTGCCGGGGCCGCTGGGTGAGCGACATAAGGGTGGGTGATCCTATTTTGTTATGTGGCACAGTCGGGTCGGACGAAAGCTCGGGTACTTTCGGCTCAAGTGCCGAGACTGACTCTACCCTGTCCCCCCTTGAGGGGACCATCCCCCCAGTTCGGGGGTGTCGTCCAGTCGCTCAGTACACGTACTCGAGCAGGTCGAACCCAAAGGTTCGCATCGCCTCGAGCACGCGGAGTCGCGCTGCCAGATCGGTGCCGCTGAACTTCACGGTGAGGGCGTACGCGACCCCGGTGCGGGATCCGCTGAGGAGGCCAGCCTCCGAACGCACCCCCGCGTCGGTACCGGTTTTATTGATGAGCTGCAGCCCCGAGTCCGGGGTGCGGTGCGAGAGCGGATCCAGCCCGAAAGCGCTCGAGACCATCGAGAGATCCGCATTATGGGAGAGCCAGCCCAGCACACGCATGCTGGTGACCGCGTCGACGATCTGCCCGGCGGCGAGCACCGAGAACAGCCAGGAGAGTTCGGCGGTGGATCCGATCGACAGCTGAGGCGCGTCATCCGGGCCCCGGTGGTCCCGCACGAGATCGAGCAGTGCGGTACGCGACAGCCCGAGCGCCTCGCCGCGGGCTCGCACGGAGTCGAGACCGACCTGGCCCAGCAGCACGTTCGTGGCGAGGTTGTCGCTCGTGGCTCCGATGAGAAGAGCGAGGTCGGTCACGGGCAGGGCGGGGGCCTGTAGCCGTTGCCAGATGCCTGAGCCGCCAACGGCATCCCCCGGTGTCTTGTCGAGAATGCCGAACCCGGCGGCATCGCGGGCCGTGATGCGCGCCGAGACCTCGATGAGCAACAGGATCTTACCGACGCTCGCGGTGGGCATCGCGACCCGATCGTCGATCGACACCAGGGTGAGGCCGGTACGCAGGTCGATGACGCTGGCGGAGACCATGGCACCCGAGTACGCCAGTTGGGCGAGCGCACCGAAGCCGCCGGCGAAGCTCTGTGCTCCGCCGGCTCCGCGGTGACGACCGACGCGCGGTGCGCGCTGTCGCTCTCGGCGCTCGTGATCCCGGGTGCCAACTACCAAATGGTCACGCGCTCTCCAGGATCGAGCCAGAGCTCATCCGAGGCAGTCACGGCGAAGGTGTCGTAATAACCGTCGATGTTGCGCACGATCTGGTTGCAGCGGAACTCGTTAGGAGAGTGCGGGTCGATGGCGATGAGACGGATTACCTCCTCATCGCGCCCCTTCTGCTGCCAGGCCTGGGCCCAGGAGAGGAAGAATCGCTCGGCACCGGACAGCCCGTCGATCATCGGCGGCTGTTCGCCATCGAGCGAGATCAGGTAGGCCTTCCAGGCGATCGACAGTCCCCCGAGGTCACCGATGTTCTCACCGATGGTGAGTGCGCCGTTCACGTGGTGGTCGGGCACCTGGCGAGGGGCGAGCGCGTTGTACTGCTCGATCAGCGAGCCCGTGAGCTTCTCGAATGCCTCGCGGTCTGCTGCGGTCCACCAGTCGGTCAGTCGGCCGTCGCCGTCGTACTTCGAGCCCTGGTCGTCGAAGCCGTGGCCGATTTCGTGGCCGATTACCGCGCCGATCGCGCCATAGTTGGCCGCGGCATCCCGGCCCTCGTCGAAGAAGGGATACTGCAGGATTGCGGCGGGGAAGACGATCTCGTTGAACCCGGGGTTGTAGTACGCGTTGATGGTCTGCGGGGTCATGAACCACTCGTCGCGGTCGAGCGGCGTGCCGATCTTGCCGAGTTCACGCTGGAACTCGAACTCGCTCGTCGCCCGCACATTCGCGATGAGGTCGGTGGGGCTGATCTCGAGGCGGGAATAGTCGCGCCATTTCACCGGGTAGCCGATCTTCGGGGTGAACTTGTCGAGCTTCTCGATGGCGCGCTTCTGGGTGGCGGCGGTCATCCAGACCAGCCCGGTGATGCTCTGGCGGTAGGCCTCGACAAGATTGCCGACGAGCACATCCATTGCGGCCTTCGCCCCCTGCGGAAAGTGTCGCTCCACATAGATGCGACCGACGGCCTCGCCCATCGCGCCCTCCACGAGCGAGACGCCGCGTTTCCAGCGGTCACGAAGTTCGGGGGTGCCGGTGAGGGTGCGACCGTAGAAGTCGAAGTTCGCCTCGACGAATCCATCCGAGAGATAGGCGGCCGACGAGCGGATGACCTGCCAGCGCAGCCAGTCGGTCCAGGCCTCGAGGTGGCCGGCATCCAGCAGCTCCGCGACGCCCTCGAGGAACGACGGCTGCCGCAACACCAGCTCATCGAAGGCCCTCGCCGGAGCATCCAGCGCATCGAGCCAGCGATTGAGGTCTGGGCCGTCGGTCGCCCCTGCGTTTTTCGACAAGCGCGACGCGGTGGCCACGACGGCATTCCAGGTGCTGAGGTTGTAGGTCTTTTCCGAGTCGCGCGATGTCACGTTATCCCAGTGGAACCCGGCGATGGAGGTCTCGAGCTCGAACACCCGCGCGGCGCGGGAGGAGACGTCGTCCAGCCCGGCGAGCGTGAACATCTTCTTCAGGTAACCGACATAGGCGGTTCGAATGTCGGCGAACTTCTCTTCGCGATAGTAGCTTTCGTCGGGCAGGCCGAGCCCGCCCTGCTCGAACAGGGCGATGTAGCGTTCGGGGTTGCCTGGATCGTTATCGATGTAGAGCTGGAAGAAGCCGCTCACACCCCGGCGCTCGAGGCATCCGAGGGTCTCGAGAAAGCTCGGGATGTCGCTGATGGCGTCGGCTGACGCGAGATCGTGGGTGAGGGGTGCGGCCCCGAGTTCATTGATGCGCGCTTCGGCCATGTAGCTCGCGTAGAGGTCGCCGAACTTGCGCTCCTCTGTGCCGGCGGGGGAGCCCTGGGCTTCCACGATGATCTCGCGCACGGCCTTCTCGGCCTCTTCCGCGAGCACATGGAAAGAGCCGTAACGGGCCTTGTCCGAGGGGATCTCGGTGCGGTCGATCCACCTGCCGTTCACGTGCCGGAACAGGTCGTCCTGCGGACGCACCGCCGGGTCGAGTTCGTCGTTGTGGATACCGGAGGGAAGCGGAGAGGCGGCGGTCATGCCGACCAGCTTAAGCCGTGTAAACGACCTCCCGGTGACGGCCGTGGAATCTCCCCGGTGACGGTTGCCAGCTACACCTCGAGGGCCATCCCCGGCACCGCGAGTTCGGTGGACGGGAACTCGGCGAGCGCCCGTTCCCGGGCATCCGGAGCGTCACAGTGCGTCAGGAGGAGCCGCTTCGCCCAGGCCTCGCTGGCGAGTCTCGCGGCATCCTCGGGAGTGCAGTGAACGGCCCCCTCTGGCGGGTGCTCGGAAGCCCCGGCCTCGCACAGGAAAAGGTCCGCCTTCTCCGCCAGTTCGACCAGCCCCGCGCAGTAGGCCGAGTCACCGGAATAGGCGAGCACGGAGCCGCCCGCCTCGACGCGAAGCCCGAACGCGGGCATCCCATGATCGAGCGGGCCCCAGCTGAGAGCGAGTTCGCCGACAGCGCGATCCTGCCAGCCGCGCATCTCCGTGACGTCGAAGACCTCGGGGATGACGGCCGCCGATCGGTGCCCGAGGAATCCCACCATCCGCTCGACCAGGCCCGGGGGCCCGATCAGCGGCAGTGGACGCGCGGGAGTCACGTCGGCGAACCGCAGCGCGTAATAGGCGGTGAGCAGGTCGGCCGTGTGGTCTGCGTGCGCGTGCGAGATCCAGATGGCATCGAGGGTAGCCAGGGGGATGTGTCGTTGCAGTTCGGCAAGGGTGCCGGTACCGGCATCCACCCAGATCGAGGTTTCGCCCTGCTGGACGAGATAGCCGGAGCAGGGGTTGTCGGGGCGGGGATACGGTGCCGCGGTGCCGAGGATCGTCAGTTTCATAGGAATCGATTAACCAGCGGGCGGCGCCGTCGTTGTGCCGAGATGAAAACGCGAGGTGAAGCACACCGGGCGGGGATGTTCGCCGCCGAGCAGCGCGATCACTCCGCGACCGGCCGCCCGTCCCTTCTCCACCGCGGGTTGCACCATCGTGGTGAGGTCGTAGGGCGCGATGCCGTCGAGCTTCACCCCGTCGAAGCCGACGATGCTCAGGTCGTGCGGCACGACCAGGCCGAGCTGCTCGGCCGCGCGGATCACGCCCACCGCGAGCAGGTCGCTCTGCGCGATCACCGCGGTGGGTCGGGTGCTCGGTTCAGAGAGGACGGCGAGCCCCGCGATGAGACCCTCATCGATGCTGCTCGCGGCAGCCATCATTCCCGGCGCATCCGCGAAGACCTCCCGCACTCCTCGGATGCGTTCGAGTGCGGTGTACCCGGTGCTCACCGTGATCCCGGCCTCCGTGAGCACCCCGCGAGTGCGGGCGGCATCGAGCGGCAACGTCACCATGGCTACCCGCCAGTGGCCGAGGTCGGAGAGGTGGCGGGCGAGGGTATGCGAGGCACTGCGGTTGTCGAGGTCGATCGCGAGCACCTCGTCCATCGGCTCGGCCTCGATCGCCACCAGTGCGATCCCGCGCTGGCGGAAGATCGCGACCTGGGCGGCGAGGCTGGGGCTGCAGCCGATCAGCACGACCGCATCCACCGGGGCGTTGCGGATGCTCGCGGCACCCTCGCCGTTCTCGGTGAGCAGCAGAAGGCCGGCCCCGAGGGATCCGGTCTCATCCGCGATGCCGTCGAGCATCGCGATGTTCATCGGGTCACGGAAGGCGTCGCGAAGGCGGTCCTCAATGACGACCCCGATGATGCCGGAGCGTCCGCGACGCAGCGACTGTGCCCGTGGGTCCGGGCCGGCGTAGTCGAGCTGGGCAGCGGCGGCAAGCACCCGCTCGCGGGTGGCGATGGAGACCGGTCCTGACCCGCTGAATGCGAGGGATGCGGTGGACGGCGAGACCCCGGCGAGGGCGGCGACAGCGGCGAGATTGGGCCGCGGCCGCGCAGCTGTTGCCTCGTCATCCATGGTTTGTTAGCGTAGTCGAATCGGTTCGATCGAATCGATTCGATAACTTCGCCTGCACGGGATTCCCATGGCCTCACTCCTCTCGACCACCTCCGCCGGGCTCACGCGCCCGCAGGTGCGGGCCTGGCGAAATGCACTGTTCGCGATCTTCGGCCTGTGCGGCCTCTCGATGGCGAGTTGGGCATCCCGCATCCCCGCCGTGAAGGAGGCTCTCCAGGTCTCCACCTCCTCGATGGGCATCCTGATCTTCGGGATCGCCGCCGGCTCGATCGTCGGTCTGCTTGCATCGAGTCATGTCATTGCTCGCATCGGCGCCCGGCGCACCATCGCCGTGGTGCTCACAGTCGGTGCCGCCGGATTCGCGCTCGCCGGATTCGGGGTGTCGGCGGGGCCGAGCTATGCCGTCGTCATGGTGGGACTCGTCATCTTCGGCTCGATGTTCTCGATCTGCGATGTCGCAATGAACCTGCAGGGGGCGGTGAACGAGCGGGTGCTCGGACGCTCGGTCATGCCGGTGTTCCACGCCTTCTTCAGCTTCGGCACCGTGATCGGCGCCGCCCTCGGGGCCGCGGCCGAAGCCATCCATCTCCCCATCGCGGCGCACCTGCTGATCGTGGCCGTGATCTTCGCCGGTGGCGCACTCGTTTCGGTGCGATTTTTGCAGTCGGAGCACATCATCGCCGAAGACGCCGTCGCGCATGACGACCACTCGAAGACCTGGCAGGGGCGGCTGAGCATCTGGCGCGATCCGCGCACGCTGCTCATCGGCCTCATCGTGCTCGGCATGGCCTTCACCGAAGGCTCGGCCAATGACTGGCTCGCGCTCGCGATGGTCGACGGCCATGACACCACCAAGGCGACGGGCGCGCTCGTGCTCGGCATCTTCGTCGCGTCCATGACTGTCGGACGCCTGGCCGGAGTGACCCTGCTCGACCGCTTCGGTCGCGTTCCGGTGCTGCGCGGTTCGGCCGTGCTCGCCGCCATCGGCCTGGTCATGGTGATTTTCATTCCGGTGCTCTGGATCTCGATCGTGGGTGTCGTGTTCTGGGGGCTCGGGGCATCCCTCGGCTTCCCGGTGGGGATGTCCGCGGCCGCCGACGACCCGAAAACCGCCGCCGCGCGGGTGAGTGCCGTGGCCACCATCGGGTATTTCGCGTTCCTGGTCGGCCCTCCGGTCATCGGATTCCTCGGCCAGCATGTCGGCCTGCTGCACGCACTTCTCGTAGTACTCGTGCTCGTGGCCCTCGCCGGGCTGGCCTCCGGGGCTGCACGAGAGCCTTTGCCGCCGCGGGTGGTGTCGAACTAGGGTCGAACTATGACGCCCTCGATCTCCGACTCGGCACCCGTCGACAACGTCTCGCTCCGCGCTGCTGTTGAAGCGTTCGCGACGACACCCGAGCAGTCCACCTACCTCGATGTGGTGCGCGGATGCCTCCAGGGCCGGGTGCTCCTCGATTCGACCGGGTCCGACCGTCCCACTGTCGAGGCCGACGGTAGCTACAGCTTCCCGGCCGGGGCGACCCTCCAGTTCGCGGGCGGCATCGGACCCGACGGCCGTCCCGCCCTCTTCGCGTTCACCTCGCAGCAGCAGATCAACCGGATGCATCCGGAGGACCTCTCCGCGGTGCAGGCGCTCGTGCAGCCCGCCGCCGGGGCACTGCAGCTCGCCTCGACGGAGCGTTACGGCTGGCTCTACATCGATCCTGCCGGCCCCACCTGCGCGATCTCGAATCGCGATGCCGCATTCGCGCTGCGCGGCGACCGCAACGATGCGGTCAAGGCGGCCCTCGAGATCCTCGACCCGGAAGCCAGCAAGGCAGCGGTGCTCGATGCCCTCGCCGAGAACGGCCCGCTGCTGCTCGCGGTCGACACCGACTCGGTGCCGACGCCCGGAGCATCCGACGGCACACCGGTGCGCATCCGCGATTCGGTCGACCCCGACGGCCACCCCGTGCTCTTGGCCTTCACCTCCGGTCCGGAGGTGAGCGCCCGCAATGTCGCGGACTCCTTCGCCACGCGGCCGGCGGCCGAGATCATCCACGACGCCATCCAGGCCCCCTACGGTGGCCTCGTGATCAACCCCGGCGGACCGTGGATAGCACTCTCGGCAGACGAGCTTCGTGTCGTGCTGCACCGCATCGCCGATACGACACGGCACAACTAGGATCGTCGGGTGCGTCTCGTCATTGCCCGGTGTTCCGTCGACTACGCGGGGCGTCTCAGCGCGCACCTGCCCCTGGCCACGCGCCTACTGCTGCTCAAAGCCGACGGGAGCGTTCTCGTGCACTCGGACTCGCTCAGCTACAAACCGCTCAACTGGATGAGTCCGCCCTGCACGGTCGTCACCATCGGACCGGATGAGGACCAGGCGCACGCGGGCGTCGCCGAGATCTGGAAGGTCACGCAGGCGAAGACGGCCGACCTGCTCGTGATCTCGATCCACGAGATCCTGCACGACAGTGACCACGAGCTCGGCACCGACCCCGGGCTGCAAAAAGACGGCGTGGAGGCCCACCTGCAGAAACTTCTCGCCGAGCAGATCGAGCTCGCCGGCGATGGCTGGCGCCTCGTGCGCCGCGAGTATATGACGGCCATCGGCCCGGTCGATATCCTGGCGACGGATGACGCAGGCCGCTCGGTCGCGATCGAGATCAAGCGTCGCGGGGACATCGATGGCGTCGAACAGCTCACCCGGTACCTCGAGCTCATGAACCGCGACCCTCATCTCGCTCCGGTCACCGGCGTCTTCGCGGCCCAGGAGATCAAACCACAGGCACGGATGCTGGCCGAGGACCGCGGCATCCGCTGCCTGCTGCTCGACTATGACGCCATGCGCGGTCTCGACGACAGCGACCACCGACTGTTCTGAGGGCGGTGATCAGCTCATAGGATTACAACAGTGACTACTCACTGGAGCTGCTTCCTCTTCGACCTCGATGGCACGATCATCGATTCGGCCCCCGGCATCACCGCGAGCCTCGCCTGGACCTTCGAGCGCCTCGGCCGACCCGTGCCGAGCCCAGCCGAGCTTCTGGCCTACGTGGGGCCGCCCATCCTCGACTCATTCCGAGACCTGGCGGGCATGACGGTCGACGAGGCCCACCACGCGCTCGAAGTGTATCGTCCGCACTACCTGCAGACCGGTGTCTTCAACAGCTCGGTGTACCCGGGCGTTCCGGCGCTGCTCAAGCGAATCCACGAGAGCGGAATCCCGATCTCACTCGCGACCTCGAAGCCGGAACTTCCCGCCACAACCGCGCTCGACTTCTACGGGCTGGCTCACTACTTCACGGTGATCACCGGCGCATCAGAGGACGAGGTGCGCAGTCGAAAGGCGGATGTCGTCGAGGAAGCTTTGCGCCGACTAGTCGCGCTCGGCGCGGATACGAGCACGCCCGTGATGACGGGAGATCGCGAGCACGATGTGCACGGGGCGGCCGAGCACGGCGTTCCCACGATCTTCGTCGAGTGGGGTTACGGAACTACCGCCGAACAGGCCAGCGCGATCGGCGTGGCCGCCACCGCGGAGGAGCTCGGCACGCTGTTGCTCGGCTGACGCGCCGCTCTCTCCCCGGCCGCCGCACCCGTTAGTGACACGCGTGCCGCGGAGTGACACCTGTGACGCGACGTGACACCTGTGATGCGTAATGACACGCGCGCGGCCTTGTGGCCCGCGCCGTACTTCCTCCCTGCGCCTTCGCGCCCTTGTGTGACACGCGCGCCCGCCTGTTCCGGCGCGAGTGTCACTCATGGGCGCGGAGGTTCGCAAAGGCCGCCGCCTCGCGGCCGCGAGTGACACCCGCGGCCGCCCGTTCCGGCGCGCGTGTCACAAACGGCCGCAGAGACTCACGGGTACGGAACACCCTGGCGCGGACACTCACGAGCACGGAACACCCTGGCGCGCAGGCCGCGATCGAAGTAGAGGCCGGCAGCGCATCCGCGGCAGCTTGACGAAGCTCATCGCAGCAGCGAACGTAGAGGGATGACTCCTCTCTCGATCCTGTTCATCGGCGGCACCGGCACGATCAGCTCTGCGGCGAGCGCTCGAGCCCTTGAGGAGGGTCACAAAGTGACGCTCCTCAACCGCGGCCAGACCACCCTTCGTCTGGCGCCCGTCGGGGCCGAGGCGCTCGTCGCCGACATCCGCGACGCCGCATCGATAACGGATACGTTGGCCGGCCGAGAGTTCGACGTCGTCGTCGACATGGTGGCATTCACTCCCGAGCACGTCGCGCTGGACATCGAGCTGTTCACCGGCCGGGTCGGGCAATACGTGTTCATCTCCTCGGCATCGGCGTACCAGAAGCCGCCGCTGCGGCTGCCAATCGTCGAGTCGACCCCCCTGCGCAACCCCCACTGGCGGTACTCGCGCGACAAGATCGCCTGCGAAGACCTACTGGTGGCGCAGTATCGGGCCAGCCGTTTCCCTGCCACGATCGTGCGCCCCTCGCACACCTACGACCGCACGAGCATCCCGCTCAATGGCGGCTGGACCGCGATCGACCGCATGCGCCGGGGAGCGCCGGTCGTGCTGCACGATCACGGCTCCTCCCTCTGGGCGCTCACTCATGCCCGTGACTTCGCGGTCGGCTTCGTGGGGCTGCTCGGCAATCCGCACACGATCGGCAGCGCCATCCACATCACGTCCGACGAGCTGCTGAGCTGGACCCAGATCACCCACCTGCTGGCGGATGCCGCGGGAGTGACCCCGAACATCGTGCATGTCACCTCGGAGGCGATCGCTGCCGCCGACCCCGACATGGGCGCGGGTCACCTCGGCGACCGCAGTCACTCGATGATCTTCGACAACAGCTTGGTGAAGTCGCTGGTTCCCGCATTCAACCCGACCATCGGGTTCGCCGAAGGTGCCCGCGAGATCATCGGCTGGTACGACGCCCATCCCGAGCAACAGGTTGTCGATCCCGCGCTCGACGCGCTGTTCGACCGGCTGGCCGCCTCCGCATCGTAGCTGCCGGGGCCGTGCCACTCGCGGCGGAAGTTACGCACCCTCGGCCGCGAGTGTGCGGAACCCCTCACGGCGGAAGTTACGCAGCTCGGCCGCGAGTGTGCGGAACCCCTCGCGGCGGGAGTTACGCGCGCTCACGGCGGAATAATCGCGTCCCGGCGGGAAGCACAACTCCCTCCACGAGGCGTTGTCCCCGCCGCGACCCGGTGTCGACGGCTAAGACGGCAGTCACGACAGCCCTCGCAGAGTTCGACACCGCGTCAACTGGAAGAACACCACGGCTGCGAACACCACCGCTGCGAACACTAGGGCACCCGGCGCCGGGCCTTCGCGGTCGCGCAGCAGAGCGTGTGCTAGTGCTCGCTCTGCTTCGCGGTCGCGCAGCAGAGCGTGTGCTGATGCTCGCGGACGCGGACGGCTCGAAAATAGGCCGCATCACGCGAGCCGAGGCCGCGAAGGCGCTGGCCAAGGTAGCCACTCCGTGCAATCCACGAGCCAGTTCGACCCGCCATTCCGAGCCTATGCGGACATTTCCGGTCGGCACGCAGACTCGGAATGTCCGTGCACGCCTGTATCCGACCCGCCACCGAGCGCGCACACGTGCCCACCGCAGTACTTACCGAGCAAGCCGCTCCACCACGGCACCGAACACCCGCGGGAGGGCGGATGCTGCTGGCACTATCGCCGAGCGCAACGGGGAGTTCGCCACGGCCACGAGCCCGGCCGTGAGCACCCGGAAGTCGCGCGTGCGCTGCATCCACGCCCGCTCGTAGCCCTGCGGATCATCGCGCGCAATGCACTCGATCGCGACCTCGGCCTGGGCGAGTCCGACGCGGATGCCCTCGCCCGTGATCGCGTCGACATAGCCGGAGGCGTCGCCGACGAGCAGAACACGCCCGAGTGATCGCCGAGTCGTGCTCTGTCGAAAGGGCCCCGCTCCGCGCAGCGCACTGGCCGGTTCGGCACCCGCGACGAGAGCAGCGAGCGCGGGGATGCTGGCGAGCGCGGAATCGAAGTCGAGGCCCTGCCGCCCGAGCATGGCGATGCCCACCACGCCGCTGCCCACCGGGGTGACATAGGCCTCCACTGTCGGCGTCCAGTACACCTCGATCAGGTCCGTCTGCGGCTCCGCGTGAAAGTGTCGCCGCACGCCATACCGGCGACCGCGTGCCGCGACCGCTCGCTCGAGGCCGGTCAGCCGGCGCACAGTGGAGTGCAGGCCGTCCGCCGCGACGAGATAGCGGGCGCGGATGCCGGCGGCCGTCACCGACTGCGCGTCCTGCTGAAGGGCATCCACCTTGGCGCTCACAACAACCACCCCGAGAGATCGCGCCCGCTCGGTGAGCGCATCATGCAGCGCGGTGCGTCGCACCCCGCGGCCCTCACCCGACGCGAAGTGGTGATCGACCCGTTTGTCACCGCTGCGATAGCTCACCCCGCGCAGGGCGAACCCGGGCGGATCGACACCGAGGCGCGCGAGAGCGGGCAGTGCGCCGGGCATCAGCCCTTCGCCGCAGGCCTTATCGATGCCGCCGCGATCACCTCCGCCGCGCGGTTCGACGATGGTGACAGCGAGTCCGCGCAACCGCGCCTCGATTGCTGTCGCAAGGCCCACCGGGCCGCCACCGACCACGAGCACATCCACTTCTGAGACGACAGTCATGCCACGGCATCCAGTGTCCTGAGCGCTCGCTCTTCGGTGGGGATGCGGAATCCGAACAGCAGGATCGCATTCAGCACCGTGAACACCAGCGCGGTCACCCACGCGGTATGCACGAGCGGCAGCGCGATGCCCTCGGCGATCACCACGACGTAGTTGGGGTGGGTGAGGAAGCGGTACGGCCCACCGGTGACCCGCCCGAGGCCGGGCACCACGATCACGCGGGCGTTCCACTGCCGACCGAGTGTTCCGATGCACCAGTAGCGCAGCCCCTGGCAGGCGAGCGCGATCACCAGCATCGGCCAGCCCAGCCACGGCAGGAACGGGCGATCGGCGAAGAACACCTCGGCGAGGCAGGCGAGCAGCATGCCTGTGTGCAGCGCGACCATGAAGGGGTAGTGCCGCTGCCCGTACTCGCGACCCCCGCGCTCGAAGGCCCAGGCCGCATGACGGTGGGAGAGCGCGACCTCGACGATTCGTTCCACGCCGGTAGCGAGGATCAGCGCGGCGAACCAGATCATGACGGCCACCGCATCAGCACCAGTTCGGCGCTGACTCCTGGTCCGAGGGCGAAGAGGGCGCCGTGGGATCCGGGCTGGTGGGCGCTCGCCAGCTCCTCGGCGAGGATGTGCAGCACCGAGACCGACGAGAGGTTGCCGACCGCGGCGAGAGAACGCCAGCTATTGTCGAACACCCCATCCGTGAGCCCGAGTGACGACTGGAACTGCTCGAGCACGCGCGGCCCGCCCGGGTGCGCGATCCAGGTGTCGATGTCGTCGAGTCCCAGGTCGTTGTCTCCGAGAAAACCGCTGATATCCCGGCCGAAATTCGCCTCGATCACGTCAGACACCTGGGCGGTGAGGATGATGCGGAAGCCGGTCTCACTCGCGGTGAATCCGATTACGGACTCGGTGTCGGGGTAGAGCGCGCTGCGGGTGTCCACGACGTCGGGCCCGCTTATGGGCATCCGCTTCGCTCGCTCGTCGCCCACCATGACCACAGCCGCAGCCCCGTCGCCGAACAGGCCGGTGGCCACGAGGTTGGCGGTGGAGTCGTCGTCTCGCTGGAAGGTGAGAGAACAGAGTTCGACGGCAATCAGCACCGCGACACCCGTGGGATGCCCCACCAGGTAGTCGGCGACGCGAGCGATTCCTGCCGCCCCGGCGACGCATCCGAGGCCATACATCGGCACCCGCTTGACATCGGAGCGCAGTCCGAGGCGGGCTACCAGCATGGCGTCGATCGAGGGCGCGGAGATGCCGGTCACGGAGGTGAACATCAGGTAGTCGACCTCGCGGGGCTCGATTCCGGCGATCGCGAGCGCATCCTGCAGCGCCCGTTCGGCCAGATCGGCCGCAACTTCGATAAACATGTCGTTCGACTGGGTGAAGGTGCTGGCGTCGCGATAGCGCTCGATGGGCATCACCAGATGTCGGGTGTCGACGCGACTGCCGGCATGAAGTCGGCGCAGGACGGCCTGCTTCCTCGGATCCGATGTGACCATCGGTGCGATCATGTCCGTGATCTCGGACTGCGCGTACACGTTGCCCGGCAGTGCGGGGGCAACGGCGACTATTCGGGCCATTCGGCGACGCTAACACTCTTGCATGCCAGTTCGGGGTTCGGCTGCGAGGGCTTGACGGCGAACCGAACCCGCGCATTGGCCCTAGCGTTGCTTCCATGACCGCCGCATCCGCCCCCCGATCGGCAGCTCGTCCGTTCGGGGCAGTCGGACTCGTGGCCATCGGTCTCATCTGCCAGGAGGTCGG
>JBBRDX010000073.1:0-13748 GCA_038203515.1 Actinomycetales bacterium | reverse complement strand
GGGGGCCCCCCCCCCCGGCCCCCCCCCCCCCCCCCCCTCCCACCCCCCCCCCCCACCCCCCGCCGCGCTTGGCCCACCCCCCCCCGCGGAGGTGTTCGCGGGGGCCGTGAGGGTGCCGGTCGCCGCGGGCTGACGCCGCCCCAGGCCGCCGACCCGCCGCGCCCGGGCAAACAACTGCCTTCCCGCAACAGGTTGTTAGGGTGACTGGTGTTAACAGTGTTTCTGGAGTGACTCAGGATCGTCGATGTCACAGGATCGGGGACTGATGGCACTCGTCAATGGCGGCACCGCACAATGCGCGTGGCACGGTCACGCGCACGTATCGGGAGCGCATGGGCAACAGGCGCACCCCGGACCGCGACGCTGGCTGTCGATCCTCGCGGTGCTCTCGGTGCTCTCGGTGCTGGCGAGCGGATGCATCGTCAGCCCGACCTCCAAAGCGTTTGCCACCGCCTATCCAAGCTATGCCGATGTGCAAAATGCCCGGCGAAGCGAAGCGGCCAAAAACGCCGAGATCACCACCCTGAACCAGCTTCTGGCGACGTTGCAGGCCGCCGTCGCGTCGACGCAGGCGGATGCCGTGCAGAAGGGAGCCGCAGCGCTGGCCGCCCAGCAGAAATACGATGAAGCCGCGGCCAGGGCCGTCAAATTGAAGAGCCAGGCGGATGACGCCCAGGCTCGCGCAGACCGCTCAAAGCAGCAGGCCGGCCAGTTGGCCGCCCGGCTCGCGCGCTCCGGGGGCAACGACCTCAGTAACACCCTCTTCTTCAATAGCAGCGACGCGAAGAGCCTGCTCTCGCAGCTCGGGCTCGCGAGCATGGTCAAGGACCAGTCGGCCGGCATCTACGAGAAGGCAATCCAGAACCAGAACGTCGCGAGAGCGCTCACCGACCAGGCTGATGTGGCGAAAGAGGCGCTCAAGGCGCTCGCGGCCGAGGCACAAAAGGCCGCTCAGGCCGCTGCCGACGCCGCGGTGGCCGCCGCCGCCGCTCTCACCGAACAGCAGGCACACCAGGGGGAGCTCACTGCCCAGCTCGCCATTTTGGTAACCAACACCAACCAGACGGAAGCTGACTACGCGACGGGTGTCGAGGTGGCCCGCATAGCCGCCGCGGCAGCGCTCGCCGCACGGCTGGCCGCCACGCCCCGCGCGGGCCACATCTCGTCCGCGGGATGGGCGCGGCCGGCCGGAGGACATGTCTCGAGCCCCTACGGCTACCGCATCGA
The DNA here is from genome assembly GCA_038203515.1 of Actinomycetales bacterium. Lineage (GTDB taxonomy): Bacteria > Actinomycetota > Actinomycetes > Actinomycetales > Microbacteriaceae > Lacisediminihabitans. Next base: position 12,521 of record JBBRDX010000073.1, on the reverse strand, counting down.
TCCCTACAACGGCGACTATGCGTTTCATGCCGGCACCGACCTGGCTGCCGGATGCGGCACCCCGATCTATGCCGCGCACGGCGGCACTGTTGTGCTCGCGGGCCCCTATGGCGGTTATGGCAACTACATCCGCATCCGCGACGGCAGCTACGAGACGGCCTACGGGCACATCGTCAACGGCGGAACCCTGGTGCACATCGGGCAGACCGTGCAGGTGGGCCAGAATATCGCCCGTGTCGGCAGCACCGGGATGTCGACGGGATGCCATTTGCATTTCGAGATCCATCACGACGGCGGCACCCAGGATCCCGTGCCGTTCATGCGTTCGATGGGTGTCGAACTCGCCAACTGACCCGACCGTTCCGAGCGGCGGATGCCCCTCACCCGTTCGTGGGACTGGCGCGTTTTACGACCGCTTGCTACTGTGGCTCGTGTTAACAGTGTTACTCAAGTGACTGTACCTGTGACCGCAGGGGGAATTGCGGCACGACTCGGGGAATGATGAAATCCACTTTGCTCGGCCGCTGGGCCGCCCAGACGACTTCCAGCGATGCCGCAGATGCGCGCGATCCACGATCCACTATCGGCATCAGGACCTCTCGCGTCACCGCGATCGTGGCAGCCCTCGCGATCGTGGTGGCGGGCACCATCCTCGGCCATGCCGGCCAGTCCGCCTTCGCGGCCGACTATCCCACCTGGGCGGATGTGCAGGCCGCCCGCACCAGCGTAAAGGCCAAGGAAGCGCAGATCGTCCAGCTCGACGCTCTTCTCACCGGACTGCAGTCCCAGGTGGATGCTACGCGGGCCGTCGCCGAGCAGAAGGGTGCCGAGTGGCAGGCCGCCCAGCAGAAGTTCGACGAATCGTCCTTCAAAGCGGGCGAACTTCAGAAGCAGGCGGATGTCGCGGCAGCGAAAGCCGCGAAGTCCAAGCAGCAGGCCGGCCAGCTCGCCGCACGTCTCGCCCGCGCCGGCGGCAGCGATCTTTCGGCCCGCCTGTTCTTCAACGGGGGTGAGGCAAAGAGCCTGCTCTCCCAGCTCGGGCTCGCCAGCATGGTGAAGGACCAGTCGGCCGGCCTATACGACAAGGCCACCCAAGACCAGAATTCCGCGCAGTCGCTCACCGATCAGGCCAACGTCGCCAAAGACGCGCTCAAGGTGCTCGCTGCTGCCGCGCAGACCGCTCTCGAGGAAGCAACCTTGGCCTCCGAGAAGGCCGCCTCCGCCCTCGATGCGCAGGCTGGCAACAAGGAGCGACTCGAGGCCCAGCGTGCCGTCCTCGTGAACAACACCACCACCACCGAAGCCGACTACAACACCGGTGTGCAGGTTCGGGCAGCGGCAAAGGCTGCCGCAGAAGCCGCGGCGAGAGCACAGGCCGAGGCCGACGCGAGGGCCGCGCAGGCCTATGCCGCGGCGCATCCGCCCGCCACCCGCCCGGCCGGAAATGGCGGCACGAGCGCGAGTCCGAGCGGCTGGGTCCGACCCTCGGGCGGGAATATCTCCAGCCCCTACGGATGGCGAGTCAACCCGTACTCCGGCGCTTACGCCCTGCACGGCGGCACTGACCTGGCGGCTGGCTGCAACGCACCCATCGTGGCGGCGCACTCCGGAGTGGTCATCTATGCGGGCTACAACGGTGGCTACGGCAACTTCATCCTGCTCAACAATGGCGACGGCATCTCCACCGGGTACGGCCACATCGTCACCGGCGGCATCTTCGTGAGCGCTGGCGAGCAGGTGAGCGCGGGCCAGCAGATCGCCAGCGTCGGCAGCACGGGCAACTCCACTGGCTGCCACCTGCACTTCGAGGTTCGCCCGAATGGAACGGCTATCGACCCCGCGCCGTTCATGGCTGCCCGCGGGGCGCCGCTGGGCTAACTGCGGCGCGGCGGGACCGGTGATCGAGCCCGTCAGCACGGGGCCCACCACCGTTGGTACTTAGTGCGATCCCTCTTCGGCAAGCTTCGCGATACCGGCTTGCACGATGGCTTCGGCTTCGGCGGCATTGCCCCAGCCCTCGGTCTTGACCCACTTGCCAGGCTCGAGGTCCTTGTAGTGCTCGAAGAAGTGCTCGATCTCCTTGCGCGTATATTCCGGAATGTCGTCGACATCCTGGATCCACGACCAGCGCGGGTCTTTCGCCTGCACGGCGATCACCTTGGCGTCTGAACCGCCGTCATCCGTCATGTTGAAGACGCCGACCGGGCGCACCTTCACGCCGACGCCCGGGAAGAGCGGGTAGTCGAGCAGCACGAGCACGTCCACCGGGTCGCCGTCGAGGCCCAGGGTGTTCTCGAAGAAGCCATAGTCAGTCGGGTAGACGAAGCCGGTGAACAGCACCCGGTCGAGAAAGACGCGACCGGTGATGTGATCCACCTCGTACTTGTTCTTGCTGCCCTTGGGGATCTCGATGATCGCGTCGTAGCTGGCCATATGGGGCGCTCCTAGAGTTCGGTGGATGACGCAATAACGTTATCGGATGACCACACGCCCCCGCCTGACTCCCGCGATCGCGGACCTGCGCTCCGCGGTGCGCGCTGCACTCGGCGGGATTGACACTCGCGATGCCGACCCCGCGCCTCTTCCCGCACCTCTTCCCGCACCTCTTCCCGCACCTCTTCCCGTTCGAAATGCAGGACCGAGCGTGACTCCGGTGGCAGGTGAGGCGTCCGAGGCGACATCCGTCACCGTGAGTCCTGCATTTCGCACTCCTGCGGGGCGGGATGCTGCGGGGCGGGATGCTGGGGGGCGGGATGCTCCTGCGGGGCGGGATACTGCGGCGGGGAAGGCCGATGCGGGGTGCGGCCTGGTGCTCGTGGCTCTCAGCGGCGGGCCCGACTCGCTCGCGCTCGCCGCTGCCACGGCCTTCGAGGCGCCACGGGCTGGCATCCGGGCGGGTGCCGTGATCGTCGATCATGGCCTCCAGCTGGGCTCGGCGGATGTCGCGGAGCGAGCAGCACGACAGGCTCGAGAGCTCGGGCTCGACCCGGTCATCGTGACGACTGTGGTCGTCGGGCCCGAGGGCGGACCCGAGGCCGCCGCTCGAACCGCCCGGTACTCCGCGCTCGCCGCCGCGGCGCGGGAGACTGGCACGACCCGGGTGCTGCTCGGACACACCAGGGACGACCAGGCCGAGTCCGTATTGCTCGGGCTCGCACGCGGTAGCGGTCTCGGAAGCATCAAGGGCATGGCGGCCGAGTCAGGGATCTACCTTCGTCCGCTCCTCGCCATTGCCCGCGCGACCACCGTGCAGTTTTGCGTCGACTCCGGGCTGCGGCCGTGGAACGATCCGCAGAACGACGATGAGCGATTCGCCCGGGTGCGTGTTCGCAAGAGTGTGCTTCCGATGCTCGAACGTGAGCTCGGTCCCGGTTTCGCCGAGGCACTCGCCCGCACTGCCGACCTGGCGCGAGAAGATACCGACGCACTCGACCAGTTCGCGGCCGACCAGCTCGAGGAGCTGGCCCTCCATGCCGAGGCCGGTATCTCGCTCGCGGCCCGGGCGCTTGAACACGATCCGCCGGCGCTGCGGCAGCGGATCATCCGCGCCACGGTGCTTGCGGAGTTCGGCGTGAGCCTCAGCCGTACGCAGACGCTGGAGGTGAGCAGGCTGGTCACCGACTGGCACGGGCAGGCCGCAGTCGACCTGCCGGGCATCAGCGTGCAGCGAGTCGGCGGCCTATTGCAGTTCCGTTCGACCCGGAGCGAGTAGAGCCGATAACAGTGCCGATGAACACTCCTGCCGATGAAAGAATAGGGCAATGGAATACAGCGATATCGCCGATGACCTCGAGAGCGTACTCATCACCGAGCAGGAGATTCGCGACAAGATAGCCGAACTCGCCCGCCGTATCGAGGCGGACTACGTTGGCGAGCCGCTGCTGCTCGTGGGGGTACTTCGCGGCGCAGTGATGGTGATGGCCGACCTCGCGAGAGAGCTCACCCTGCCGATAGAGATGGACTGGATGGCCGTCTCGTCCTATGGCTCCGGCACCGAGTCATCCGGTGTCGTTCGAATTCTCAAGGACCTCGACACCGATTTGCATGGTCGCAAGGTGCTCATCGTCGAGGACATCATCGACTCGGGCCTCACACTCTCGTGGCTGCGCGCGAACCTCGGAATGCGCGGCGCGGATTCGGTGGAGATCTGTGCGCTGCTGCGAAAGCCCGCTGCTGCCAAGCTGGCCGTCGAGGTCCGATACGTCGGATTCGAGATTCCGAATGCCTTCGTGGTGGGCTACGGCCTGGACTATGCGGAGAAGTACCGCAACTATCGGGACATTGGCGTGTTGGCGCCACACGTGTACGCCTAGGTCCCGACCCTTCGATACGGTCGCGGAGCGCCCTACCTGAGCACCGGAGGGCATGGATTACGCCCACGGCAAACATGCAGCAGCCACCCAGTGCCGCTCGGGTAGCCTTGGCGACACAATCTTCCTCAGAAAGGTGCCGGGCGTAACCTCCGGAACACTATGGATTTCAAGCGATTTCTCCGCGGCCCGCTCATCTACATCCTGCTGGCGGTCATCGTCGTGTCGGTCGGATTCAGCCTCCTGAGCGGATCTGGATTCAAGGAGATCACGACCAAGGATGGCCTCGCCCTGCTGCAGGACGACAAGGTGGCCTCCGCCAAGATCGTCGACAGCGAACAGCGGGTCGACCTCACCCTGGCGGCGGCGGGTGCCGACGGCAAGCAGGTGCAGTTCTACTACGCGACCGCCCGCGGCGCCGACATCGTGAAGGCCGTAGACTCCTCCGGCGCCAAGTACGACGACCAGGTCGACAAGGGCAATTGGCTCTCGTCCCTCCTCGGTCTCGTCATCCCATTCATCATCATCGGGGTGATCTTCTGGTTCCTGCTGTCGAGCATGCAGGGCGGGGGCTCCAAGGTCATGCAGTTCGGCAAGTCCAAGGCGAAGCTCGTCTCCAAGGAGAGCCCCAAGGTCACATTCGCGGATGTCGCGGGCGCCGACGAAGCGATCGAAGAGCTCGAGGAAATCAAGGACTTCCTGAAGGATCCCGCCAGGTTCCTCGCGGTCGGCGCGCGCATCCCCAAGGGTGTGCTGCTCTACGGCCCCCCCGGCACCGGCAAGACCCTGCTTGCCCGCGCGGTAGCTGGCGAAGCGAACGTGCCGTTCTACTCGATCAGTGGCTCGGACTTCGTCGAGATGTTCGTCGGAGTCGGCGCCAGCCGCGTGCGCGACCTCTTCGCCCAGGCCAAGGAGAACTCCCCGGCCATCATCTTCGTCGATGAGATCGACGCCGTCGGGCGCCACCGTGGCTCCGGTATGGGCGGCGGGCATGACGAGCGCGAGCAGACCCTCAACCAGTTGCTGGTCGAGATGGATGGATTCGACGTCAAGACGAACGTCATCCTTATCGCGGCGACCAACCGTCCCGACATCCTGGACCCGGCGCTTCTTCGTCCCGGTCGTTTCGACCGCCAGATCGGAGTGGATGCTCCCGACCTGCTCGGCCGCAAGCAGATCCTCGAGGTACACGGCAAGGGCAAGCCTCTCGCCGCCGGAGTCGACCTGGAGGTGCTCGCACGCAAGACGCCGGGGTTCACCGGTGCCGACCTCGCGAACGTGCTCAACGAGGCCGCACTGCTCACCGCTCGCTCCAACGCGCAGCTCATCGACAACCGGGCGCTCGATGAGGCGGTCGACCGCGTCATGGCCGGTCCGCAGCGCCGCACGCGGGTGATGCGGGATCACGAGAAGCTGATCACCGCGTACCACGAGGGTGGACACGCCCTGGTCGCCACCGCGATGCGGAACACCGACCCGGTGACGAAGGTCACCATCCTGCCGCGAGGACGCGCGCTCGGCTACACGATGGTGCTCCCGCTCGAGGACCGGTATTCGATCAGCCGCAACGAGCTGCTCGACCAGCTCGCCTATGCGATGGGCGGCCGGGTCGCGGAAGAGGTCGTGTTCCACGACCCCACCACCGGCGCCTCCAACGACATCGAGAAGGCCACCTCGACCGCTCGCAAGATGGTCACCGAATTCGGCATGTCGTCGAACATCGGATCGGTCAAGCTCGGTTCCGGATCGGGCGAGATGTTTCTCGGCCGCGACATGGGCAGCCAACGCGACTATTCCGAACGGCTCTCCGAGCAGGTGGACGCGGAGGTGCGCACCCTCATCGAGAACGCGCACAACGAGGCCTGGGAGGTTCTCAACGAGAACCGCGACATCCTCGACAGTCTCGCAACGGCGCTTCTGGAGAAGGAGACGCTCGACCACACCGAGCTCGCCGAGATCTTCAAGGACGTGAAGAAGATGCCCGAGCGCCCGCAGTGGCTGTCGAGCACCAAGCGTCCGGTTTCGGCTCTGCCTCCCGTCCTCGTGCCTCCGAAAGCGCCGATCGACGCCGGGGTTGTTGACGGCGGCGTGTCCTCTGAGCCGGTGAAAAAGGCACACACGCCTCGGCCGCGGAAGCGTCCCGACATCGCCACCGCATAATCCCTCTACGCTCGTAACCGTGACTATCGACACCGCACGGATCGAGGCCGCCGTGCTCGAGATCCTCGCCGCCATCGGCGAGGATCCGGCCCGGGCCGGCCTTGTCCGCACGCCGAAGCGGATTGCGCAGTCCTACAGCGAATTCTTCGCCGGGCTTGCGGAGGACCCGCTCGACCATCTCGCCCCGAGTGCGACTTTCACGGCCGATTCGTCCAAGATCGGTGAGCTTGTGCTGCTGCGCGATATCGAATTCCGTTCCATGTGCGAACACCACCTTCTGCCCTTCACCGGGGTTGCGCACATCGCCTACCTGCCGAACGACCGCATCGTCGGGCTCGGGGCCCTTCCGCGGGTCGTCGAGACACTCGCAGCGCGCCCTCAACTCCAGGAGCGCCTCACCGAAGAGATCGCGGATGCGCTGGAGGTCGGTCTAAATGCCCGGGGCGTGCTCGTCGTGCTCGACGCCACACAGGGCTGTGTGACCGCGCGGGGCAGCCGCCAGACGCGCAGCACCACCGTCACGCTCGCGAGCCGAGGCATCCTCTCCGACCCCGTCGAACGCGCCGAGATTATCGCGCTGATCGGAGTCAGCGCGTGAGTGGCGAACTCGTCTCGCTCCGGCCGTACCGCCCGATCGGCCTCACCCGCCCCCGCATCATGGGCATCGTCAACGTGACGCCGGACTCGTTCAGCGACGGCGGCGATTATCTCGAGCTGGATGCCGCCGTTGCGCACGCCGAAGAACTCGTCGCCGCCGGAGCCCAGCTCGTGGACGTCGGCGGGGAATCGACCCGGCCCGGAGCGGATCGGGTGGCTGCGATCGAGGAGCAGCGTCGCGTGCTTCCGGTGATCGAGGCGCTGGCCGATCTCGGAATCCCGGTGAGTGTCGACACCATGAACGCGTCAACTGCCCGGGCGGCGGCGGAACTCGGCGCGGTGATCATCAACGACGTGTCTGCGGGCCTTGCCGATTCCGGCATGGCGAGGGTCGCGGCCGAGACCGGTCTGCACTTCATCGCAAGCCACTGGCGCGGGCCAAACGCGCCAGGAGACACGAGCCGACAGAGCACCAGCTATGGAAACGTACTGCGCGACGTGCGCAACGAGTTGAAGAACCGGGTCGCCGAACTCATCGTCAACGGGGTGCGTCCGGATCGCATCATCCTCGATCCCGGTATCGGGTTCGCCAAGACCGCCGAGCAGAATTGGCAACTGCTCTCCAACATCGCCGCCCTCAACACCATCGGTTATCCGGTGTTGATCGGGGCATCCCGCAAGCGATTCCTCGGGGCGTTCGTGCCGCCGGATGCTCCGACCTCGGCACGCGACCCCGCCACCGCGACTATCAGCGCCCTCGCCGCCCAGGCCGGAGTCTGGGGCGTGCGCGTGCACAACGTTGCGGCCACGAACGATGCCCTTGACGTGTGGGAGGCGATGCAGCCATGAGCGATGCAGTAATGAGCGACGGAGACACTCCGGTTGACAACATCCGCCTGACCGGGCTTCGCATCTTCGCGCATCACGGAGTACTCGATTTCGAGCGGGAGCACGGCCAGGAGTTCATCATCGATCTCGAAATCGCGGTCGACCTCGCACCGGCCGCGGCATCCGACGACGTGACGAAGACGATCCACTACGGCGAACTAGCCGAGGCAGTCTACGCCGCGGTGCAGGCAGACGTAGTGGACCTCATCGAGACCGTGGCCGAACGGGTTGCGGCCGTCGTCCTGGCTCACGAGCGTGCCGCCCGGGTGGTCGTAACCATCCACAAACCGGCCGCGCCGATCGCCGTGCCCTTCGGCGATGTCTCGGTGAGTATCACCCGCAGCCGGCCGACCGGAACACCGTCGTGAGACGCCGAATCGTGCTCCCGGCCGTCATCGCGCTCGGGTCAAATCTCGGAGACCGCGAAGATAACCTGCGGGCCGCCGTGCACGACATCGCCGCTCTCGACGGAGTCACCGTGACCGCGGTCTCCGGCATCGTGCGATCCCACGCGGTCAAACCGGCGGGAACGGATGCCGGGGCCCCCAGCTACCTCAACGCGGTGGTGCTCGTTCAGAGCGCACTGCACCCCGATGCCCTGCTCGTGGAGCTGAATCGCATCGAGGCCGACCACGGTCGCGTGCGCGTCGAACGGTGGGGCGATCGAACGCTCGATCTCGACATCATCGACTTCGCCGGGCTGGAGCGCGATACAGATGACCTCACCCTGCCGCATCCGCGGGCCTGGGAGCGCGCGTTCGTGATCGTGCCCTGGCTTCAGATCGACCCGGATGCCGAGATCCGAGGGCACGGCCGCATCGACTCGCTCGCGGTGGCGCACTCCGACGAAGTATGGCCGTTTGAGGCGCCGGCACTCGGGGTGCAGAGATGAAACGGCAGCGCAGATGAAACGCTCGAACATCGCGTCCCTCGTGCTGCTCGCCCTCATCGGCGGCATCGGCGGCGGATTCCTCGAGGCCGCTCTCGCCGCATCCGGGCGACCGATCGTGCTACCACCGTTCACCCTCGGAATCGCGCTCCTGGCCATCGGGGTCATGGTCGTGGTGCTGGCGCTGCCCATCCGCCGACTGACCCGCGGCAAGGCCTCCCAGCCGATCGATCCGTTCTACTCGACACGGGTGCTCGTACTCGCCAAGGCGAGCGCACTGGGCGGTTCGCTGCTCGCGGGCTTCGGCGCCGGAGTGCTCATCTATCTCCTCAGCCGCTCCGTCGTGCCCGGGGTAGGCTCAGTCGCGCAAGGGGTGGCCACGCTCGTCGGGGCCGCGGGCCTGCTGGTCGGCGGGCTGATCGCCGAGCACATGTGCACCATCCCGCCGGACGACGATGACGACAAAGGCAACCGGGTTGTGCCCGCGAAGCAGTGAGACCGTGGCGCAGTGACACTGTGAGAATGGCGAGGAACAGCATGGATCGGCTCGAACTCCCCGACGTGACCTGGCGACGGGTCTCTCCGCGGCTCGTCTGGGTCGAACTCGCCGGCGGGGCAGGATCCCTCGTGGTGGTGCTCGCAGCAGGAGTGGTGATGTTCCTGTTGCAGGTCTGGATCCCCGTGGCAGCGCTCGGCGTCATCGCCATCGTCGCGATCGTGAACCTCGCACTCACCCCTCGCAGGGTGCGTTCCATCGGCTACCAGTTGCGCGAGGACGACCTGTTGTTCCGCCGCGGCATCATGTGGCAGCGCTTCGTCGCAGTGCCCTATGGGCGCATGCAGCTGGTGGACATCAACCGCGGCCCGATCGCCCGCGGGCTTGGGCTCAGCGAACTCAAGTTCGTGACGGCTGCGGCCGCCGCCGGGGTGACTATCCCTGGTCTCACCGAGGCGGAGGCCGAAGAATTGCGTGATCACCTGGTGTCGGTTGCGGAGAGCCGCCGGGCGGGACTGTGAGCGAGCACGAGATCTCGGCGCCGGTTTCTGTGTCCGGTGCTGTTCCCGGGGTCGTCGCGCGACTCACTGACGGCGAGTGGCATCGACTGCATCCGGCCACACCGCTGCTCAAGGGCGGCTTCGCTCTCATCGTGGTGCTCGGCTACATCGTCAGTAACCTGCGCGAACGGCTGCTGGGGATGTTCCTGCCGCGGTTCGACGACGGAGGGGATCCCGTGGACTACGTCGTGAGCCACGGCATCATCCTGCAGGTCCTCGCGGCGGTCGCGCTGCTGTTGGTCGTGCTGATCTCCGGCTTCTACGTCTCTTGGCGCATGCACACCTTCCGCATCACCAGTGAGGTGGTCGAGGTGCGTTCGGGCATCCTCTTCCGCACCAATCGCAAGGCACGGCTTGACCGCATCCAGGGCATCAACATCGTCCGGCCATTCATCGCTCGATTGTTCGGCGCGGCGAAGCTCGAGATCAGCCAGGCCGGCAACGACGCGAATGTGCACCTCTCCTACCTGAGCTCGGCGGCAGCGGACGATCTGCGCCGGGAGATCCTGCGCCGGGCATCCGGAACCCGGGTGGCAGAGAAGTCAGGCGCAGAGAAGTCGGCTGCCGAGCAGCCCACAGCGGTGTCGATGGGCACGCTGTTGGACCGGCGGGTGAATGAACTCCTCGCGCCCGAACTGGACCCGGATGCCGCGCCGCCAGAGTCCGTCGTGAAAATCCATCTCGGTCGACTGTTCGGGTCGATGCTCCTCGGCACCGGCACGGTGATCGCCGCGCTCGTCGTCATCGGAGCCGCGATCTGGATTTCGGTGAGTGGCGACCTGTTCGTGCTGTTCCTCGCGCTTCCGAGCATCATCGGGTTCGGCGGCTACTACGTGCGCCGGTTTTCCCAGTCGCTGCGCTACACGATTGCCGGCACTCCGGACGGGGTGCGCGTCGGCTTCGGACTGTTTTCCACAAGCAACGAGACACTGCCGCCCGGACGCATCCACTCGATCGAGGTCAGCCAATCGCTGCTCTGGCGTGCGGCCGGCTGGTGGCAGATCCGGGTGAACCGGGCCAGCCACACCTCGAGTCGGGGCTCGGCAAACCAAGCAAACACGACCATCCTGCCGGTGGGCAACCTGGCAGATGTCACGGCCGTGCTCAAGCTCATGCTGCCGGACTTCATCGGGGAGGAGACGAGTGCTTTCATCGAGACCGGCATGACCTCACAGGGCGCCGACGGTTTCACCAACTCGCCGCTGCGGGCGGCGTGGCTGCGGCCGTTCTCCTGGCGACGCAATGGATTTGCCATCGTTGCGGGCTCGTTGCTCCTCCGGAAGGGAGCGATCTGGCGACGTCTGATCATCGTGCCGCAGCCGCGACTGCAGAGTGTCGGGCTTCACCAAGGACCGCTTTTGCGCCGACTCCGTCTTGCCTCCGTGCACCTGCACACCGTCAACGGACCAATCACCGCGGACCTAGGGGCCGTGGATCAGGATGCCGCGCTCGCGTTCTTCACCGAGGTCGCTGAGCTCGCGGTGCGGACCGGCCAGGCAGATACCTCACACCGCTGGCGGTCCGGGGAGCTTCCCGCATGACCTTCGACGCGCAGCCCGCCGCGGACCGCGAGGAGGATGCCCGTCGCAGGTCGGGTCGCCTCGGCATTGGAATCATCGGTGCGGGCCGGGTCGGTCCGGTGCTCGGAGCGGCGCTCGCCGGGGCTGGTCATGCTGTCGTCGGCATCTCCGCGATCTCGGAATCCAGTCGCGAACGCGCCGAAGCGATGCTCCACGGTGTGCCGATCCTCGATGTGCCGGCGATCATCGAACGCAGCGAACTGGTGATCCTCGCCGTACCCGCAGCCGAGCTTCCGGCACTGGTTGCCGGGCTCGCTTCCACGGGTGCGTGGCAGCCGGGCCAGCTCGTGCTGCACACCGCGGCCGAGTACGGCACGGCCGTGCTCGCTCCCGCGATCGCGGCCGGTGTCATTCCGCTCGCCATCCACCCGGCCGTATCATTCACGGGCACGACCATCGATATCGCGCAGCTCGTTGGCGCATACTTCGCGGTCACAGCCCCAGGCCCGGTGCAGCCGATCGGGCAGGCGCTCGTCGTGGAGATGGGTGGTGAGCCGATCATCATCGCGGAAGAGGATCGCCCCGCGTATGCCGAGGCAATCGCCACGGCCACGAGCTTCTCGAGCGCTATCGTCGACCAGGCCACGAACCTGCTCGCCTCGATCGGCATCGAGACCCCGGGTGCCGTGCTCGGTCCGCTCGTGAGGTCCTCCGTCGAGAACGCCCTGCGCCGTCGTGGCTGAGCTGCCGGCGCGGCTCCCGCACACCGACCGCTAGCATCGAGGGATGCCCATCGTCGTAGCCGAGACCATTTCCGAGCTGCGCACGATCACCGCGGAAGCCCGCGAGGCGGGCAAACGAATCGCCCTCGTGCCGACGATGGGCGCGCTCCACGCCGGCCATCTCGCACTCGTGAAGCGTGCATCCGAGATCGCCGATGTGGTGATCATCTCGATCTTCGTGAACCCGCTGCAGTTCGGGCCGACCGAGGATATCGACCGCTACCCCCGCAGCCTGCAGGAAGACCTCCGGCAGCTGGAACCGTACGGGGTCACGGCGGTATTTGCGCCGAGCATCGCCGAGATGTACCCGACGGGTGCG
>JBBRDX010000072.1:0-13884 GCA_038203515.1 Actinomycetales bacterium | reverse complement strand
AAGCCCGAATCGACATCCCACTGGCTCGCTGCGCCTCGATCCGCTTCCGCCACAAATCCGCCGCCGGTCGTCGATCTTCCATCACCCGAGCATTACAGGCCCGGTCAGCGGATTAAAGATGCGGTTGATCGGACGGACACGGTGATCGAGCAGGAGGTGCGGGCGGACTGGAGCACTGGAAATGATGGGACGCCGGGGTATGTGGGCGCGGGTACGGTGGTGACGCAGTACGTGTGGGGTGCGGCGTATGTGAATGATCTGGTGAGCCGTGACGTGATCACGGCGGGAACGAGTGGGTCAAGCAGCGACAAAGGGTGGGTGGCCGCTTCCGATGTCAACCGTGTGTTCACGCAGCAGGACGCGAACTGGGACATCACGAGCATGGTGTCGTTCTCGCCGGTGGTGGTGAGCGGTGGGCACAGTCTGGAAGTGTCGGTGCGTCAGAAGTTTGACCCGTTCGGGCTGGTGCAGCAGACGCTGACGGGCACGACGACGAACATGGGAAATGGCGCGGACGTGCGGCCGGGGTATCAGGGCGGGTTCACGGACCCGGACAGCAAGATGACCCTGTTCGGAGCCAGGTGGTATGACCCGAACAGTTTGCGGTGGATGACGGAAGATCCCAGTGGGTATCCGGATGGGTATAATAGGTTTCAGTTTGCACTGTCTTCGCCATGTGGAACACGGGATTTCACCGGCCTTGATCCGGATGACAAGAAGGTGATCGTCGTGATCCCAAAGAGTAATCCCGGCGGCCCTGCGGGTAATCTAAGTGAGGCTGCAGGGGCACATGCTGCCATCCGTATTGGCAACACCGTGTATGACTTTGGCACCTATAAAGGCGGGCCGTACACCATAGGCGGGTCTAATTGGAGAAAAGTTCCCTATCGGCAGTACCCACCGTTGGTGAGTTCTAATGATTGGATTTTCGAGTTTGATTTGAATATATCAATGGACAAACTTAAGGAAGCCGTCGACAAATATATTACTGCCCACCTCAACGACGAATATAATCTGTCTAGTTGTAACTGCGCAGGCCAAGTACGCGGTCTTATCCGACAAGCTTCCGGGAAACCGCCGGAAAATAGCGGAACCGTTGTCACGCCGAAGGATCTTGAGGGGCGCGACGGTGTGTCATCGAAACCGTCGGGTCCGCCTGTGTCTGGCAGTAAGAAGTGAAGGTAGTCTCGGCGATATGTGCTCCGGCAAAAACTTCCCTCTCGTTAGGAGTATAGATGCGAGATGACCGGTTCAGTCGATCACTACGGCCTATTGTGGCGCGCGCGTTCCACTATGTTTTGCGTGGCGTTCTGATACTAGCATGCTTGATTGTAAGTGCTGTTTGGTCAGTTTCCCTGGTGTTCGGCTCTTTGGAGTGTGAGGTCGACCATGTAGATGCACGTGGCGTTGGCCACATTTTTATTTTCGGCGGACTCAGAGGTGATTTATACGTATCCTCCGTCATGATCGATTTGACTGCTTTTCATGTGCCATCAAGTGTGGTTGCAGATTCTATGGGTTGGAGTTGTTTATGTCGTCGATTTGTTTCTAACTTGTACAACGAGGACTTGGCTGGCGGGCGGTTACCATCCACGTTTTACTTTAGGTGTGAAACCGATGGTGTGCGACCCAAGGGGTCACTGGATCGATGGAGCCTGTTCAATGTTGGACTGAAGTCAATAGTTACGACCCCATTGATGACCGGCATTCTGGTTACCACGTATCTAATTGTTGTACGGCGGTATCGTAGGCGAATTATGCATCGCGGATTTTCCGTGGACTGTACAAGTTTCTGAGACGGATGGGTACGATGATAACTGAGTGTAGCGTTCGGAGGAAGTGCCGACAGCAACGTGATGTACCGGTCCAACACCTATAGCGGGCAGTCGGCCTTCAGCGAGCTGTACCACAGCAATGGTGGCACGGGGGGTTATGACGCACTGAACCGTCTGACGGCGTTCAGCCGGGGTACGCTGAGCGACACCAACTCGGACGGTGTTCCAGACACTGTTTCCACCTCCAGCCGCAGCCAGGGGTGGACGCTGGACGCTTTGGGGAATGCCACGACGCTGACGACCGGCAGCACCGGCCAAAGCCGGTCGTTCAATACTGAGAACCAGATGACCACGGCCGGGACGGGAAGTGGCAGTACTTACACCTACGACGGGAATGGCAACCAGAAGACCGGTGGCGGTAAGGCGTTTGTCTATGACGCGTGGAACCGGCTTGTCAGCGTCAGCGGGACTGGGGTCTCGACGCCGACCGGTAACAACGTGATTTATTACAGCTACGACGCCCTGGGACGCCGTGTGGTTGAATACACGCCAGCGGCCGTGGTGACCTCTGACGCCTTTGCCCAGTCGAGTTCGGCGAGTTCGGAAACCGTGGCGACGTCTTTGCCGTACACGGACCTGTACTACAGCAAGGACTGGCAGGTGGTGGAACAGGACACGCGTGACGATGGCGGTACGCCGGGGTTGGTAACGGCGGGGGCGACGGTGACGCAGTACGTGTGGGGCGGTGCGTATGTGAACGATCTGGTGAGCCGGGACGTGATCACGGCGGCCAGTACGGCGGAGAGTGGCAAGAGCATCGGGTGGTCGGCGGCGGGACACGTGGATCGTGTCTTTGCGCAGCAGGACGCCAACTGGGACGTAACGAGCGTGGTGGGTGAGGGTCAGGCGAACAACGCCGATCTGAGCGACCCGACGAAGAAGTTCATAGTGATCCAGCGGCTGGAGTACGACCCGTACGGGACACGGTCGACACTGACCTCGGCGTGGGCTGCATCATCGGGCGATTCCCAGACGCTGCGGGTGGGATTCCAAGGCGGATTCGCGGATCTGGGCACGCTGTACGTCAACTACCAGCGGCGGGACCTGGACGTGGCCAATGACCGGTGGCTGACGCAGGACCCCAGTAAGAAGAACGGGGGATATCCGGACGGGTATAATCGGTATTTGTTTGTGGGGGGGAGGCCAGTGGGCAATCTTGACCCAACAGGCGAGATTGCCATAGCGGTGCCTGTGGTAGTCGGTGGCGCAATCTTAGTCGGTACTGCAGCATACTTAGCAGCGCAAGGAAATCCTGCGTTGCAACGTGCAATAGACGATGCCGCTAGAGCGACGGTCAAAGCGGCTGGAAAAGCCATTGTAGACGGTTCACAAGAAATGGCCCGCGCACAATCGGGCATGGTCACAGCAGTTGTCGATGCTTATGCACTGTTACCTTGGATTCGTATCGGTGCAAAACTTGCTCTTGACGACCTAATGGACATGGCACATTCCAGTGGGAAGCGACCGTCAACGCTTGAAGATCATCAAAAAGGACTCGCTCGGCTGGCACGTGATCGTGGAGGCGAGAAAGGGGACGATCAACGCAGACCGCCGAGTGAGGTTCCCCAGCGACGGTGAGCGCGAATCCTGTGTTCAGTTGTAGGCTGCCTCGAACGCTTCGGGGCTGACATAGCCTAACGAACTGTGACTTCTCTTGCGATTGTACCACCCTTCCATCCACTGGAAGATCGCATTCCTCGCCTCCTCCCGCGTACGGAACCGCACTCGGTTCACCTTCTCCTGTTTCATCGTCCCCCAAAAGCTCTCCATCACCGCGTTATCGTAGCAGTTGCCGCTTCGGCTCATACTGGCAACCATCCCGTAGAAGGACAGCACCCGGCGGTAGGCCTCGCTGGCGTACTGGCTGCCACGGTCCGAATGATGCAATAACCCTGTCTGGGGTCTTCGGTTCGCCACCGCCATCTTCAACGCCTCCACGCACAGATCTGCACGCATGTGGTTCGCCATCGCCCAGCCTACGATCCGGCGGCTGTACAGGTCCATCACCGCCGCGACATACAGCCACCCCTCCTCCGTCCAGACATAGGTGATGTCACTCACCCACTTGCGGTCGCCCCCCCCAACCCCGGCCGCGAACTGCCGGTCCAGCAGGTTGGGTGCCACCGGCAGGTCGTGGTCGCTGTCGGTGGTCTGCGGGACGAACCGGCGGGCCAGAACCGGCGAGATTCCCTCGCGTTTCATATACTTCTCCACGGTCTTGCGGTTGACGGCGACGCCCTGTTTGGCCAGTTCATCGAAGATTCTGGGGCTGCCGTAGGTGCAGTCCGACTCTTTGTGAATCTCCCGAATCTTCTCCACCACCTCGCTCCGCCGCATCTGGCGGGGCGTGGGTGGGGCGGTGGCGGCCTGTTTCCAAGTGTAATAACCACCACGCGTGACGGCCAGAACATGGCACATGTCGTCCAGGTCGAACACGTCGCGGTGCTGATCGATCCAGTTGAATCTCACGGGTTCTCCCCCGTGTTCACCGCGGCAAAGAACGCCGTCGCTTTTTTTAAAATCTCACGCTCGGTCTCCGCCCGTCGGAGCTGCTTCTCCAGTTCCTTGATCCGGGCCTTGAGGCCGTCGGTGGAGTCCGGCAGAGGCTGATCAGGCGTGATGGCCGGCTGACGCTGCCGCAACCAGTCGTCCAGAGTCTGGTAAGAGACCCCCAGCTTGCGGCAGACCTCGCTCTTGGAATACTTCTGGACCGTCACCAGCTGACAAGCCTGGGTCTTAAACGCTTCGCTGTAAAACTTCCGTCCCATGTGAGTCGCTCCTTCGACCGGGTATTATCCCGGTGTTGGTCGCGCTCACCATTGCTGGGGAAGGTCAGGCGCGGCGAGCGCTAACCCCAGTTCACCCTTGGTTTTTGACGTTCATATGACTCGTTCCCTAACATCAACTGCTGACCGTGACTCCCTGTCTGCTGGATGGCGGCGTGAGGCGAGGTTCGGATCTCGAATCGATGAGCGACGAGATCTCTCCTGCGGCCGTGCTCGTGCGAGCAACATGCTGCTACTCCGACAGTCGAGGGATGTGCCCAACGGGCATAGCCGAGTGATCCCGCTCGGCGGCGACAGCACGATTCTGCCTCGCTCATCGGAGGTATCCCGATGGACACCCGTCCACAGTCTCACCATGTCCGTTGTGTCGCTGCGCTCGTAGCCACGCGTGGTCGCATCGATCTACTCCGCCAGCGGTCGATCCGCTCGATCCTAGCGCAATCTCGCCTGCCCGATCGGCTCGTGATCGTTGTGGATCAGTCGAAAGATGAGCTTTCAGATTCCGCGCTCATGGCGCTTGCGGACACGCTTCAGGCCGATTGCGGCGGCCGCCTTTCAGTGACGGTGCTGCGGAACCGGCGCACTCAGCAGCGAGCGTCTGGCGCGTGGAACACCGGCATCGACCAACTGCATCGCGATGGGCATATCATGCGGCAGCCAGATCTGTGGTTCGTCGCCATCCTCGACGATGACGATGCATGGGAGCCCGAACATCTCGAGGCGTGCCTCGAAGAAGCAGTCGCCGCTGATTTGAACATGGTGGTCTCGGGTCTCATTCGACACGACGTCATCGATGATGCGGGGCGTCGTCAGACTATCCCGCAGACACTCGAACCCAGAGAGCAGTTCATCGGTGGGCAGCACATCCAGGGATCCAACCTTTTCGTCAGGCTCGATATCCTTCTTCAGGTTGGCGGGTTCGATGAGCACCTCCCTAGTTGCACAGATCGGGATCTGTGCATTCGCTTGAGCGCTCTGCCGATGTTGCGTTTCGGCTGCACGTCGTGCCACACCGTGCACCACTTCGCGGACGCCCGCGCAGACCGACTTTCGGCACCCTCATCCTCCGCCAAGCTCGATGGCCTGACACGCTTCTGGCACAAACATGCCGAGCGATTCGACGAGGCAGCCAGGAACGAGGCCGCCGAGCGAGCGCTGAGGCTCTTTGGTTGGCGGCTTCCCCCCATAGCCTGTGAGTTGGGGCACCTGCCCCCGCTTGTCCGCGGTGGACGACAGTTGAGCCTGATTGCTGGATTCGTAACGGATGCCAAGCCACCGTCCCACGTCGGTGGCCTGCTTGAGGACCTGCTCGCGCTGACGTCACAGCCAGACATCGAGTGTCTGACCGTTGTGATAATCGAAAACGGGCCGACTCCCGGCGATGGCACGCGTCCACTCCATGATCTCGTCTCCGGGTATCGCGAGCGAGGGCTCGCTGTCGAACTAGTGAGCATCGAGCAGCAGCGTGCGGATTGGGAACAAGGCAAGCTGATCGATACTCCTGACCCTACACGACATCGCCTGCGGATTGCAGCAAGCCGCACAGTCCTGAACACCTATGTCGCGCGGATCGCCGCCACCCTGCCTGGGGTAGCGGCATGGATCCTCGACGACGACAAACGCCTCGCGATACGTGTCGACACCGGCGGCCAGCAGGTGTATCGCCCAACGCCCGACGTGAGTGCGATTCTGGCGCTCCGCGATGCAGGGATCGACGTTGTCATCGGCCCCGATACCGAGGCTGCGCCTTTGCCATTCACGGCGACGCTCAGGGTCCAACTGATCGATCTCGAACGCCAGCTCGCCCTGCTAGCAGCGTCCTCGCCCAGTGCCACGTGGGAAGACCGCAGCGCTGCGAACGCTGTCATGCGCGACGCGATGCCCGATTCCTACTACGACCTCTCGAAGCACACCGAGCACCTTGAGACTCCCTTTTCACTGAGTCCAAGCGGCGAGGAAGCAACCCTGGCGGATGCTCTCTACTCCTTGGCGTCGCGGGTCGATCGACTGCTCGCCGGCGAGGCGGTATTCAGGCCACTGGCGGTCAACGTCGACTCGTTCGCCGTTGATGCTGCGATCGACTCAGTGCAGCGGGGTGGCTCGACAATCTTCTTCAAACCCGAGCACCTCTTGGAGTATCCGCAGAATATGGCCCGCTTCGGCGACCGCTTCGTCCGGCGCTCCGACATGCTGGTCACACAGTTGATGCGGGACCAGTTGGGTCTGAAAATCGTGATGCACGCATCCGCCGGGGTCCGGCACGACCGCTCCTTCACCAAGCGGTCACAGCTCGACGACGTGACCTTGTGGGAAGACGTGCTGGGATACGCCCTGTATCGAACCGCGAATGAACTAATGCAGGAGCGATCGCCAGAGCGGCGTCGCGAGCCGCTGCTTGCATGGACCGCGGAAGAGCTCAAGAGCGGGGTTCGCCGCGTCAGGAAGTACATCAACGAGCGTTTGGCCGCGTTCACGCTGAACGCGTGGCGCATCTTGGGGCTCGCAGACAGCATCCGTCACGCCGCTCGCCGCCTGTTGGATGGTTCCACCGAGTGGTCAGTGAGCCCGGCTCTGGAGCACCTGGTTCGCATCGCCAAAGAGATGGACCGTATCTACAGCCAGTTCAAACCGACCGCTGTGGCAATGTTCGCGGAGAAGATCCGGAAGAGCGTCTCTGACGCTGATATCCGCAACACCTTCGCGTCGATGGACGGGCTCATCAGCGAGTATCGATCCACTCGCAGCACGCCCGGCGCTACAGACGCGGCGGTTGCTGCGGCTCGCGAACGTCGTGCCCGGGCGCTGCTCAAGCGGGCCTTCGGTGCTGCACATCTCCGCCTGTTGGGTGCCGGAGGCGAGGGCATTGTGTTCACCGACGAAGTGCGCGTATTTAAGGTTCTCGACCTCCTTAAACGCCGCCCGAATCACGACACCCTGGAGACGCTGAAGACCCTCAGCAATCGCCTGGACCAGCCGAAGCACCTGTATTCACTCTCGCGGGTCGAGGTTCGCGACGAGACGCTCCTGGTTGTGTACCCGTTCGAGTCGAGCGAGCCGTACAAAGGCGGCTGCGGGTCCGAGATGCTCGGATTACTGCGTGAGTGCAAGTCCAACGGCGTCATTTTCAGGAACATTCATCCGAAGAACCTGCGTGTGTCCGCGACCGGGCTAAAGCTTATTGACTACGGCTCGGACATCCGCCCCTACTCGGAAGATGGGTACCGCTCGATGGCCGAACGGGCGTGGCTGACGTGGCGCTGGCCGCATCGCACCGACCTCGACGAACTGATGCGTCGAGCCCTGGCGGACAAGTCCATGCCTGAGCTTGACGGGTTCGAGCGATTCTGGCGGGCATTGAACGACGAACGACCATCCGCGACGCGGATCGTGTCTGGAATTGTCGACCCAATCGTTCTGGAGTCAGGCGCGAAGAGCGTACTGGACCACGGCTGCGGGAAGAAGGCCAGGAGCGCACGCCGCCTCGCCGAGGCCGGACTCCGGAGCGTCGGTTACGACCCGGGAACAGACATGGCCGCCCGATGGCAGACGCTTGGCAGCTCTCCACCCGGGCTCACACTCACAAACAACCGAGTTGCCGCACTCGAATCTGGTCCATTTGATGCCGTGGTGTCGTCGCTCGTGCTCTGCGAACTTGGTAACGGTCCCAAGTACGAACAGCTCCTCCGAGACATTCGCGCCTCCGTGCGGCCCGATGGCTTCGTGGTGATCACACTCTGCGATCCGCTCGCTACGTTTGGAGGGCCGACGAACCTTCACCGACGGCGTGATCTTCCGCCCGGCATGACCTACGACGACTTGTTCTGGTACATGGAGAACGCAGAGTCTGGGCACGGGCGAAGGGAGTTCCATCGTCCGCTCGCGCAGGTCGAGCGGGATCTCCTGCGCAACGGGCTCCGGGTCGAGCGGCACATCGCGAGCGAAACGGTCGGCACCGACCGTTTTGAGCCTGCCTCGGACTTCATGACACTCGTCTGCCGACCGGTGGGTGCGGCGGCCACTGGCGCTCAGGTGTCGTTACTCATCAAGACGTGCGCGATGGAGGCCTCCACCATCGAACGACAGGTAACGCATCTGGTCCACCAACTGGAAGGGCCACGCGTGTTTTGTGAACGGGTTCTCATCGTCGACTCGCTTCGCGATGGATTCGTTCGACAGCACGCTGGGGCCGACATGGAGGAACTCATCCGTGCCGCTGAGCGATTGCGGGCAAGTGGGATCATCGATCGGATTCTCGTCAGCCCCGGAGCTGGCCAAGAGGCCCGTGGGGTGATGCGGAACTGGTTCGGTGTCGAATGTGGCCATACCCACAGCGCTGCCGGTGCACCGCTGGTCGCGCCACTTTGGGGAATGGGGCAGTGTGTTGGCGATTACATCCTTCAGGTGGACTCGGACATTCTCGTTCACCGAAGCTCGCACGCCGACGACTTCCTTGGCGAGATGATCGAGGCGATGGAAGGCGAACCGCAGGCGATCACCGCATCATTGAGCGTGCCGCAGGCGAGCGCAGAGCGATTCTCGACCGACCGAAACGGAGTTCCCTGGCGCACAGAAGTTCGGGGGTGCCTGCTTCACAAGGCGCGACTTCTCAATGCCCGTCCGTTCTCGAATCCGCTGAACGATGGCGTCCCTACGCTGTCATGGCACCGTTCGATGGATGTGGCGGCCAAGGACGGCCAGATCGCCTCGCTCCGAGGGGCCTCGTCACAGACCGCCTTCGTTCATCCGCCGAACGAGCTCAAACGGAACGTACCTGAGTGGATGCTCCTGCTCGATCTGGTGGGGAAATACCCAGTTCCAGACGCGCAGCTCGGAAAGGTCAACCTTGTCGGCGGACCACTTCTGTGGGCTCCCCGCAACCGGTCCGAGGCGTACATCTTCGTGATCACCGGGCGCAACGTACCGGCAGGGCGCATCGCCAGGTGTTTGGAGTCGATGGCCGTGCAGCACCGCACTGATTGGGGGGCAGTGATCATCGATGACGGCTCTTGCACGCTTTCGCGGGATGCCCTCATGCTCGCGATCGCACCGTGGAAGGGTCGAATCACGCTGATCCAGCCGCGTGAACGCCGAGGCCAGCTCGCCAATATGACGTTGGCCATCCGCCACGTGTGCTCGAATCCACAAAGTGTCATCGTCACGCTCGATCTCGATGATGCGCTCATCGGGCCCGGGGTGCTCGATCGCCTCGATCAGGAATACGCCGCGGGAGCGGAGGTCACGATCGGGTCGATGCTCCGCACGGACAAGCACGTCGAGTATCCGGTGGTCCTCGACGCACCACGACAAGCACGCGGCGGCAACGTCTGGCAGCACCTGCGCACCTTCCAAAAGTACCTGTTCGACGCGATCCCGGATCACGATCTACGGGTTGGCGGCAGGTACGTGGACATCGCGGTGGACTGGAGTTTCATGCTCCCCATCGTCGAGATGGCTCACCGGAAGGTCTGGATACGCGAGCCCCTGTACCTCTATGAACCATCCGGCCTCGGAAAGGGCCAAGATCGGTCGAACCGCGAGTCCCAGATCGGAGCGATCGTTGCGAAGCCGTCGCGCCGCCCCCGAGTGGCAAGCGACACACTAGCGCCGATGACTCCGCACCAGATGACGGGCGCAGTTTGGGGCAAGAGTGGCGGAATGTTGTTCATTCGACACGGAGAGCGGCCCTCACTCGCGGGCCTGAACGCGGAACAGAAGGATGCCGTTCACTTGACCGAGAACGGTCGTGGCGAAGCGGCCGCGCTGGGAAGAAGATTGGGCGATGGCATTCATCTCGTCGCCAGCCCGGTGTTGCGAGCGGTGCAGACCGCGGGCGCGATTGCCACGGCCATCGCTCCGGCTCCTGGCGGCGTGCAGACATTGGACAGCCTGGTCAACTTCAGGATCGCGGATACCGCCACGTACGACCTGGTCAAGTCGCGACTGGGTTGGGCCGGACTCATGAACGCCTGGATGGACGGGTCGCTTGCCCCCGAGATCCTGATTCCTTGTCATACCGTGGCGTTCACGGCCATCAGGGACACATGGGCCTCCATGCGACAGTCAGACGCGACCCGCACGGTTGCAGTTACCCACGACTTCATCATCATGGCACTGATGGCTGCTGTGCGCGGGGTGCGAGTCACCGCGATTCCTTACCTTGGAGGGCTGTTTGTGTCCACCGAGGAAGCATGCGCGGTCTCCAACATGGAGGAAGTCCGATGAGCACGACAACCCACACTTCACGGCACGCTCACGATCCGTTGGTGGCCGCTTTCCGATCGCTGCGGCATGAAGTCGTGTATCTCCTTCGACATCAACTTGGCAGCTTACGAGCGCGCAGAACCCGACTTCCTGGGGCGCGCATGAATGTGGGTTGCGGGAAGTATCCGCTTCCCGGCTGGATCAACGCGGACATCGCCGGAAAGTCCGATGTCGTGTTCGACATCCGCAGACGATGGCCTTTTGATGATAACCAGCTTGACCTAGTCCGACTCGAGCACGTGCTCGAGCACGTGGAGTACTCCAGTCAAGCGGACCACGTACTGACGGAGTGCTTTCGCGTGCTACGCCCGGGAGGGTCAATCCGGGTCGGCGTTCCGAATACAGAACAGGCCATCCGAGCGTACTTCGAAGGACCCGAGTCGGAGTACTTTCGCATCGCACGTGAACGCTGGCATCCGCAGAGTGTTCAACTACCAATCGAGCACATCAACTTCCACTTCCGCGATCGGTTCGGCGAGCATCTGTTCGCCTACGACGTGCCCGCTCTTGAGGCGGCCCTCGCGCGGGCAGGGTTCGTCAACATCTGCCCGGCCGGGTTCGACGCAGATCGCGACCGAGCCGACCGTGAGGCCGGCACAATCCGGCTGTCGGGCAAGAAGCCACGAGCCAAGGAGACCCAATCATGATGCCAGATCATCGCCGGAAGATCATCGCGGTCATTGGTGACTCAAGGACCGAGCCCGGTTCAGACAAGAATCGACTCGCCGAAGATGTGGGTCGCGAGTTGGTGGATGCCGGATACCGAGTACTAACCGGTGGTCTGGGCGGCGTCATGGAGGCCGCGTGTCGAGGTGCCCGATCGTCGCCGAAGTATGCGTCAGGAGACACAATCGGAGTCCTTCCCGGACATGATCCCTCCGAGGCCAACGCCTTCACCGACATTGTTATCGCGTCCGGTCTCGACCACCTTCGCAACTCGGTAGTAGCACACGCGGATGCTGTCGTAGCTATCGGCGGTGGCGCGGGAACGATGTCCGAGATCTGCTTGGCGTGGATCTACAAGCGGTTCGTCATCGGGCTGCGTGTCGACGGGTGGAGTGGCCGCATGGCTGATCAGAGAGTCGACGAGAGAGTTCGGTATCCAAACGAACCAGACGATCGAGTGTTTGGAGCCGACTCAGCTCCCGAAGTTGTTCGGCTGCTCGCCGAACGACTGGCCAGATACTCCGGGAACCATCATGGCGTTCGCCGACGTCAGTAACCGCCGCCGGTGCCTCCCTGCTGAATCAAGTCGTCTCGGCTCTGTTTAGCCGAACCTCACCGTCCACCAGAGACGGTGAGAGCGTGAGAGTTGTTGGCCGCACTCATCCCGAAACACTTCGTTTCCTGACCGCTGGCCTCTGAATCGACCTCGAACCGAGAGCGCGTCACCGCAAGTGGCGAATCGCCAAACGACGCGGATTCCGCGGGGGTTTGGGCCAACCGGCCGCGGCAGGCCAAAGTGACCCGCCCGTAAACCAAAACGGCTCCGCCAGAGGCGGAGCCGTTCAGAACTCCCCGTTCAATACTCCTTCAAACCCTAAATCTGCTCTGGTTAAGAGAGCGCGAGTGGTTTCGGTCCAGTTAACAGGCCTGGCGCTACCAAAAACGAGGTTGGCGGGTCTCGGCGGTCGTCGCGGGGCTCGGCCCGCGATGACTGCCGCCCGCCTTCCGAGGCGTAGCCGGTGTTCAAATACTCTGTCCCCGGGCTGTTGAGGCGTTAACCGCAGCGCTCTCACAAAACTGCCGCCCCGCCGGTTAACGGGCTGAGAGCGCCGAGGGGCCGAGCCGAGATCGAGCGACCGCTGATAGGTGCCCGGATGGGGTGGAAGCGTCCATCAACTATATGGACAGCATACAACCGTTCATGTCCAGCAGCCCGTTTCTCCGCCTGCTCAGAGTCCTGGTTGGAGCTGGTCAGGATGACCTCCGCCGCCAAATCCAATACCTCAAGGCTGAGAACGAGGTGCTTCGGTCCAAGATCCCAGGCCCGGTTCGGGTTACCGCGCAGGAGCGGTCTCGGTTGGCCCGCTTGGCCAAGCCGCTCGGTTTGGCCATCAAGGCGCTGGTGTCGATCGCCAGGCCCGAAACCATCATGCGATGGATACGTGAGGCAGACAAATGTCGGCCGAAGAAGAAGACCAGCACGCGGAAGCCGGGCCGGCCGCGAACGCCCGATGACATCCGACGATTGGTGCTGAAGATCGCCAAGGAGACCGGCTGGGGCTACACCCGCATCCTGGGCGAACTCAAGAAGCTGAAGATCAAGGTGTCGCGCGGCACGGTCGTCAACATCCTCAGGGAAGCCAACCTGCCCACCAGCCCCGAGCGTGGTGAGGCGACGTGGGACCAGTTCATCAAATCCCACGCCAAGACGCTGTGGGCGTGCGATTTCGTGCAGCAGCGAATCCTGACGGTGCGGGGCTTCCGAGACGCGTACTTGCTGGTGTTCGTGAACGTTGCGACCCGGAAAGCGATCGCCACCACGAGCACCGAGCACCCCAATGCCGAATGGGTTGCCGAACAGGTATCGAAGCTGAAATCCGCGGCCGGGAGCAGGGCCACCGAGTGCCGCGTGCTCACACGCGACCGCGATACCAAGTTCGGCCGCGCGTTCGATGATGCTCTGCGGGCACAGAACATCACCCCCGTGCGCCTGCCGCACTGCGCACCGAACCTGAACGCCCACGTCGAGCGATTCATCCAGACAGTGCAGATGGAGTGTCTCGACAGATTCATCGTGATGGGCACCAGCCACCTCGATCACCTGACGGCCGAGTTCATCGAGCACTACAACCGGGAGCGCCCGCACTCGTCGATCGACAACCGTCCCCCAGTCGGTCGCCCTCCGCCGTTGCGGCTGGCGGGGCGTGGCGTAGTCCGATGCCGCACACGTCTGGGCGGGGTGTTGCGGCACTACTACCGACTGGCCGCGTAGCACATCGACACCACGGCAAGGCCACTCACCACGTTCGCTTCGCTCGCCGCTCCTCGAACGCGGC
>JBBRDX010000071.1:0-13957 GCA_038203515.1 Actinomycetales bacterium | reverse complement strand
TCCAGTCCGTCTGGAGGCGGCGGAGAGATGCCTCCACCGCGAGCCGCACGTAGCGACGCGAACCGCGCGCTCCCCAGTCCGGCCCGTTGGTGCCGGCCATGTCCATGCCGAACTTCGTGGCGAGCACGATCTCGTGCCGGCGGCCTGCGAGCGAATGGCCCATGCGGGTCTCGCTCAGCCCGCGTTCCGACCCATAGATATCGGCGGTGTCGAAGAAGGTGACCCCAGCGTCGATGGCCGCGTTGATCACGGCATCTGTTCCCTCCTGCGATTCACTCGCGGTGTTCACCCGACCGAAGTTGTTACAACCGAGGCCGATGGTGGATACGATGAGTCCGGAGTCGCCAAGGGCGCGATAGTCGATTGCAGCCATGCGACCAGCCTAGGCCGGTCCTCTCCTGCACAATCCCGTACGGCGCGC
Organism: Actinomycetales bacterium; assembly: GCA_038203515.1. Taxonomy (GTDB): domain Bacteria; phylum Actinomycetota; class Actinomycetes; order Actinomycetales; family Microbacteriaceae; genus Lacisediminihabitans. The sequence goes on along the minus strand of JBBRDX010000071.1, from coordinate 13,536 downwards.
CCGTCGAACCGAAGTCCGATAACCGCGAGAGAGCGGCGGGACCGCGAAGCTACAGTCGAACCATGACCTCCCCCATCACCGCTGCCGACACCGCCCTGATCGTCCTTCGCCGGCTCGACAGTCCCGTCGGCCGCATCGAACTGGTCGGCAATGGCGCCGCCGTCGTCTCACTCACGATCGAGCGGGACGGCATGCTGCCCCATGATGAGCACGACGGGCACGACGGGAGCAGCGACACCATTCTCGATCGTGCCGCCGAACAGCTCTCCGAATACTTCGCCGGCGCGCGCACCACGTTCGACGTGCCGATCGCGCTTCACGGCACGGAGTTCCAGAAGTCGGTCTGGGCCCTGCTCGGAGAGCTCAAGTACGGTGAGGTGACCTCCTACGGTGACCTCGGCCTGTCGACTGGGCGCGCGACCGCCGGCCGAGCCGTCGGTGGAGCAGTCGGAGCCAACCCGATTCCTATCCTGGTGCCGTGCCACCGGGTGCTCGCCGCGAACCGCCGTATCACCGGGTACAGTGGCGGCAACGGCATCCCCACCAAGGTCTGGTTGCTCGACCACGAGGGAATCGGCCACCGGGTATGAGCCAGTCGCGAAGTGTCGTCGTCCTCGGTGACGACGGGCTGAGCCGCTGTGCCTGGAGCGCCGGCGATACTGAGTATCGCCGGTATCACGACGAGGAGTGGGGTGTGGAGCTCCGCGGGGATCGCCCACTGTTCGAGAAGGTGAGTCTCGAGGGGTTCCAGGCCGGCTTGTCCTGGATCACGATCCTGCGCCGCCGGCAGACCTTCCGGGCGGCTTTTCACGACTTCGACATCGACCGCGTTGCTGAGCTTGCCGCGCATGACGTCGAGCGCCTCATGCGCGACGTTGGCATCATCCGTAATCGCGCGAAGATCGAGGCCACGATCTCGAATGCGACCATCGTGCGCCAACTCGTGCAGGACGACCCCGGCGCCTTCGACCGGCTGCTGTGGAGCTTCGCTCCACCCCGGGACTCCCGACCGCGCCCCGCGAACTTCGGCGACATCCCTGCGGTAACGGCGGAGTCCACCGCGCTGAGCAAGGGACTGCGCGCGATCGGGCTGCGATTCGTCGGACCGACGACCATGTACGCCCTGATGCAATCATCGGGAATGGTCGACGATCACTTCGAGGGATGCTGGCGCGCGGCCTGAGTCCCGCTCGCCTGCAGTTCTCAGGCTGCAGTTCTCAGGCTGCAGTTCTCAGACGACGAGGTCGAGTTCGCCCTCTGCCCCGCGCTCGAGGCGGATACCGTTGCCGGTGGCCCACTCGAGTACCGACTCGATACTCTGGTGGTCGATCGCCGCTTCGCACAGAGCGCGCACGAACTCGCCCTTGCCCTTCTTGTTGAAGTGGTTGAGGGCCCTTCGGGGTCCGGACTCCGAATCGGATACGACCCGAAGGAAGATCGATCGCGGCCCGGTCGGGGCCGGTCCGAGTTCGACGTAGCCTGACGAACGGAGATCGAGAATCAGGCCGTCGGATGCGGCGAGCACCGCGGTGATGCGCTCGCGCCACAGCTTCCCCAGCGGCAGCGCGGGCAGCTTCGAGTCGTGCGACAGCCGATAGGCCGGGATCGGATCATCAGCACCGATCAGACCGAATAGCGCCGAATGGATGAGCACATGATCCCCGGCGAAAGCCCGGGCGGCAGGAGACAGGGTGCCCGCGTCGAGCGCGTCATACAGCACGCCGGTATAGCGCTCCAGGGCGGGTGTCGTGGGCGACGATCGCAGTCGGCGATTGCGAGTCACCTCGAACTGCTGGCTCGCACCGAGCTTCAGCGCGGTCGCCATGGTGGCACGATTGCTCGACAGTGCCCGAGTCGCCGCCAGGGCGGAGCGCCGTGGCGCGGTCAACACCGGGTGGCTCAACCGCGACAGGTCCAGTGTCGCGTCGACATCACCCCCGTCTCGCTTGGTTTCGGAGGGTGGGAGCAGCAGCAGCACTAGCCGGTGATGAACGCGAGTGCGGCATCCACGTTCACGCCGATGGGTCGTACCGAGTCGAGCGTGATCCGCGGTACCGAGGCGCTGGCGCCCGCCCACGGCAGATACTCGTCGAGGCTCTGCTCGACGGCGTGCCAGCTCGGCTCCCTCACGTGCGGCAGGCGGCGTTCCCGCGCTTCCAGGCGCTCCCGGTGCAGGTCGGGGTCGGAGCAGATCACTTCGATGAAGCGCAGCGTGTCTCCGCGGGACTTGGCGAGCCGCACCCATTGCTCGCGGGCCGGATCGACTCCGTTCACAGCATCCACGATGACGTCGTGGCCGGACTCGAGCACGAGTCCGGCGATCGTCTCCGCGACAAGGTAGGCGGCCAGCCCGGTGGGCTGGTCGCTGCCGATCCCTGCCTCGAGAATGGCCAATTCGATCGGATCGACAGAGACTACCGAGGCCGAGAGGCGCCCACCGAGGATCCCGGCGATCGTGCTCTTGCCCGACGCCGGCAACCCTGCCATCGCGATCAGCATGATGTGAGGTCAGCCCTGGACGAGAGCGGCGTTGCGCGCCACGATGGTGACGGTGTCGTGTTCGACCGAGAGGAAACCATCCTCGGCGTTCGCGCGAACGGCGCCGGAGCCGGCGGCGGTCGTGATCCGCACCTCGCCGGCACTGAGGATCGCCAACAGCGGCTCGTGGCCCGGGAGGATGCCGATCTCGCCCTCGGTGGTCTTCGCGACCACCATCGATGCCGTGCCGGTCCAGACCTCGTGGTCGGCCGACACGACACTCACCGTGAGTTCATGAGCACTGGTCTCGGCCATTGCTAGCCGTTCTCCTTCTGGATCTTCGCCCACTGCTCTTCGACGTCGTTGATGCCACCGACGTTGAAGAAAGCTTGGGTGGCGACGTGGTCGAAGTCACCCTTGACGATCGCGTCGAATGACTCGATGGTGTCCTTGAGCGGCACTGTCGAACCCTCGACGCCGGTGAACTTCTTCGCCATGTAGGTGTTCTGCGAGAGGAACTGCTGAATTCGACGGGCGCGGGAAACGGTGATCTTGTCTTCCTCCGAAAGTTCGTCGACACCGAGGATCGCGATGATTTCCTGGAGCTCCTTGTTCTTCTGCAGGATCGCCTTGACGTTGGTGGCCACGCGGTAGTGGTCGGCACCCAGGTAACGGGGATCGAGGATGCGGCTGGTCGAGGTGAGCGGGTCGACGGCCGGGTACAGGCCCTGCGACGCGATCTCTCGACTCAGCTCGGTTGTCGCGTCGAGGTGTGCGAAGGTCGTCGCCGGAGCCGGGTCGGTGTAGTCGTCGGCGGGCACGTAGATCGCCTGGAGCGAGGTGATCGAATGTCCTCGGGTCGACGTGATGCGCTCCTGGAGGATGCCCATCTCATCCGCGAGGTTCGGCTGGTATCCCACAGCGGACGGCATACGGCCGAGCAGGGTGGAAACCTCCGAACCGGCCTGCGTGAACCGGAAGATGTTGTCGATGAAGAGCAGCACATCCTGGTTTTGCACGTCCCGGAAATACTCCGCCATGGTGAGAGCCGAGAGAGCGACGCGAAGACGCGTCCCCGGCGGCTCATCCATCTGGCCGAAGACGAGGGCGGTCTTGTCGAACACGCCCGCTTCCTCCATCTCGGCGATGAGGTCGTTGCCCTCACGGGTGCGCTCGCCGACTCCGGCGAACACGGACACTCCGCCGTGGTCCTGCGCGACGCGCTGGATCATCTCCTGGATGAGCACGGTCTTGCCGACTCCGGCCCCTCCGAAGAGGCCGATCTTTCCGCCGAGCACGTAGGGCGTGAGCAGGTCGATGACCTTGATGCCGGTCTCGAAGAGCTCCGTCTTGGACTCGAGCTGGTCGAAGGGCGGGGGTTCGCGGTGGATCGACCAGCGGTCGGCCCACTCGTAGGTCTCGCCGGGCTCGCCATTGAGCACCTCGCCGATGACGTTGAAGACCTTACCCTTGGTGGCGTCGCCGACCGGGACCGTGATCGGTCCGCCGGTGTCGCGCACCTCCTGGCCGCGCACCAGGCCGTCGGTGGGCTTGAGGGCGATGGCGCGCACCAGATCGTCGCCGAGGTGCTGCGCGACCTCGAGCGTGATCTCGTTGGAGACATCACCGATGGTGACCGTCGTCTTCAGGGCGTTATAGATGCCGGGGATCGCATCGTGCGGAAACTCGATGTCGACGACGGGGCCGGTGACCCGGGCGATACGTCCGATGCCGGCGGGCTGAGCCGTGGCCTGGTCAGCAGGGGCTGTGATAGTCATGTGCTTCTCGATTCTCCTGGGCTTCTTCGTGGCGCTTCTCAGCGCTTACTTTTTGGACGAGAGTGCGTCGGCGCCGCCGACGATCTCGGAAATCTGCTGGGTGATCTCTGACTGGCGCGCATTGTTTGCCAGCCGCGTGAAGGTGGTGATGAGTTTGTCGGCGTTGTCACTGGCAGACTTCATCGCCCTCTGCCGGGCCGCATGCTCGGATGCCGCGGACTGGAGCATCGCGTTGAAGATGCGGCTCTCGATGTAGACCGGCAGCAATGCATCCAGAACATCGCCGACCTCCGGCTCGAACTCGTAGAGCGGCAGAACCTCGTTATCAGCGGGAGCTTCGACCCCTTCGACGACTTCGAGCGGCAGCAGGCGCACCACTTCAGGCACCTGGGTCACGACGCTGACGAAACGGTTGTAGACGATGTGGATCTCATCGACCCCGCCCTCGCTCGCCGGCTGGATGAATTTGGCGACGAGGGTCTCGCCGATCTTCTGCGCCGTCTCGAACTCGGGCTTCTCGGTGCTGCCCGTCCAGATTTGCTCCGCGGCACGCTTGCGGAAGGCGAAGTACGCCGCCGCTTTGCGACCGACAAGGTAGTAGACGACCTCTTTGCCCTGGCTCTGCAGGAGCGTGACGAGCTCGCTCGATTCACGCACGACATTCGTGCTGAACGCACCCGCGAGCCCGCGGTCGGAGGTGAAAAGCACGACAGCGGCCCGCTCGATCTTCTCCGGCTCGGTGGTGAGGATGTGATCGACGTTGGAGTAGGTCGCAACGGCCGACACGGCACGCGTGACGGCGCGTGAGTATGGGCCGGATGCCGCGACCCGGGCCTGCGCCTTCTGGATGCGTGAGGCCGAGATGAGCTCCATGGCCCGAGTGATCTTCTTGGTCGTCTGGGCAGACTTGATCTTCTGCCGGTAGACCCGAAGTTGCGCTCCCATGTCGTGTTACTTTCTGTTCTGTCGTACATCTGCAGATGAATGGTGGTCGAGTAGGGTGCTCAGCGCCCATGTCGAGACCGTCGAGACCCGCTAGCGCTTTTGCTTGACGATCTGCTCCTGGGCGATGTTCTCCGGCTCGATGGCCTCGAACTGCTCGGTGCCGACCGACGCGAGCGGCTTGCCCTCGCCGGTCTGGAACTCGAGCTTGAACTTCTCCACGCCCTCGTCGAGCGCCTTCACGGTGTCGTCGTCGAGTACGTTCGTGGCCTTGAGCTGTGACAATACCTCGGTGTTGCGGCCCAGGTAGTCGAGAAGCTCACGCTCGAAGCGCAGCACGTCTTCGACAGCGACCTCGTCGAGCTTGCCGTTTGTTCCGGCCCAGATCGAGACGACCTGCTCCTCGACGGGGTATGGCGAGTACTGTGGCTGGCGCAAAAGCTCGGTGAGGCGCGCACCACGGGCGAGCTGGCGACGGCTGGTCGGGTCGAGGTCGGACGCGAACATCGCGAATGCCTCGAGCGAACGGTACTGGGCGAGCTCGAGCTTGAGCGTGCCGGAAACCTTCTTGATCGACTTGACCTGGGCGTCACCGCCGACTCGCGAGACCGAGATTCCGACGTCGACCGCTGGGCGCTGGTTGGCGTTGAAGAGGTCGGACTGCAGGAAGATCTGGCCATCGGTGATCGAGATCACATTCGTAGGGATGTAAGCGGAGACGTCATTGGCTTTGGTCTCGATGATCGGCAGGCCGGTCATCGATCCCGCACCGAGCTCGTCGGAGAGCTTGGCACAACGCTCGAGCAGGCGGGAGTGCAGGTAGAACACGTCGCCGGGGTACGCCTCGCGCCCCGGAGGACGACGCAGAAGCAGCGATACGGCGCGGTACGCCTCGGCCTGCTTGGACAGGTCGTCGAAGATGATCAGCACGTGCTTGCCGCCGTACATCCAGTGCTGGCCGATTGCCGAGCCGGTGTAGGGGGCGAGGTACTTGAAGCCGGCAGGGTCGGAGGCCGGGGACGCCACGATCGTGGTGTACTCCATGGCTCCGGCATCCTCCAGCGCGCCCTTCACCGAAGCGATGGTCGAACCCTTCTGGCCGATGGCAACGTAGATGCAGCGCACCTGCCTGGTGGTGTCGCCGGACTCCCAGTTCGCCTTCTGGTTGATGATCGTGTCGATCGCGATGGCCGTCTTACCGGTCTGGCGGTCTCCGATGATGAGCTGGCGCTGTCCACGACCGATCGGGATCATCGCGTCGATGGCCTTGATGCCGGTCTGCATCGGCTCGTGCACGCTCTTGCGCTGCATGACGCCGGGCGCCTGCAGTTCGAGGGCACGACGACCCTCGCTCTTAATCTCACCGAGGCCGTCGATCGGCACACCGAGTGGGTCGACGACGCGACCGAGGTAGGCGTCGCCCACCGGGACCGAGAGCACCTCTCCGGTGCGGGTGACCTCGAGGCCCTCCACGATTCCGCCGAACTCGCCGAGCACGATGACGCCGATCTCGTTCTCGTCCAGGTTCTGGGCGAGACCGAGGGTGCCATCCGCGAACTTGATGAGCTCGTTCGCCATCACACCGGGAAGCCCCTGCACGTGCGCGATTCCGTCGGCTGCGTCGATGACGTAGCCGACCTCGGTCGTCGACGCGGACGCGGGGTCATAGGCCTTGACGAAGTCCTTGAGCGCGTCGCGGATCTCGTCCGGGCTGATCGTAAGGTCTGCCATTTCCGTTGTTTCCTTGTCTTCGCGAAGCCATGCGGCTTCGGGGGGTCTGTGTTGGTGGCTGTGGATGCCGGTTACGGTTCGGGACTAGCCGGCGAGCTGGAGCCGGAGATCCCTCAGCTTGGAAGCGACGCTGTCGTCGATGACTGTGTCGCCTACCTGCACGCGAAGTCCACCGATGAGGGCGGAGTCGACGATCAGGTTGAACTTGAGTTCTCGCCCGAACCTGGCGGCGAGACTCTTCTGCAACCGCTCGAGCTGAACGGCACGAATGGGTGCGGCGCTGGTGATCGTCGCGACCGCGAGTCCGGACTGGTCTGCGACGATGGATGCTGCGGTGCGCAGTAGTTCCCCGATGCGTCGGCCGCGGGGCTGCTGCATCAGGTGACGCACGATCGACAGGGTCTGCGCAGAAACCTTATTCGCGAGGAGCGCCTCGACGAGTGCCACCTTCGACTCGGCCGTGCCGAGCTTGCTGCTCACCGCGAGTTCGAGTTCGTAGTCCGACGAGACCGCAGTTCCGAAGGCGAACAGCTCGGCATCGATGTTGACGGTGGCCGGTGCGGATTCCGCTGCGGCCCGCAGTCCGAGTTCTTCGATGCCGGCGAGCAGGTCATCGGTGTTCGACCAGCGGTGCGAGACCACCGTTTCGAGCAGGCCGAGTGTCGCGGGGCTCAGGTTGGTACCGAAGACGGCCGCGAGGATGGACCGCTTTTGCGAGGCATCCGTCGCCGTATCAGACAGCATCGAGATGAGCTGCGCCGAGCCGCCGATGATCCGACCGGCCGAAAACAGTTCGTCGGCAGTGGCCAGGTCGGCCGAACCCGCGGACGACAACTCCGCCCGTGAGGCGGAGAGAGCTTCCCTGGTCGCTGATCCCATGCTCAGTTCACCGACTCCGGCTTGGCCGTCTTCGCTGACCTAGCGGTGTTTTCTGACTTCTCGAGGTCGGCAAGGAACTGGTCCACCAGGTTCGCTGCGTTCTTGTCGTCGGACAGGCTCTGGCCGATGACACCCGATGCGAGGTCGATCGCGAGCGATCCGACTTCGGAACGGAGCGAGACGAGTGCCGACTGGCGCTCGGCTTCGATCGTCGCTTGCGCGTTGACCGTGATGCGAGCGGCGTCAGCGGATGCCTGCTCCTTGAGCTCGTTCAGGATCTTCGTGCCGTCCTGGCGAGCCTGGTCACGGATCTTCGCTGCCTCGGCACGTGCCTCGGCGAGCTGCTCGTTGTACTTCTCGAGAGCTGCGGCGGCCTCCGCCTGGGCGTTCTCGGCCTTCTTGATGCCGCCTTCGATGAGCTCGGCCCGCGCGTCTAGCAGCTTTTGCACCCTGGGAAGGATCATCCGCCAGAAGAAGATGAACAGGACGACGAAGATCACCGACGACCAAATTAGGTCGGGCGGCGCCGGGAGCAGCGGATTGGACGACTCGGCAGCAACCGAGAAAGCAGTCGGAGACATTACTACTTGGTGAAGATGAAGTATGTGGCGATACCGATGAAGGCGAGCGCCTCGGTGAATGCGATACCGATGTACATGAGGACCGTCAGGCGACCCTGCAGCTCGGGCTGGCGGGCAACCGACTCGATCGTCTTTCCGACGACGATGCCGACGCCGATAGCCGGTCCGATGGCCGCGAGGCCGTAGCCGACGGTCGCGATATTTCCGGTGAGAGCGGCGACAGTGGTGGTATCCACGTTGTGATTCCTTCCGTGATGGTGCGAGGGGCGGATGCCCGACTCGCATCGTGCTGGTTCAGATCGTGCTGGTTCAGATCGTGCTGGTTCGGTTAGTGCTCGTCTGCCAACGCGAGCTGCAGGTAGACGGCGGTCAGGATGGTGAAGACATAGGCCTGCAGGACGGCGACCAGGAGCTCGAACAGCGTGAAGACGAATCCGAAGGCGAGCGTACCGATGCCGAATAGTTTGAACAGACCGGGGGCCTCGAAGAAGAAGAACGAGGTCGCGAGGAAGAACAGCACGAGCAGCAGATGCCCGACGATCATGTTCATCAGTAGTCGAAGGGTATGGGTGACCGGCCGAACAATGAACGTGGACAGAATCTCGATCGGCGTGACGATGATGTAGAGGCCCGGTGGTACTCCGGGCGGGAAGAGCGCGTTGCGCAAGAACTTGCCGGGGTGCTTGCGGAGACCGGCGTAGATCCAGGTCACGTAGGCGATACCGGCGAGCACTAGCGGAACTCCGATGACCGAGGTGCCGGCGATGTTGAGTCCGGGCACGGCACCGGTGAGATTCATCGCGATGATCATGAAGAAGAACGTCGTGAGGATCGGCAGGAACCGCTTGCCGTCTTTCTTGCCGAGGAGGTCTTCAGCGATGCCGACGCGCACGAAGTCGAGACCCATTTCAATGAGCGACTGGCCACGGCCGGGGACAACACTCATGCGACGTGTTCCCAACCAGAAGACCACGATGATGACGACGGCCACGAGGATACGGATCAGCATGATCCGGTTCAGCTCGAAGGGTGTTCCGGCGAAGAGCACCACGGGAGGGAAGAACTCACCGATGTTGGGACCAACAAAGCCACCGCCGCTGTCGCCTTCGCCGGCGAGAGGGAGGATGAGATTGAGTGCGTGGGGTAGCAGCGCTAACTCCAGAATCGGGGCGTGGTATCACGCGGCGAGAAGAAGGGGGGCTTTCGAAATGAGCTTACCAAAAGAATGAGGTCATCCCGAACCTCTACCCCGGTCGGTCGGGGGCCGCGGAGGCCTCACCAGGCAGGCTGATGTCGCTCACATAGGGCATCCGCGACCGTGCGATCACCACCACGTCCACGACGAGAGTTCCGATGACGGCGATCACCACGGTGAGGAAAAGCACCTGGGTCTGGATCCACGGCTGGTCCTTGAGAAGGACGATCAACACGATGAAGGCCACGAGCTTCACCAGCCACGCGCCCATCACGATCCCGAAGAAGGCGACACTCAGCAGGTCGCCTTTCGCCACTTTTGTCGCAAGAACGATACTGGCAGCCGTGATGCCGAGGAAGACGACGGCCATGACCGTTCCGATGAGGGCGCTGACGAGCCCCACTCCCCCGGCCACGATCGATCCGACGATCGATCCGACGACTGCGATGGCAAGCGCGAGGAGCCCGCCGTAGGCCAGAATCCGCTTGAGGATCGGGATGGCGCTCATGATGCTTCCTTCGTGGGGGTATCGGTCGCCGCCGCGTAGGCAGCCCCGTCGTTGGCAGCCCCGTCGTTGGCAGCCTCGTCGTTGGCAGCCTCGTCGTTGGCAGCCTCGTCGAGCGGATCGAATCGGGCTGCGGCAGCCTCGGCTCCGTTGTTCGGGCTTGCAAGCTGCACGGAGACCTCGACGGCCTTGCGACGGGTGAGAGGAGCGAAGGTGAAGCCCGCGCAGATCACGAGGCCGACGATGATGAACAACACGCCCCAGATGGCGTCGAAGAACATGAACAGGAGGCATCCGACCGACACCACGGCGGTCCAGGAGTAGAAGATCAGCACAGCGTGAACATCCGAGTGGCCCATGTCGAGCAGACGGTGGTGAAGGTGTTTGCGGTCCGCGCTGAAGGGCGATTTGCCCGCGCGGAGTCGACGGAACACGGCGAGCCCGAAGTCGAGCAGCGGAATGAGAAGGATGGCGAGGGGCAGCAGGATGGGGATGAACGCGGGAATGAGCTGCTTGGAGTACTGCAACGCGGCGAGGTCCACCTGGCCGGTCACGGAGATCGCCGAAGTCGCCATCAAGAGACCGACCAGGAGCGCCCCCGCATCACCCATGAAGAGCTTCGCCGGGTGCCAGTTGAGCGGCAGGAAGCCGACGCAAGCTCCGATCAGTACCGCCGAGATGAGGAGCGCAAGGTTGAAGTACTCGGCTGCCGCGCTGCGGGTCACGAGGATGTAGCTGTAAATGAAGAAGGCGCCATTGGCGATGATCGCGACACCCGCGACCAGCCCATCCAGCCCGTCGATGAAGTTGATTGCGTTCATTACGAGCACGATCGCGAAGACCGTGATGATCAGCCCGGTGTCGGAGGAGAGGACGATCACCCCTCCGACGATCGGGAGAGTGGTGAGCTGCACCCCCTGCCACGCGAGGAGACCGGCCGCGATGATCTGCCCGGCAAGTTTGGTGACCCAGTCGAGATCCCAGATGTCGTCGGCGACACCGATGAGAACGATGATGAGGGCCGATCCGAGGATCGCGAAGATCGGGCCCGGCTTGGCGAAGATGAGGTGGAACTGCTGCAGCTGCGAGGCGACGCCGAATGCGGTGAGGATTCCGATGAACATCGCGATGCCACCGAGCCGCGGAGTGGGACGCGTGTGCACATCCCGCTCACGGATGGCCGGATAGAGCCGATACTTCATGCCGAGCCTGGCGACGGCGGTCGCGAGCACGAACGTCACCACCGCGGAGAGACCGCCGGCGGCGACGTAGAAAATGAATCTCACGGTGCGTTCTCAGCGCTGAATTTTTCGAGTACTGCGTCGATCTGGGCCTCCGTGATGACCCCGTGTCGCACGATCCTGAGGGCGCCCCCGACGATGAGTCCGGTCGCGTCGACGATCGTCGAGCCCAGTCCGGCCGCTTCGTAGTCACGGCCGACCTCCCCGCCGTCGAGATAGACCTCGACGCTGTCGCCCAGCATCCGCTCGGCATCCTGGGCCGTGCGCGCCGCGATCTCTCCGGTGAGGTTCGCCGAGGAAACGGCAAGGGGTCCCGTTTCCGACAGTAGTTCGAGAGCGATGCGGTTGTTCGGCATCCGGAGCGCGACGGTACCGCCGGTCTCGCCGAGATCCCAGTCGAGAGAGGGATTCGCGGGAAGAATCACCGTGAGCCCGCCCGGCCAGAACGCGGCGACGAGGGCGCGCACCTCTGGCGGCACGGTCTCGGCGAGAGCATCGAGGGTCGGGATGCCCGGAATAAGCACCGGCGGAGGTGACTGGCGGGTGCGGCCCTTGGCATCGAGCAGTCGCTGCACCCCGTCGGCGTTGAACGCGTCGACGGCGAGGCCGTAGAGGGTATCGGTCGGGAGCACCACGAGTGCCCCCCGGCCGATGGCGACCCGGGCGAGTCGCATGCCGGTAAGAAGTTGGTCCTGCTCCGAGCAGTCGTAGATCGTCGCCATATCGATAGACATCTTACTTCGAGCTCTTCGACGACCCCTGCGATGATCTCGCGTTGATCTCGTCCGCCGCGCAGCCTGAGACAATTGAGTGACCGGTAGGAGCCACGTGGACCTGTATTTCTTCGATTTCGACAAGACCCTGTACGCCTACGACTTCCATTTTCGGCTGCCCGCGCTCAGTCTCGTCACGGGGGCAAGCCAGTATCACCTCGCCAAGACGTGGTGGGCCGGGGGCTATGAGGTGCGAGCGGAAGGGGGCGAGTGGCCCACCTCCGAGGAGCACCTCACCGAGTTCGAGCGCGTGACCGGATCGAGCCTGACCCTGGAGGACTGGCAGGAGGCGCGAGCACTGGCGAGCACGGCGATCCCGGCCAGCGTCGAAGCCCTGCACCGGGCATCCACCCTCGGCACCGTCTCATTGCTCTCCAACAATCCCTCCCCTTTCGCCGAATCGCTTCCCCTGCTCGCTCCGGACGTCACGGCCATCGTCGGCGAGAATCGACTCGTCAGCTGCCAACTCGGCGTTCGCAAGCCCGACGCCCGGCTCTTCGAGCTCGCCCTCGCGCACTACGGAGCCCGGGCAGAAGACACCTTCTTCGTCGATGACTCGGTGGGCAACGTCGAGGGTGCGAGCGCACTCGGCATTCATGCCCATCGGCTCACCTATGTGAATGGGGTGCCGCAGACCGACGCACTGGACGAAGCGATCACCCGCTTCGCAGGCCGGGACGCCTGATGCTGCTCTTCATCTTCGACATGGACGAAGTGCTGTACGGCTACGACTGGCAACAGCGGATGGCCGGCATGACCGAGCTCACCGGCCTCTCCCTCGAGCAACTGCGGGAACTCTGGTGGCACGAAGAGGGCGAGATGGCCGCGGAGGCCGGGGGGTTCGCAACCGCCGAGGTCTATCTTGCCGCGTTCAACGACGCGATCGGTGTGGAGGTGTCCGAGGCCGATTGGGTGCGCATCCGCGGTGCCGCGATGGAGCCATGGCGTGATTCGATTGCGGCGGTGCGGCGGGCTGCCGAATACGGCCAGGTCACGCTGCTCACCAATAACGGCCCCCTCACCGGCAAGCACCTGCGCCAGCTCGCGCCGGAGCTCGTGTCGGTGTTCGGCGATCACCTGTACACCTCGTCCGACTATGGAGCGCGCAAGCCTGAGCCGGAGGTTTTCCGCGGCGTACTTGCGCGATACGGCATCGACGCGCGGGACGCTTTCTTCGCCGATGACATGCGGGAGAATATCGACGGCGCTCTGAGCGTGGGAATCACCGCCCACCATTTCACGGATGCCCCCGCGCTCCTCGCCGCGATCGAGGAGTTCGCGGCGGCACGGAAGGCCTGAGCATGCTCGAGCAGGCGGCCCTCGACGAACTCTGGCTGTTCGACGATCCGGCACAATCGGAAGTGCGCTTTCGGGCCGAACTGGAGCGCCGCGGGCCGTGGGACGATACCGAACGTGCCGAGCTCACCACCCAG
>JBBRDX010000070.1:0-14014 GCA_038203515.1 Actinomycetales bacterium | reverse complement strand
GTCGAACACGACCCTTCGTGGTTGCCTGTAGGGGTGACCGACTTTCCGATGTTTCCCCTGGGTTCCGTGCTCTTCCCGCACATGCCGTTGCCGTTGCGTGTCTTCGAAGAGCGCTACCTCGTGATGCTGTCGCGTATCCTCTCCGACGAACCGTCGGAGTTCGGGGTTGTTCTCATCGAACGTGGCCAGGAGGTCGGCGGTGGGGAGCAGAGGTTCACTGTCGGTACCGTCGCCCAGATCCAGCAGCTGGATGCGACGGAGGACTTCGTCGTGCTGGTCGCGCAGGGGGAGCGCCGCATCGAGATCCTCGAATGGCTCGAGGAGGATCCCCATCCGGTCGCGCGCGTGCGTGATCTTCCCGAGCTCGCGTGGAACGACGAGCTCCTCCCGTTACGACAGCGGGCGGAGGAGGCCGTCCGCCGCACGCTACGGCTGGCGAGCGAGTCTGGCGACCAGCTGTGGTCAGCGGACGTCGAGATCTCCGACGACCCCGCGGCCGCAGCCTGGCAGCTGGCGGCGGTTGCTCCGATCGGGGCGCTCGACCAGATCGCCCTGCTGCGCTCAGAGACGATGGAATCCCTGCTCACCACTCTCATCGAGCTGATGGATTCGGCCGAAGAGTCGTTCCGCACGCCCTGGCCGGAGGAATAGGAGAGTCCTCTGACAGCCCGCGTAGGCTAGAAACCATGGAATTCAGATACCTCGGAAACTCAGGCCTCAAGATCTCGGAGATCACCTACGGCAACTGGCTGACCCACGGATCGCAGGTGGAGAACGACACCGCGAAGGCCTGTGTGACCGCAGCCCTCGACGCCGGGATCACCACCTTCGACACCGCGGATGTCTACGCGAACACCATGGCCGAGACCGTGCTCGGACAAGCGCTGAAGGGTCAGCGCCGACAGTCGCTCGAGATCTTCACCAAGGTCTTCGGCCCGACCGGACCGAAGGGGCACAACGACGTCGGGCTATCGCGCAAGCACATCCTCGAGTCGATCGACGGATCGCTTCAGCGACTGCAGACCGACTATGTCGACCTCTACCAGGCTCACCGTTTCGACTACGAGACCCCCTTGGAAGAGACCTTCCAGGCCTTCGCCGATGTCGTGCGGCAGGGCAAGGCGCTCTACATCGGCGTGAGCGAATGGACCGCCGCACAGTTGCGCGACGGAGCCGCGCTGGCGAAGGAGTACGGCGTGCAGCTCATCTCCAACCAGCCGCAGTACTCGGAGCTCTGGAGGGTGATCGAGGCGGACGTCGTGCCGACGTCGAAGGAACTCGGCATCTCGCAGATCGTCTGGTCGCCGATCGCGCAGGGCGTGCTCACCGGCAAGTACGCGCCGGGCGCTTCGCTGCCCGAGGGAAGTCGGGCTACCGATGAGAAGGGCGGCGCCGACATGATCAAGCGCTTCCTGAACGACGAGGTGCTCAGCCGCGTGCAGGCACTTTCTCCGATCGCTGCGGAGCTCGACCTGTCGCTCGCACAGCTCGCGGTCGCCTGGGTCCTGCAGAACGACAACGTGGCATCGGCCATCATCGGCGCATCGCGTCCGGAGCAGGTGCGGGAGAACGTGAAGGCAGCGGGGGTCTCGATTCCCGAAGACCTCCTCGTGCGCATCGACGACGCTCTCGGCGACGTCGTCGAGCGGGACCCGGCCAAGACGCTGGAGAGCTCACCGAAGAGTCGGGAAGCTTAGACCGTGCGCCTCCCCCGCAACGCGTGAATGGCACGGTGAGTTGGTAGGCTGCACCCATAACCGAAAATTAGGCCCATCAACGCGATGCGGGAGAGCCGGACGCCAGTCGACACAGCGTATTTCGCTGTGGGGGCCGCGTAGCCCGGCACCGAAGGAGCAAGCCTCCCCGCCAATCTCTCAGGTACGTGTACCGCATCGAACAGGCCACTCTGGAATGACAGTGCATGCCAAACATGCACCGAAACGCCCATAACAGAGGGGGAGTTCTAACAGCCAACCCACGCGCTTGGAGAACTCTTGACGGACAGTACCGATAGCACCGCACGATTTTCGCCCCTGCATCAGCAACACGTGGATGCGGGAGCCAGCTTCACCGATTTCGCCGGTTGGCAGATGCCGGTGCGCTACTCGAGCGATCTCGCCGAGCACCACGCGGTGCGCACCGCCGCAGGGCTCTTCGACCTCTCGCACATGGGCGAGATCGTGGTGCTCGGACCGGAAAGCGCGGATGCCCTGGACTACGCCTTCGCCGGAAAGATCTCGGCCGCTGCAATCGGCCAGGCCAAGTACAGCCTGCTGCTCGGCCGGGACGGCGGCATCATCGACGACCTAGTCGTCTACCGCACGGGCGAGGACCGCTTCATCGTCGTCGCCAACGCGTCCAATCGCGAGGCGGTCGCGGCCGAGCTGCTCGAGAGAACCGCGCCGTTCGACTGTGAGGTGTTCGATGAGAGCGACGACATCGCGCTCATCGCGATCCAGGGGCCGAAGTCGTTCGAGATCCTGAGCCAGGTGCCCGGCATCGTCGTCGCGGGGCTCGCCGATCTCACGTACTACCGGTCCATCCCCGGCCAGTTCGAGGGCCACGAGATCCTGGTCGCCCGCACGGGCTATACCGGTGAAGACGGATTCGAACTCTACGTCGCCCCTGAAGCCGCGCCCGCCCTATGGCGCGCGATCGCCGAAACCGGCGCAGGCAGCGGCCTGGTGCCCGCGGGCCTCGCCAGCCGCGACACGCTGCGCCTCGAAGCGGGGATGCCGCTCTACGGCCATGAACTTTCGCTCACCACCTTCCCGGTGCAGGCCGGCCTCGGCCGGGTCGTGAACCTCAAGAAGGAGGGCGACTTCGTCGGCCGTGCCGCCGTCGAAACCGGTCCCGTGGAGGGCGCCCGCGTTCTCGTCGGCCTTCGCGCCGATGGCAAACGTGCCGGTCGCGCCGACTATCTCGTGTTCGGCGCCGATGGCACGGAGGTAGGAGTGGTCACCAGCGGGGCGCTCAGTCCGACCCTCGGCTATCCGATCGCGATGGCCTACGTCGACCCCGCGGTGCGTGAACTCGGCACCGACCTGTTCCTGGATGTGCGCGGATCCCGCGTGCCAGCATCCGTCACCGCACTTCCCTTTTACAAGAGAGAGGCCAACTAGTCATGGCTCTGCAGAACACCCTGAAGTACACCTCCGAACACGAATGGCTCTCCGTGCAGGGTGACATCGCCACGGTCGGCATCACCGCCTACGCAGCGGAGAAGCTCGGCGATGTGGTCTTCGTCGATCTCCCCGCGGTGGGAGCCTCCGTCGCGAGCGGCAAGATCGTGGGCGAGATCGAGTCCACCAAGTCGGTGGGTGAGCTCTTCGCGCCGGTCGACGGCACTGTCACCGAGGTGAACGACGCCGTGGTCGCACACCCCGAACTCGTGAACAGTGACCCCTTCGGCGAGGGCTGGCTCATCAAGGTGAGCTTCACCGAACTGCCGACCCTTCTGAGCTTCGACGAGTACACCGCGCTGGTGGGCGAGTAATGGCCGGGGCAGACCAGCTCACGAAAGAGCTGCTCGCACAAGACCTGCTCGCGCAAGGCGGCTTTGCCGAGCGCCACATCGGAACGGATGCCGCGGCCCAGGCCACAATGCTTGACGCCCTCGGCTACGAGAGCGTCGATGCTCTCGTGCGCGCGGCGGTGCCGGAATCCATCCATGTCGACGGATTCCGTGCGGCCGCGGACTCGGTGCTGCCTCCCGCAGCCACCGAGCGTGAGGCGCTCGCCGAACTGCGCGTGCTTGCCCGCAAGAACACGGTCAACCGCTCGATGATCGGTCTCGGCTACTACGACACCATCACCCCCGCCGTGATCAAGCGCAACGTGCTCGAGAACCCGAGCTGGTACACGGCCTATACGCCCTACCAGCCCGAGATCTCCCAGGGCCGCCTCGAGGCGATCATCAACTTCCAGACGATGATCACCGACCTCACGGGCCTGAGCACCGCGAATGCCTCGATGCTGGATGAGGGCACTGCTGTGGTCGAAGGAATGATGCTCGCCCGGCGCGCGTCGAAGCTCGAGAGCAACAGCTTCATCGTGGACTCGGATTCCCTGCCCCAGACCCTCGCGCTGCTCAAGAACCGTGCGGCCGCTGTCGGCATCGAACTGGTGCAGCTCGATCTGGCTGAACTCGCCGCGAACGCCGTGACCGAGCCCGTGGAGCTCCCCGTAGCATTCGGTATCTTCGTGCAGTACCCCTCCCGTTCGGGCCGGGTCTGGGATCCGAGTCGGGTCATCGCCGCGGCGAAGGCCAC
Source organism: Actinomycetales bacterium (assembly GCA_038203515.1). Classification (GTDB taxonomy): domain Bacteria; phylum Actinomycetota; class Actinomycetes; order Actinomycetales; family Microbacteriaceae; genus Lacisediminihabitans. The sequence continues at coordinate 9,743 of JBBRDX010000070.1, read as the reverse complement.
GGGGGCCCTGGCTGTGGTTGCGGCCGACCTGCTCGCCCTCACCCTCATCGCCTCTCCGGGGGAGCTGGGAGCGGATGTCGCGGTCGGCACGAGCCAGCGCTTCGGCGTTCCGATGGGCTTCGGCGGTCCGCATGCGGGCTATATGGCCGTGCGCAGGGGACTCGAACGCCAACTGCCCGGACGCCTGGTCGGTGTCTCGCAGGATGCGGCTGGCCTTCCTGCGTACCGGCTCTCGCTCCAGGTGCGAGAGCAGCACATCCGTCGCGACAAGGCGACCTCCAACATCTGCACCGCGCAGGTGCTACTCGCAGTGATGGCCTCGATGTATGCCGTCGATCACGGTCCGCAGGGCCTCAAGCAGATCGCCACCCGTGTCACGCGCCTCACCCGGGTGCTCGCCCGCGCGGCCTCCGAGGCCGGCCACACCGTCGAATCGGCGAATTTCTTCGATACGATCACGCTCCACACCAAGACGAATGCCGCGCGGCTCGTCGAGCGGGCCCACTCCGCCGGCTACCTCATCCATCTCGTCGATGACGATCACGTGCAGCTGTCGGCGGACGAAACCACCACCCTCGATGACGTGCGTGCCATTGCGCGCATTCTCGGTGAGGAGCTCACCGACGACTCGATCCCGGACGATCTCGACTGGATCCCGGTCGACCTCGAGCGCACCAGCGCGTATCTCGCCCACCCGGTGTTCAACACCCATCGCTCCGAGACCTCGATGATGCGCTACCTCAAGCACCTCGCCGACTACGACTATGCGCTTGATCGCGGCATGATCCCGCTCGGATCATGCACGATGAAGCTGAATTCGGCCACCGAGATGGAGGCTGTCACCTGGCCCGAATTCGCCGGACTTCATCCCTTCGCTCCCGCATCGGATGTGGAGGGCTACCTCCAGCTGATCGACCAGCTGCAGAGCTGGCTGGCGGATGTCACCGGCTACGACTCCGTGTCGCTGCAGCCGAACGCGGGAAGCCAGGGCGAACTCGCCGGGCTCCTCGCCATCCGTGGCTACCACCGTTCCCGTGGCGACAGCGAGCGCACCGTCTGTCTCATCCCTCAGAGTGCCCACGGCACGAACGCGGCCTCCGCGGTACTCGCCGGCATGCGTGTCGTCGTCGTGGCCTGTGACGAACTCGGCAATGTGGATGTCGACGACCTCCGCGCCAAGATCGCCGAACATGCCGGGTCCCTGGCCGCGCTGATGATCACCTACCCATCGACGCACGGCGTGTACGAGCACGAGGTCGGCACGATCTGCAAGGCCGTGCATGACGCGGGCGGCCAGGTCTATGTCGATGGCGCGAACCTCAACGCGGTGCTCGGGTTCGCCCGCTACGGTGACTTCGGCGGCGACGTCTCGCATCTCAACCTGCACAAGACCTTCTGCATCCCCCACGGTGGCGGCGGACCCGGCGTCGGGCCGGTCGCGGCGAAGGCGCATCTCGCGCCGTTCCTGCCGGGGCATCCGATGGCCCAGCGCGAGCTGCACAGTGGCCCTCCCGTCTCGGCGGCCCCCTATGGCTCACCGAGCATCCTGCCCATCAGTTGGGCCTACGTGCGCATGATGGGCGCCGACGGCCTCACTGCGGCGACCGGGGCCGCGGTTCTCGCCGCCAACTATGTCGCCGTGCGCCTGCGTGAGCACTTCCCGGTTCTCTACGCGGGGGACAACGGCCTGGTGGCGCACGAATGCGTCCTCGACCTGCGCCCGCTCACCGAGGCCACCGGGGTCACGGTCGACGATGTCGCCAAGCGACTCATCGACTTCGGATTCCATGCGCCGACGATGTCATTCCCGGTCGCCGGAACCCTCATGGTCGAGCCGACCGAGAGCGAGGACCTCGACGAGATCGATCGCTTCATCGACGCGATGATCGCGATCCGCGCCGAGGCGGATGCCGTGGCGGCGGGAACCTGGCCGCTCTCCGACAACCCGCTCCACAACGCCCCGCACACGGCGCAGTCCGTGATCGAGGGGGAGTGGACTCACCCCTACACGCGCGAGCAGGCGGTCTACCCCGTGCGCAGCCTCATCCGCTCCAAGTATTGGCCGCCGGTGCGGCGCGTCGATAATGCCTATGGCGACCGCAACCTGGTCTGCTCCTGTCCGCCGCCGGAGGCCTTCGAGTAGGCACGTGGCCCCGTTGGTCGAGCAGCGCCGTTCGTTGGTCGAGTAGCGAGCGTATCGAGACCCGAACCGCAAAACTTCTCGCCCGAACGGACTACACCCGCCAGGGAATCGACCCCATCCGTTTGTGCCGTTCTGAACCGATTTCGAAAGAGCAGCGTCCTGCCAACCACGGGCTGGACCGGTCGTGGGCTTCGGGAACTGCCCCAGCGCGCCCCGACTCGGCGGGGAAGAGGAGGTGCTCGCGGATGTCGCGCGCGCCCGGGCAAAACCGTCGCGGCGGACTCATGCCCTCGCGGCGGGAGTTATAATCCCCGCCGAGAACACCTGAATGCGCCAAGGACCTGCGTATCCCCCGCCACGATGAGTGGGCGTCGGAGGAGTGCGTCCACAGTCGTGGACGGGTGACCTCGCGGGACCGCTACTTGCTGACCCCGAAGAACCCGGGGAATGCGGATGCCGCCCACGGGTACCCCACGAAGATAGCGGTGTCGATCACGAAGTGAGCGATCACCAGCGGCAGGACACGCCCGGAGCGGGAGTACAGCCAGCCGAACAGTATGCCCATCACGAAGTTGCCCACGAACGCTCCGAACCCCTGGTAGAGGTGATAGCTGGCCCGCAGAAGAGCGGCTGTGAGGATGATCGGCCAGGTCCTCCACCCGAGGTCGCGCAGCCGGGCGAACAGGTAGCCGATCACGATCACCTCCTCCTGGAGACCTGCCCGCAGCGCCGAGAGCACGAGAATCGGGATCGTCCACCAGTAGGTGTCGATGGGCGATGCCGAGACTGTCACGCCGAGGCCGAGAGCCTTGCCACCGAGATAAACGAATATGCCAGGGATTCCGATCACGAGCGCAAGACCGAGTCCGAGCAGCGCGTCACGGGCGGGACGGTCGAACCCCAGCCCCAGACGCGCAAGGTGCGGTCGCGCGCTCTGCCAGAGCAGGAAGCAGACAAGGGCCACCGGCACCAGATCGAAGAAGATAGCGAGAGATTGGTAGATGAGGTCGAAGACCGCGCGATTGTTCAACGAGCCGTTGAGCGATTGCACCTGCCGAGAGAGCCGAGTGGCCCTCGTGAGGCTGTCGGCGAGGGAGACGACTGAATACACGGCGGATGCCCCGAGCGAAAGTCCGAGTACGAGCAGTATCTCGGCCCTCAGCCTGCTTCGGGAGGGACGAGGGATCGAACCGGTTTCAGACATGTGAAGAATCGTACGGTAGCCGCTCCCGGGCACTTCCCAGCAAGATTGCGGCTGTGGTGCAGGACCAAGCGCGGGATTATTGCAAAACCGGCGGGTTTCGCGCAAGTTTTTACGCAACGGAACAACAAACAATCAGGAATATTAAGGAAATGTAAATTCGGCCGTTTCGATTTGGAGTTGTGTGTGGCGCTGTTTAGAGTTCCATATACCTATGCGGCCGCATGCTGAGCCGAAGGGGTAGAACAGCGATACGCCGGTGCATCAGTTTGCGGCCGATCCTTCCGGGGGGACAGTCACTCCATCGCGTACCCGATCAAGATGAGGTCAACGTAGATGTCTCTGCCCAGGGGTGAACTCGAGGTTGTCGGAGAGAGCGAAAAACTCGCGAAGACGACCACCACTGGAACATCTATCGTCGGACGGTCGCTCTGGTCGATCGCCTGGCGGCGGCTGCGCAAAGACAAGGTCGCGATGGCGGCGGGAGTCGTCATCATCCTTCTGATTCTCATCGCGATCTTCGCGGACCAGCTCTCGGCGCTCTACGGTCAGAATTACCTCGAGCACCACTCCGTCGGGGCTGGATCGCTGCTCGATCCGGCCACAAACCTTCCGACGGGTGCTTTCGGCGGCATCAGTTCGAGCCATTGGTTCGGAGTCAGCCCGGTGCTCGGCCAGGACATCATGGCCCAGCTGATGCAGGGTGCTCGGGTGTCCCTGATCATCTCGAGTCTCGCCACAGCGCTTTCGTTGATCCTCGGCGTCAGTCTCGGATTGATAGCCGGGTTCTATCGTGGCTGGGTTGACACGCTCATCTCGCGCACCATGGACGTTCTGCTGTCCTTCCCGACACTGCTTCTCTCGCTTTCCCTCATCGCGGTTGTGTCCATTTTGAGCAGCGCTGCAGTGGTCCGATTCGCGATCATCATCTTCGTCCTCGGATTCTTCGGCTGGCCCTACATCGGACGAATCGTTCGCGGCCAGGTGCTGTCCATTCGCGAAAAAGAATTTGTGGATGCCGCGCGCAGCCTCGGCGCGGGTAACGGCTGGATCATGGCACGAGAGATCATGCCCAACCTGATCGGACCGATCCTCGTCTACACGTCGCTCACCATTCCGACCAACATGCTCGGTGAGGCCGGGCTCTCGTACCTCGGTGTCGGTGTTCCACCGCCCATTCCGTCCTGGGGGCAAATGCTCTCGGACGCAGGAAACTATTTCCAGGTCGATCCGCTCTATCTGATCTTCCCGGGAATGGTGATCTTCATTTCTGTTCTCGCCTTCAACCTGTTCGGTGATGGTCTGCGCGATGCGCTGGACCCCAAGTCGACCCGATGAAGCCAACACAGGTGAACACAGTGACGTCCGCAACGAATCGAGTCGCACCGAGCTCGGTTCGAAGCGACGGGGCCCCCGGGCTCACCCCATGCAGCTGAAAACTGCACTACCACCGCAAACAAAGGAAATCTTCCGATGAAGATCAAAAGAAGAGGTATCGTCCTTGTCGGCCTTCTGGCCGCCACGGCGATGGCACTGGTCGGCTGTTCCAGTTCGGCAACGCCGACCACTGCCAGTGGAGCGTCGAGCTTCAACGCGGCAGTCGACGGCATCGTCAACCCGTCAACAGTGAAGGGCGGCACCGTGAAGCTGCTCTCCTCGACCGACTGCGACTCATGGGACCCACAGAACACCTACTACGGCTGGTGCTGGAACATGCAGCGGCTATACACCCGATCCCTCCTCGGTTACCAGAAGGTCAATGGCTCGAAGCCGGTCCTTGCTCCGGACCTCGCGACCGATATGGGAACCCATAACGCCGACTACACCAAGTGGACCTATACCCTCCAGAAGGGCCTCAAGTATTCGGATGGTACCGACATCACTCCGAAGGACGTGAAGTACGGCATCGAGCGTCTCTTCGCGACCGACATTATCAATGGTGGCCCGGCCTCATACTTCCTCGCAACGATCAGCCACCCGGCGGACTACCTCGGCCCCTACAAGAGCGGTGACCTCGCTTCGATCGTCACGACGGATTCCACCATCGAGTTCAACCTCTCGACCTCATATTCCGACTTCAACTACCTAATGGCAATGGCTGCTTCTGCTCCGGTGCCGTACAAGGTCGAAGGTGGCACCGGATTCGTCGGGGCGGACTACGGCAAGCAGCCCGTCTCCTCCGGTCCGTTCGTATTTACGAAGTACGTGCCGACCCAGTCGGTCACCTTCGTGCGCAACAAGTTCTGGAAGCAGTCGACGGACAAGATTCGCAAGCCCGTGGCCAACGAAATCGACCTGACGATCGACTCGGACGAGAACGATATCGACAGCAAGCTCGCAGCCGGTACCGCCGACGCCCGAGCCGACCTCGACGTCGGAACGACCCTCAAGTCCAAGATCCTGACGAACCCGAAGTTCAAGGTCAACGCCGATAATCCCACGACAGCCTTCACCCGCTACATGACAGTCATGCCGTCGGTCATCCCGAACGTCTACTGCCGCCAGGCGATCTTCTACGCGACCAACAAGGCCGAGCTCGTGCAGGCTTTCGGTGGAACGACCGCCGGTGTGGCAGCGGGATCGATGACCCCACCGACCATTGCCGGTCACAGCGCCACCGCCAACATGTACAACAGTGGAAAAGATAACACCGGTGATGTCGCCAAGGCGAAGGCAGCGCTTGTCAAGTGTGGCCAGCCCAACGGTTTCGCCACCAAGGTGGCGTACTCAACACCGAGCCAGATCGCCCCGAAGGTGTTCGCCTCGCTGCAGACCGCACTCGCTCGGGTGGGCATCAAGGTCACCGAGACGACGTCGGCATCCTCGAGCTACTACTCGACGTTCATCGGCTCGCCGACGAACATCGTGAATCAGGGCATCGGAATCGCGATGGCGGCCTGGGGAGCTGACTTCCCCACCGGATACGGATTCTGGAATTCTATTGCCAACGGCGCAGATATCGTCCCAACGGGAAACACGAACTATCCCAGCCTGAACGACCCGGTCATCAACAAGATCCTCGATGCCGCACCGAATGGCAAGTCCACCGATGCCGACTTCCGGAAGCTTGACGACCAGGTCATGAAGGATGCGGTGTACCTTCCGATCCTGTTTGGAAAGTCGATCTACTACCGCAACCCGCGCCTGACTAATGTCACGTCCGATAACGCCCTGGCGTTCGGACTCTACGACTTCGTCAACGTCGGTACCGGCGGCAAGTAGTAGGCCAAAAAACCCCACGGTGGCCGGTCGGAGCCCCGCTCCGGCCGGCCACCCCTTCCTTTGCGGAAAAAGGCTATGATCCGATTTATCGTCGTCCGTCTACTGGGCGCAATTGTTGTGGTGTGGATAGTGAGCGTTGTGACGTTCCTCATTTTCCAGATCGTCCCGACGCTCTCGCACACGTCTCCCGTCTACTACTACATCGGCAAAATACCCTTCCCTCCCGATTCCATCCAGATGAAGGCTCTGATCCACCGCTTCGGATTCGACCTTCCCCTCTACGCGCAGTACTGGCATTTCCTGTCGGGCATCCTCTTCGGCCAGACCATCACCGATGGGGTCAGCACCCCGATCCAGTGTCCCGCCCCGTGTTTCGGATACTCGTTCCGCCAGCACCAGCTGGTCGGCACCATGATGGCGACAGCGGCACCCGTCACCATCAGCCTGTGTATCGGTGCGGCGATCCTCTGGCTCATCGGTGGCGTCACCGTCGGAACCTTCTCCGCGCTGAACCCGGGATCACTCGTGGATCGGGTCGGAATGACCGGCTCTCTTGCTGCCGTGTCGCTTCCCATCTTCTTCACCGGCCCGCTGCTGCTTCTCATCTTCGAGTACACGCTCGGCGTGCTTCCTGATGTCTCGTACCTGCCGATCACTCAGGACCCGGCCCAGTGGTTCCGAAGCATGATCCTGCCCTGGGTCAGCCTCGCCTTCCTCTTCGGGGCGTTGTACGCCAGACTCACACGCTCCAACATGATCGAAACCATGGGGGAGGACTACATTCGAACGGCGAGGGCAAAGGGGCTCACTCGTCCAACGGTGATTGTGCGACACGGACTCCGTGCGGCGATCACTCCGATCGTCACGATCTTCGGTATCGACCTCGGAACCCTCGTCGGTTCAACGGTCATCACAGAGACGGTCTTCAACCTGCGAGGGCTGGGCTATCTCTCTATCCAAGCGATCCAGCAACAGGATCTCCCCGTGATTCTCGGGGTGACCATCATCGCGGCCGTTGTGCTGGTGATCGCCAACTTCATCGTCGACATCCTGTACGCGTTCATCGACCCGCGCGTCACCGTCTATCAGTAAAAGGCCAGCAATGACTACTCCTCTTCCCGCTCCAACGCTTCGCGGCGGTGGACCCAGGCGCGCCTTCCTCGAGGTCAAAGATCTTCGGGTGCACTTTCCGACCGCTGACGGCCTCGTCAAGAGCGTCGACGGGCTTTCTTTCGAACTCGAGCGTGGTGAGATCCTCGGCATTGTCGGAGAGTCGGGTTCGGGGAAATCGGTCACAAGTCTCGCGATTCTCGGCCTGCATAAGGGTTCGAACGCACAAGTGACCGGTGAGATCTGGCTTGACGGGCGCGAAATCGTCGGCGCGACGGAAGACGAGGTGCGTGATCTTCGCGGAAGCGAGATGGGGATGATCTTCCAGGACCCGCTTTCGTCGCTTCATCCGTTCTACTCAGTCGGCACGCAGATCAGCGAGGCATATCTCGTTCACACCAAGGTGTCGAAGAAGGACGCCAAGGCCGAAGCCATCCGCATGCTCGAAAAGGTCGGAATCCCGAACGCCCCGAGCCGCTACAACGACTATCCCCACCAGTTCTCCGGCGGAATGCGCCAGCGCGCGATGATCGCGATGGCCCTGATCTGCCAGCCGCAGTTGCTGATCGCCGACGAGCCGACCACCGCTCTCGACGTCACCGTTCAGGCCCAGATTCTCGAGCTGATCAAGGAACTTCACGACGAGCTGAACTCGGCCGTCATCCTGATCACGCACGACCTTGGGGTTGTCGCCGAGACCTGCGACAAGGTACTCGTGATGTACGGCGGACAGTGCGTCGAGATGGGCCCGGTCGACGACCTCTTCTACGCGCCCGAGATGCCATACACCTGGGGCCTGCTCCGCTCGATGCCGCGAATGGACCGAGACCGCCAGACGCGGCTCACCCCTATTCCCGGATCACCACCGTCGCTCATCAACGTTCCGAGCGGATGCGTGTTCAACACACGTTGTCCGTTCACCGACCGGGTCGACGGCGACAGGTGCCGCACCGTGCATCCCGATCTCGAGCAGGGCCCGACGCCTGGCCATGCGGTGCGATGCCATATTCCCGCGGCTCAACGCCAGGAGATCTGGCTCACCGAGATTTCGCCAAGTCTGTAGTCCCGCCCGGCACGCTATTTATGCTTCGCAAAGAGAGAACCTTCGCAGTGATTAATGAAACCACCGCAGTATCCTCGCCAGCATCGACTTCGGGTGGTGAGCCGCTCCTGTCTGTCCGGGGCGTCTCGAAGTACTTCCCGGGGGGCGGCTCCGGTCTCCTCGGCCGCCGTGGCAAGCCGATCAAGGCCGTCGATGGCGTGAGTTTCTCTCTTGACCAGGGCCAGACTCTCGGTCTCGTCGGGGAATCCGGTTGTGGTAAATCGACCACCGGGCGGGTGATCAGCAAGCTCCTCGAGCCGACCTCTGGCGAGATCCGCTTCGACGGGCGCGACATCGCAGGGCTCAAGCCTCGGGAGATGAAGTCGTACCGCAGCCAGATCCAGATGATCTTCCAGGATCCTTTCTCCTCGCTGAACCCGCGGCACACCATCGGAACTATCGTCGGTGCACCGTTCCGCATCCAGGGGGTGAAGACCGAACACGGCATCAAAGCTGAGGTGCAGGGGATGATGGAGCGCGTCGGACTGAACCCCGAGCACTACAACCGCTACCCGCACGAATTCTCCGGCGGCCAGCGACAGCGAATCGGAATCGCCCGCGCCCTGGCACTTCGTCCGAAACTCATCGTCTGCGATGAGCCGGTGTCGGCGCTCGACGTGTCGGTGCAGGCGCAGGTTGTCAACCTTCTCGAAGACCTGCAGCTGGAGTTCGGAGTCGCCTTCGTCTTCATCGCGCATGACCTGTCTGTCGTCCGCCACATCGCCGATCGTGTTGCGGTGATGTACCTCGGCAAGATCATGGAAATCGCCGACCGTGACACGCTCTACTCCGAGCCGCTGCATCCGTACACTCACGCACTGATGTCCGCTGTTCCGGTGCCTGACCCGCGTAAGGAACGGCGTCGGGAGCGGATCCTGCTCACCGGTGACCTTCCGAGCCCGAGCAACCCGCCAACCGGATGTGTCTTCCATACCCGCTGCCAGAAGTTCCGCGAAGAGCTCACC
>JBBRDX010000069.1:0-14573 GCA_038203515.1 Actinomycetales bacterium | reverse complement strand
GAGAAACGGGCCCTCTATGCGACGAGCGCGATCCCGGCGACCCGCACCCTCGCCGACATCCCGGCCTGGGGAACCGCTGCGATCAGCGAGCGAACCGCGCGGCTCACTGTCGACTTCCTGGCCATCTGGGCTCGCCCGGCGACGGTGGGCATCGATGATGACGGCCTCACACCGATCCTCGACACGCAGCGTCGTCGCGGATGGCCGCAGGGCTGGCAGCGCGAGTTCGAGTACGTGGAATACCGCGGTGAGCACTGGGAGGTCTCCGACGTCAAGTCCCTGTTCAACCGCATTTTCAAGCGACTCTGGGCGAATGCTCGCGCCGACGTCGTCGCTTTCAGCACCCGTCGGGGCGGCCCCATCTTCGATGCGCAGGCGTGGAACGGCCAGTGGGATGCGCTGGATGAGTCGAACTTCCTCTACATGGGCTGGGACTCGAAGTACATGCTGACCGCGGTGCAGGGCGTATTGGGGGAATCCGGGCTTGCATCCGAGGTGTTCGTGAAGTACTCGTACATCGGTAATGCGATGTGAGCGGGACTGATCGTGGTTGAGGGTCCTGCGACACCACTGCAATCGAGAGGGACAGACTTCCAACCTCGGTAGGTTGCTGGTCGAGGCACAAATGAGCCCACCGAGGCCAGCGCGTCCAGAGCCGCTCGAAACGCAACCTCGTGCGAAGAAGCTCGATCCCGGTCAGGCGGCCGCTGTGTTCCAGCACAGCTCGGTAGTTCCGTTCATCGCGGGTGTAGCGCAGGCTTTCAGACTCCATCGCACCCCGGCAGCGACAGTGCGCGATAGACGACGCCTCAGAAGAGGTGTTCCCGTGCGAAATCGGCGCGTCCCAGATAACTAGATCTCGACGAAGTGGCGCACCTCCACTGCGCTCTTGCCAACACCCGACGTGGATTCTGATGGCCACCGCGACGGACTCAGTCCTGGCCGTGGAGCGCGGCGGCGAGATCCGCGAGAATTTCGGCGGGGCGATTCAGGAGCATGGTGAGGTGGCCGTCCTCGGGCAGCAGCCGTGCGCGGCAGTTCGGCACCGCGTCGGCCAGCCAGCGACCGTGGGCCGGGGGCACCATGAGGTCCTGTTCTCCCTGCCAGAGGAAGACGGGCACGCCCAGGCGAGCAAGATCGAAACCCCAGGGCCGCGTGAAGGCAAGGTCGTCGTCGCCCCAGCCGTCCACGCCATTCTGTAGTGCAAGCAGGAAGCTCTCATGCATGTGCTGGGCAAAGTCCCCAGTCATGACCTTCTGGTCCGGCGGGCTCAGAACGCTCTCCAGGGAGGCGAGGGTGCCCTGCTCCCCCGCCGCCAGGATCTCTTCGCGCCAGAGCACGAGCAGCTCACGCAGTTGACTTTCTCCCTCCACGGCCGCACCGAATTCGACCTCGTTGCCTTCTCCCATCCCGTCGAGAAAGTCCAGCCCCTCCGCGGCCCACGGACCCACACCGCTGACGACCGCGACGGCGACGCACCGGTCGCCGGCGAGGGCTCCGCAGGCCAGCGCATGCGGCCCGCCACCGGAGGTACCCATGACCGCGAACTGCTGAACGCCGAGCACATCGGCCATTGCCAGTACGTCGGGCACCACGTCGGCAACCGTTCGACCGGGCAGACGAGTGGAGTCGGCATAGCCCGGGCGTGCGAGCGAGGCGATTCGGACCCCGGTCGCCGCCGCGGCCTCTTCCAGGGAGGGAAGGAGGCGATGGCCCTCAGGGGTACCGGGAAGATCGACCACCAGGGGCGCACCGTCGTCGCCGGAAACAAAGATATCGAGGGTGCGGCCATCGGCCAGAGTGATTAGTTGTCGGGTCATTGCCATGGCGACGAGACTGCCACACATCGCGGGACTCCCGTTGCGGGCGACGCATCAATCGTCCGGCATTCTTGAGAAAAGGAGGTGATCCCGCCGAGCGCGGCCGCATGTCTGCCGCAGGCATCACCCCCAAAATGATGAGGCGGCTCGTCCTTGAGGCCGAACCGGGATTGGCCGGAGACCGTTCGATGATCAGGAACACGACACCGGCGAGTGAGTGGTGTTAACTGGTGGGCCCTACCGGGCTCGAACCGATGACATCCACGGTGTAAACGTGGCGCTCTACCAACTGAGCTAAAGGCCCGCAGCGCACGCCCGCGAGGGCGGCTGCGACGAATCAACATGGTACAGGCATTCGCACGGCTCGCGCGTCGCGGCCCGCTTACACTCACACCATGACGACACCCCGCACCGCAGTCAAGCACCCGAAGCACCCGAACCCCATTCGCAACTGGCATGAAGACCATCGCGCGAACCTCACCCGCGGCGAACGGGCGGCCGACATCATGCGAAACGGCATGGGCAGCTGGAAGTTCGTGGGGGGCTTCCTGGGGTTCATGGTGGTGTGGGCGATCCTGAACACGGCGATGAGGGGCTGGGACCCGTATCCGTTCATCCTGCTCAACCTGTTTCTCAGCATGCTGGCCGGTTTGCAGGGGGCGATTCTTCTCATCGCGGCGAAGCGCCAGGATGGGATAGCCGCGGCCCTGTCACAGCACGACTATGAGACCAATCTCGCAGCGAAGGATGATATCGACGCTGTGCTGGAGATCAACAACCGCCAACTCGAGATGATCGCCGAACTCCAGGAGATCCTGCGGCGACTCGACTCGAAAATGGCGGTCGAACGCTAGACGGTGAGCGGAGAGAGTTCAGCAAGCGCTTCGCGATAGGCCGCGATCGAACGCGCCTGGCCGGGGGCCGTGACGAAGCTGGCGCGGATGATTCCGTTCGCGTCGATGAGGAAGCTGGCGCGGTTTGCGAAGCCCTTCTCGGGCAGGAAGACGCCGTACTCTTTGGCGACTGCCCCATGGGGCCAAAAGTCGGCGAGAAGGTTGAAGTCATACCCGTCCGCTTCGGCGAAGGCGCGAAGGGTGGCCTTGGAGTCCACGGAGACACCGAGTAGTTCGATACCCTTATCGCTGAAGAGCGTGAGATTGTCACGCAGTTCGCAGAGCTCGCTGGTGCAGGTGCTCGAGAAGGCAAGGGGGAAGAAGACGAGCGCAACCGGCTTCTTGTGGCGAAAGTCACTCAGCCTGATGTGCTCCCCGAATTGGTTGGGGAGTTCGAAATCGGGTGCCTGGGTGTCGTTTTCCAGAGCCATGTGCAGTTCCTATTCTCCGGAAGATGTGAACATCCGGTAAACACGAGTGATAAGCATACGCCTGACACCGCCCAGCACCAACGGTGTGCGTGTTCGATCGTGTCGCTGTACTCGTCGGAGAACTCCCCGCGGCCGTCGTGTCGAGCCGCGGCTCGATACAGACCAACTCCCCTCGTCAGCAAATCGAGCACTGTGCGCAGGAGGCGGCGGCTTCGAGAACTAGAATCGATGGGGCCCTTCATCCCGGCAACGGTCGTAACCCGGTCGTCGCCGCCGGGGGGTACGGATTGTCCACGGAAAAGATGTGAGGTCGACGTTGACGGTAAACGACCAGGACCCCTACTCGGTGAATCACACCGACCAGGACCCTGAGGAAACTGCGGAATGGCAGGAGTCCCTCGACGCGCTGGTGGCAGCGCAGGGCCACGAACGTGGACGGGAGATCATTCTCAGCCTGCTGAAGCGGTCGAAGGAGCTCCACCTCGGAGTACCGATGGTTCCGACCACCGACTACCTCAACACGATCGCTCCCGAGAACGAGCCCGAATTTCCGGGCGACGAGGAACTCGAGCGGCGTTATCGTGCCTGGCTGCGCTGGAACGCTGCCATCATGGTGCACCGCGCCCAGCGCCCCGGCATCTCCGTCGGCGGGCACATCTCCACCTACGCCGGATCCGCGACTCTCTACGAGGTCGGCAGCAATCACTTCTTCCGCGGCCAAGACCATGTCGGCGGCGGCGACCAGATCTTCTATCAGGGCCACGCCTCCCCCGGCATGTATGCCCGTGCGTTCCTCGAGGGGCGCTTGTCGACCGACCAGCTCGACGGGTTTCGCCAGGAAAAGTCCCATCAGGGCGGCGGACTCTCGTCCTACCCGCATCCGCGTCTCATGCCGGAGTTCTGGCAGTTCCCCACGGTGTCGATGGGTCTTGGTCCGATCAATGCGATTTACCAGGCCCAGTCGAACAAATACCTCACCAATCGCGGCATCAAGGACGCCTCCGACAGCCAAGTCTGGGCGTTCCTCGGCGACGGCGAGATGGATGAGGTGGAGAGCCGCGGTGCCCTCCAGCTGGCCGCGAACGACGGCCTCGACAACCTCAACTTCGTGATCAACTGCAACCTGCAACGCCTTGACGGTCCCGTACGCGGTAACGGCAAGATCATCCAGGAACTGGAGAGCTTCTTCCGCGGTGCCGGATGGAATGTCATCAAGGTGATCTGGGGACGCGAGTGGGATGAACTGCTCGCGCGTGACTCTGAGGGCGCGCTGCGCGACCTGATGAATCGCACTCCCGATGGCGACTATCAGACCTATAAGGCCGAGAGCGGCGCCTACGTGCGCGAGAACTTCTTCGGACGCGACCCCCGCACTCTCGAGATGGTCAAGGACTACACGGACGACCAGGTCTGGGGGCTCAAGCGCGGCGGTCACGACTATCGCAAGGTGTACGCGGCCTTCAAGGCGGCATCCGAGCACAAGGGCCAGCCCACCGTGATCCTCACTAAGACGGTGAAGGGATACGGCCTCGGTCCGTCGTTCGAGGGACGCAACGCGACCCACCAGATGAAGAAGCTGACGCTCGACAACCTCAAGCAGTTCCGCGACGCGATGCGCATCCCGATCACGGATGCCGTGCTCGAGGAGAACCCGTACCTTCCGCCCTATTACCACCCGGGTGAGGATGACGAGGCTATCCAGTACATCCGCGAGCGCCGTGCCGCCCTCGGCGGTTACCTTCCCGAGCGACGCACTCGCCATGTGCCGGTGAGCCTGCCGGATGAGTCTGCCTACGCCATTGCGAAGAAGGGCTCGGGTAAGCAGGAGATCGCCACCACCATGGCCTTCGCCCGCCTGCTCAAGGACCTGCTCAGATCCAAGGACTTCGGGCACCGGATCGTACCGATCATCCCGGATGAGGCCCGTACCTTCGGTATGGACGCTTACTTCCCCACTGCCAAGATCTACAACCCCAGCGGGCAGCAGTACACCTCCGTGGACCGCGAACAGCTGCTCGCCTATAAGGAGAGCGCCCAGGGCCAGATCCTGCATGTGGGCATCAACGAAGCGGGAGGCTTCGCGGCGTTCACCGCAGCGGGCACGTCCTATGCCACGCATGGTGAGCCACTGATTCCCGTCTACGTCTTCTATTCGATGTTCGGATTCCAGCGCACGGGGGACGCGATGTGGGCTGCCGGCGACCAAATGGCACGCGGCTTCATCGTCGGCGCCACCGCAGGCCGCACCACGCTCACCGGCGAGGGACTGCAGCACGCCGACGGTCACTCGATCCTCCTCGCCTCCACCAACCAGGCTGTCATCTCCTATGACGCTGCGTACGGCTACGAACTCGGCCACATCGTCAAGGACGGGCTCGATCGCATGTACGGGGGCTCCCATCCGCACCCGAACGTCATGTACTACCTCACGGTGTACAACGAGCCGATGGTGCAACCGGCCGAGCCGGAGGATCTCGATGTCGACGGGCTGCTCAAGGGCATCTACCGGCTGAACACCAGCGCGGTGCAGGGACCGAAGGCACAGTTGCTCGCGTCCGGTGTCGCCGTGCCGTGGGCCCTCGAGGCCCAGCAGCTTCTCGCCGAGGACTGGGGCGTTTCGGCGGATGTCTGGTCCGTGACATCCTGGACCGAACTGCGCCGCGACGGTCTCGCCGCCGCGGAACAGAACTTCCTCAACCCCAACTCGGAAAAACGCGTGCCGTATGTGACGCAGAAACTCGCGGGAGCCGAGGGGCCATTCGTTGCGGTCACCGACTTCATGCACGCGGTACCCGATCAGATCCGTGCCTTTGTGCCGGGAGACTTCGCGACCCTCGGCGCCGATGACTTCGGTTTCTCTGACACCCGTGCCGCAGCTCGCCGTTTCTTCAAGATCGATGGCCCCTCGCTGGTGGTTCGGACGCTCGAATTGCTGGTGGCCCAGGGAAAGCTGCACCCGGGCATCCCGCAGCAGGCAATCGAACGCTATCGCCTGCACGATGTGACGGCCGGCACTACGGGTACGGCGGGCGGCGAGAGCTAGCCCGACGCTCACGACGATATGGCACCCGCGGTCAAGACAAAGGAACAGACACTCGCCTGGCTTCGGGCGATCTCCGGCGAACTCGCTACTGCGACCCTCAAACGACTCGATGACACCCTCTCCTGGTACGGCGAAATGCCCCCGGGTCGGAGGTCAGCGGTCGGGTTGGTCGCGCAGGCGGGCATCACCTCCTTCATCCACTGGTACGACGACCCCACCTCAACACCCTGGATCGCGGCGGATGTTTTCGGCGCAGCACCCCGGGAGTTGCTGCGCTCCGTGAGCCTCACGCAGACCCTTCAACTCATCCGGGTCACGGTGGAAGTGGTCGAAGACCGCGTCAGGGGTGCCGACGAGACGGTGCGCGAGGCAATCCTGCTCTACTCGCGGGAGATCGCCTTCGCCGCGGCGGATGTCTACGCCCGCGCGGCCGAGGCCCGCGGACTGTGGGATGCCCGTCTCGAAGCTCTCGTCGTCGACTCGATCCTCAGTGGTGAATACGACGACGAACTGCCATCGCGCATCGCGGCGCTCGGCTGGCACGGGCACGGAGAGGTGTCCGTACTGGTCGGCACCGCGCCGAAGATGCTCGATGTCGACATGCTGCGCCGCACTGCGCGGCACCTCGATGCCGACGTGCTGATCGGGGTGCAGGGAAGCCGGCTCGTACTCGTGATCGGGCGCGCTCATCCGACCCCCCAGAACGACGAGCCCGTGGATGCGACACTCACGCCGTTCCTCGAGATCGCGTCGGCGCTCGAGCCGGGTTTCGGTGACGGCCATCTCGTACTCGGCCACCAGGTGCCCTCCCTCGTGGAGGCATCCCGCAGCGCCAAGGCCGCGCTCGCCGGTTTCGCCGTCGCCCGCTCGTGGCGCAACGCCCCGCGTCCCACCCTCGCCGACGACCTGCTTCCCGAGCGTGCACTCGCCGGAGACGCCCTCGCCCGCGCGACACTCATCAATCGCATCTACAAGCCGCTGCAAGCGCACTCCACAGAGTTGCTCGCCACCCTGTGGTGCTATCTCGACAACGGTCGATCACTCGAAGCCACCGCTCGCGAGCTGTTCGTGCACCCCAACACCGTGCGCTATCGCCTCAAGCGCGTCTCCGAGGTGATCGGATGGGATGCCACGGGCGCCCGCGAGTCCCTCATCCTGCAAGCTGCTCTCATCATCGGATCGATCGCAGAGCCAGACGCGCCGCTGCGTCGTCGCTGAGGACCGCACTTGCCCCAGCCTCCTGACAGCGTGTGGAGGTGAATCGCGGCTCCGCGATCCGAAATCCATGCATTTCGCGCAGGGAGGAGGCGCACAGCTACGGGCCACACCCCTGTGGAACTCGCCAATGTGTGGGCTGTTTGTTGGTGGTGTCCTACAGGTCGCGCCGCGTGCAAGCACGGCAGACTTGACTAGTGATCGTCGTCGTCTGTCCCGGCCAGGGTTCGCAAACTCCGGGCTTCCTCTCTCCCTGGCTGGCTGAACCCCGATTCGCCGATCATCTGTCGGCACTGTCGGATGCGGCGGGCATCGACCTGGCACGGCACGGGACCACCTCGGACGCCGACACGATTCGCGACACGGCAGTCGCGCAGCCCCTCATCGTCGCCGCCGGACTCCTCACCCTCGCAGCCCTGCTCGATGGCCGCCGGGAGCAGATCGGCGGGGTCGCCGGACACTCGGTCGGCGAGGTGACCGCCGCTGCCGCTGCCGGCATCCTCAGCGAGACAGATGCGATGATTCTCGTGCGCGAACGCGGATTGGCCATGGCCAGTGCCGCGGCCCTCGAGCCCACCGGCATGAGCGCGGTCATCGGTGCTGCGGAAGACGAGCTGCTCGCACGGCTCGCCGAACTCGGACTCGAGCCGGCGAACTTCAACGGTGGCGGCCAGATCGTGGTCGCCGGTGCCTGTGATGCTCTCGCCGCACTCAAGGAGGCTCCTCCGGCCAGGGCGCGGGTCATCCCTCTCCAGGTCGCGGGCGCATTCCACACGCGGTACATGTCTCCGGCCGTCGCTCACCTGTCGACAGTAGTGGCGGATATCCAGACGCACGACCCGGCACTGACCATCTGGAGCAATCGCGACGGAACTGTCGTCTCGAGCGGAGCCGCATTCATCGACCTGCTCGTCGGGCAGGTCTCGTCCCCTGTACGGTGGGATAAGACAATGGACGCTTTTGCGGCCGCTGGCGTCACCGGACTGATAGAGATAGCGCCCGCCGGTGCCCTGGTGGGCCTGGCGAAACGCGGCCTCACGGGAGTGCCTGCAGTGGCCGTCAAGACTCCGGACGATCTCTCCGCGGCATTCGACCTGATTGACGGGAAGTCATGAGCCACCCCATCCTGAACCAGACCCACGGTGCGGAATTCACCCGCATCTATAGCTATGGCGCTGCGCGCGGCGACCTGGTCGTCCCCAACGACGAGCTCATCGGCCCGATCGATTCCAGCGACGAATGGATCCAGCAGCGAACGGGCATCATCACCCGCACGCGGGCCTCCGCCGGCATCCTCGCGGTCGAC
This sequence comes from Actinomycetales bacterium, assembly GCA_038203515.1. Lineage (GTDB taxonomy): Bacteria > Actinomycetota > Actinomycetes > Actinomycetales > Microbacteriaceae > Lacisediminihabitans. Next base: position 5,865 of record JBBRDX010000069.1, on the reverse strand, counting down.
CTCGCCACGGACGCCGCCCGCGAGGCCATTGGGAAGTCTGGCGTCGCCGCCGACCAGATCGACCTCGTGATCATCGCGACCATCAGTAACGTGCGGCAGACCCCGTCAATGGCTGCGGTCGTGGCGGATCGAGTCGGGTCCAACCCGGCAGCGGCCTATGACACCAATGCCGCCTGTGCCGGATTCAGCTATGCGGTCACCCAGGCCGACGCGCTCATCCGCTCCGGTGCCGCACATTACGCCCTGGTGATCGGCGCCGAGAAGCTCTCCGACGTCGTGGACCCCACCGATCGCTCCATCTCATTCCTGCTCGGCGACGGAGCAGGCGCGGTAGTCATCGGACCGAGCGACACCCCCGGTATCGCTCCGGCGGTGTGGGGCTCGGACGGATCGAAGGCGGATGCCGTCGGGATGAACTCCACGCTCACCGACTTCCGCGACGGCACCGCCGAGTGGCCGACCCTTCGCCAGGAGGGCCAGACCGTCTTTCGATGGGCGGTCTGGGACATGGCCAAGGTCGCTAAGCAAGCCCTGGATGCCGCGGGAATCACCGCGGCAGACCTCGCGGCGTTTATTCCCCACCAGGCCAACATGCGCATCATCGACGAGTTCGCAAAGCAGCTCAAGCTGCCCGAATCCGTGATTATCGCGCGTGACATCGCCACCACCGGCAACACCTCGGCCGCGTCGATCCCCCTCGCCACCCACCGGCTGCTCGCCGAGCATCCCGAACTGAGCGGGGGTCTAGCACTGCAGATCGGATTCGGCGCCGGCCTGGTCTTCGGAGCCCAGGTCGTTGTGCTCCCGTAAGATAATCAACGGTCAAACGACACCCCCAAGGAGATAACACAATGGCACTGTCCACCGAAGAAGTACTGGCCGGTCTCGCCGAGCTCATCAATGACGAAACCGGCATCGCCATCGACTCGGTGGAGCTGGGCAAGTCGTTCACCGATGACCTCGACATCGACTCGATCTCGATGATGACCATCGTGGTCAACGCAGAAGAGAAGTTCGACGTGAAGATCCCGGATGAAGAGGTCAAGAATCTCAAGACCGTGGGCGACGCCGTGAGCTTCATCGTCGCGGCGCAGGACTAGCACCGCCCAACTAGCACCGCCCAACCAGCACCGCCCGACCAGTACCGCCCGATGAGAACCCGGGTCCGCTGGGCCCACCAACGCGGCTGGCCAGCCCACGCACCACCCGGGCTGGCCGCGCCCGTCGGACGACGCCATTCGCGTCTATTCACCAGAGAGTTGCCGCCATGACCAAGAAAATCGTTGTCACCGGAATCGGTGCCAGTTCCCCCCTGGGTGGCACCGCCCCCGAATCGTGGGCCGCTCTCCTCGCCGGAAAGTCAGGCGTGCACTCCCTGACCCACGAGTGGGTTGCCCAGTACGAACTTCCGGTGACCTTCGCCGCCGAGGCCAGGGTGCGCCCGGATCAAGTGCTCACCCGCCAAGAAACGAAGCGGCTCGATCCCTCCTCACAGTTCGCCCTCATCTCGGCGCGCGAAGCGTGGGCGGATGCCGGCGCGCCCGAGGTATCCCCCGAGCGCCTCGGCGTGGACTACGCGACCGGTATCGGCGGGCTCTGGAGCCTGCTCGACGCCTGGGACACCCTCCGCGAAAAGGGCCCGCGCCGCGTGCTCCCGATGACGGTCCCCATGCTCATGCCAAATGCGGCATCCGCTGCCATCTCGATGGACCTTCAGGCAAGAGCTTTCGCCCACACCGTCGCCTCGGCCTGCGCATCCAGCACCGAGTCGATTTACAATGCCTACACGAACCTGCAGCTCGGCCTTGCCGACGTGATCATCGCGGGGGGCACGGAGTCTGCCATCCACCCGATCACGCTCGCGTCGTTCTCCTCGATGCAGGCACTCTCCCGGCGTAACGACTCCCCCGAGACTGCCTCGCGCCCCTACAACATCGACCGTGACGGTTTCGTCATGGGAGAGGGTGCCGGCAGCATCGTGATGGAGACCGAGGAGCACGCGCTCGCGCGCGGCGCTCACATCTACGCCGAAGTCGCCGGGGGTGGCATCACCGCCGATTCGTACCACATCACCGCGAACGACCCCGAGGGTCGTGGAGCATCCCGGGCGATCGCGCTCGCACTCGCCCAGGCCGGTGCGATGCCCGACGAGGTCGATCACATCAACGCTCACGCGACGAGCACACCGATAGGCGACATCGCCGAGTACGCGGCGCTCAAAGCGGCTTTCGGCGACCGCATCCACAACATCCCTATCTCGGCTACCAAGGGCGCAACAGGGCATCTGCTGGGCGGTACCGGGGTGCTCGAGGCGATGTTCACGATCCTCGCGATCCGCGATCGCACCGCACCTCCCACGATCAACCTCACCGAGCAGGATCCCGAGATCCCGCTCGACGTCGTCACGAGCCCCCGCTCGCTCGGCGACGGACCGTTGCTCGCCATCAGCAACTCGTTCGGGTTCGGCGGCCACAACGCCGTTCTGGCCTTTCGGAGCGTATGACCGGGGCACCAGGCGTCCCGCTGAAGATCGCCATCGTCAGCGACTACTACTTCGACTATGTCGGGGGTGCCCAGACTTCGATGCGGCAACAGAAGATCGCGCTCGAAGAGGCCGGCCACACCGTGATCGTCGTCTCTCCCGCCCGCGGGGTACGGGGAAAGCGATACCAGCCATCTGCCGACGGCCTCGTGGTCAAGCCTCTGTTCCGACTGCCGGTGCTCGATCTCGCCGTGATCCCGAATAATGCCCGAAGTGTCGCCGCGCTGGAAAAGTACCTGCGTGCTGAGCAGGTGGACGTTGTTCATGTGCAGACCGAATTCGGGCTGGCCCACGCGGTCGATGGGGCGGCCGCCAACATGGGGATCCCGCTCGTGCACACCGTGCACAGCTTCTACTGGGCGAGCGAGGGGCCACCGCAGGCATCCGTCGCCTGGTTCATCCGCTGGGGGCTCGAACGGTTGATCGGTGAGAAGATCCCCAACATCCTGTTCACCCCGCGCAAGACCGACAACCTGCTGCGCAACCTCGTGCTCGCGATGGCGGGGCGCGCCAAGCAGGTGGTCTCGCCCTCGAAACACCAGGCGGAGGATCTCGCTGCCGCCGGTATCGCGGGCACCATCTCGGTGATCCCCAACCCGATTGCCACGACGGAGATCGCCTCCAACCCGCTCACCGCGGAGCAGGCACGCCGACCGGTCTTTCTCTGGGTGGCGCGCTGCGAACCGGTCAAGCGGCCGCTGTATTTTGCGCGAGCCGTCATCGCGGCGCTTGCGCGAACCAATAACGGCTTCACCGTAGACTTCGTCGGTGAGGGATCGGACCTCGCTGCCCTGAAGAAGCTCGCCGCGGGCCACCCCGAGATCCGGGTGCAGGGCGCTTTACCCCACGATGAAGTGCTCGCGCTGATGGATGCCTCAGCCGCGATCGCCCTCACCTCGCTCGGGTTCGACAACCAGCCGATGACCATCGCGGAGGCGGTAAGCCGTGAGCGCGGGGTGCTGTACTGCGACCCGAAGCTCAACGAGGGGCTGCTCAACTCGGGCTACCTGTCGGAGACTCCGGATGATGCGGGGCTGGCCGACGCGATCGTGGCACTCGTCGAAGACCCGTCGCTTCTCGTCGGCCTGTCGAAGGGCGCGCTCATCGATCGAGAATTGTTCTCGCCGTCGAACTATGCGGAGCGCATCGTCGAGGTCTACCGCAGGTAGGCGATAGTCAACATCCATTGGCTTTACAACGGATGCTGACCAACCAGGACGAGGGCGGCCACGACACTGGGAGCAATCCGCCACCACCCCGAGACCGCTGTGGCTCCCCAGTCATGAATCTTCTGCTCGAAAAATATGAATCGCTTCCCGAACGGCGTAATAGACGATGACGAATCCGGCCACCGGGTCCGCCCACCACCACCCTAAGACGAGATTCAGGGTGATCCCGACGAGTATGGCCACGGCGAGGAGGCCATCGATGAAGGTGACCCGGCCCTCCGTGACCAGTACCGGGTTGCCGAGCGCACGCCCGGTGCGTCCCTTCGCAGCCGCGAGGCTGAACATGACGATTGCCGTCACCGCCAACCAGATGATCGCGTCCACACTGGGCGAGGCATGGTGACCGGTCAGTAATGCCACCGTGGACTGGGCGAGAACGTACACCGCTAAGAGGACGAACGCGATCCCGATCAGCTGCAATGCCCGTCGATGGCGAGCGTCGTCCGCGCCCGACAACTCCCACAACACCACCGCCGACGCGCCGATCTCGATGAAACTGTCCAGCCCGAACCCCGCCAACGCGACTGACGACGTCGTCACCACGAGCAGAGCCAGCACCACCACTCCGAGCACGTTCCAGCACAGCGTGAACCACTCGAGACGCTTGCCCCGTCGCAAGAGGACCGCTCCACCGCCAGGGACCGGGGAAGACGTCACGAAGCGGCCCACTCAGTGTCCACCCCCGGTCAGCCGACCTTGTGCAGCCAGACCACCTGGTTGGTGTCACTGCTTTGACGGAAAGCCTCCAGTTCGTCATCCCAGGCCTGTCCGAGGGCGAGGCGCAGCTCACGATGCAACTCGAAGGCATCGGAGCCCGCAATCTCCATCGCGTAGCGCACCCGGTCCTCGGGGATCACCACGTTGCCTGCCGTGTCGGTCTGGGCGAAGAAGATACCGAGGTCGGGAGTGTGCATCCAGCGTCCCCCGTCGCTTCCGGGAGAGGAGTCCTCGGTGACTTCGAAGCGCAGGTGCTCCCAGCCTCGAAGGGCGGATGCGATGGCAGCGCCAGTGCCCTGGGCGCCCTCCCAATAGAACTCGGTACGCATGGAACCTTTGAGCACCCGCTGCTCTTCCCACTGGAAGTTCACGGCACGACCGATTGCCCCCCCTGCCGCCCACTCGATATGTGGGCACAGCGCTCGCGGTGAGGAGTGCACGAAGAGAACACCCCGCGCCATTGCGACGCTGGTATTGGTTAGTGCAGCCACGATAACTCCATTCCGTTGAGGTGCGACTTCCCCATCGACCTCGGAATGTTCCGTGCTGCGTTTTTCAGTTACACGGCAAGCCGTTTCGCTAATTATTGCCGAAGTTACCGGTAAATCACAACTGTGTGATTGCTGAGTCCTGAAGCGAATATATACTCGGCATGGTTTTGATCGGCCAGAGGAGGCGTCCATGTCGGTTCGAGACGGCCTGCTTGCCGTGCTTACGCTCGGCGAGGGCTACGGGCTCCAACTCCATTCCGAACTCGCTGCTCGGGCCCCGCACCGTCGCCCGGTGAACGTCGGCCAGATTTACAGCACCCTCGAACGACTCGCGCGCACCGGGCTGGTAGAACCCGCCGGAACCTCGGCGGATTCGCTCCCGCTCTACCGACTCACCGAGGCCGGTCGGCAGTCAGCGGCCGCGTGGATGACCGAGCCAGTGCTCGACGGCCTGCCGGAGTGGACCGAGATGCTCGACCAGGTGCTCGTGACGAGCTCGATCGATCCGGTGGCGGCCACAACCGTTGCTGTGCACTATCGCCGGTGGTGGGAGCAGGATCTCGCCGCTACGCGATCCACCGCCGAACCGGAACTCGCGGATGCCCGACTCGCACTCGTCGCTCGGGAAGCGCAGGCGGTCGCTGCGGTTGCCTGGCTCGGATCCGCCCTCGCCGCCCTCGCCGACTACGACTCGTATCGCCCGCTGTCCGGGGCCCGCCCGAAGCGCGGGCGAAGAGCGAATTCGTGAGCTACTTCGCCTGCCCGTAGTCGTCCACGATCGCGACGGTGAGGGGGAAGGTCGCCGGTAATGCACCAAACAGGAGACGGCCGGCTTCATCCGCTGCGGTTCGGATCGCCGCTTCGACCGCATCCACCCGGTCTGCGG
>JBBRDX010000068.1:0-14639 GCA_038203515.1 Actinomycetales bacterium | reverse complement strand
GGTGGTTCTAGCTTTCGACGTCGAGATCGTCGGTCACGAAGACGTCGAATTCACGACGACAAACAATACCTACGGATGCGCCCTCAGGGGTAGCGGCGTCGGTGCGTTCGACGCCCTGTTCGCTCCTGCCGTTGAGTGGGGTCACCGCGGGTCCGTATCGCGGAGGTATGAGGGAATGGCAGCATCGCTGCCGACGGACTCGCAAGCCGAGGTCCTATATCCAGCGTCGATCGGGCTCAAGCATCTTCGCGCCCTCTACGTGGCCGAACCTGAACAGGTCGACGAAGTGGCAGGGTTTCTGGCCGTATTCGCTGCGGCCTCGAAAGTCGGCCTCTCCGGTGTTGCTGTAGCGTGCAATCCAAACGTATTTCAAACAGCGTGACACCAACGGTCCAACCATCACGGGGAAAGCTACTAAAACACGCGACAACCGGCCCGACCTTAGGACGAAAGGAGCGCGATGTCCGGATCAGAACCAGTATTTGTGAGCGCTTCCGAACCTGAAAACAGCCGCTTGGACAGAGCCCGCGCATCGATTCTCTGGTCGGCGTGGGCCGACGCTCTCGGTTTTATCTCCGAGCTCGTGGACGACCGCTTGTTCCACACCCGGACGAAGGGGCGGCCGCTCACCGACACTTTCGCGTGGACGCGGAGGGTCGGCGGGAAGTTCGGCGTCGCCGTCGAGTTGCCCGCCGGCAGCTACTCCGATGACACGCAGCTCCGTCTCGCCACATCCAGAGCCGTCTCCGGCGACGGGTTCGACGTCGAGGCTTTTGCGCGCATCGAACTGACGTTGTGGCCGGCCTATGCGCTCGGCGGCGGCCGTGCCTCGCGAGCTGCAGCTGCGAACATGACTAAATCTGGTGCGACGTGGTCGACGAACTACTTCCCCGGCTGGATTAACGCAGGCGGCAACGGCGCCGCGATGCGGATCCAACCGCACGTGTGGGCCGCTGGAGACCTCGACGGCGATGATTACCTGACCGACGTCATCCGAAATTCGATCGTCACACACGGCCATCCCCGCGCCCTTGTCGGCGCCGTACTCCACGCTCTTTCCCTCGCGCATGCCCTCGCGCTCGGTGTTGCCCCGACGGAACGGGACTGGCCCGTGCTGATCGACCGGGCTGACCGGGCCATCTCCGCGTTCGCCAGGGACGACGAGCTGATCGCCTACTGGCGACCGAAGTGGGAAGCGGAAACCCAAGAATCTCTGCACGTTGCCTGGATTGCCACTGTCAACGAATGCCGCACCGCCTTAGTGGCATGCGGGCCGTTAGTCAATGCGATAGCAAAATTCGCTGACCCTGCACGCTCCGATTCCGCCGTCGAGGCATATATGGAAGTCGGCCGTATTCTCGGACTCAGCGCGAAAGAGACCCGGGGAAGCGGGACGGCCACCGTCGTCGCTTCGATGGTGCTCGCCGCGGCATTGCCTGACGATCCACGTCACGCAGCCGTTCTCGCTTCTTCAATACTTGGCACTGACACCGACACGATCGCGACGATGGTCGCTGCAGTGGTCGGCGCGGCGACCGCAGCTCCCGCGCCGGAAGGTATTCAAGACCGCAAGTACCTGCAAGACGAAGCAGACAGACTCACTCGCGTCAGCGCGGGCCGTCCGGCCCCGAAGTTCTCATACCCGGATATCCTCTACTGGACGCCGCCCCAAACCCAATTGGATGTCGTGGGTCTCGTCGACGGTAGGCCGGCACTCGCCGGGCTGGGCTGGCTGACTTTCACGACTGAGCCGTTGAACGTCCGAGAATCCGCCTGGGCGTGGGCGAACACGTCCTTTGGTCCGAGCGTGCTCGTCAAACACCGCATGACACTTATGGAACTCCCTGCGGGCAACCGGCCTCGAGTGAGGCGGCAGCAGGCAACAGAAGCCACCGGCCTATCGACTTCGGTTCGACATGGCGCACTGCGGCCCTCGGAACCGCAACCGGCCCTCTTCGACGAGATCGCAGTGGGATCGCTGTCGGAAGTGCCTTCTCGAAGCGCGAAGTCGAACAGCTCGCGCGACTGGCCGTTTGGCTCGTCGATCGACATCGATTTGATACTGGTCTGGCTACGGAGGAACGGTTTTGCCGACAGCGCCGTGGGTCACGCTCTCGGCCGAATTGCCCGCGATGGGACGCTCGAGCAGCTGGCGACCTTCGCGGGCGCAATGCGCTCGTTGCTGCAGACCCGCCGGTAGTTTCCGGCCTGGCTGAGAATGCCGCGCATGTAACTCGTAACCGGGCAACGTTCCGGTTGGAAACGAGGACATGAATATGAATACGACTAACGACACTGCCGCGTTTGAACTCACGGAACTGATCGAAACGGTGGCGAGACTTCTCTTCGTCACCCGAACCGGCGAGCTGCCTTCAGCGTGGCATCGCGCACCACTAAGCACCCGCGCACGCTACATCGATGAAGCAGAGGCGCTCGACGCCGCAGGCGTGCTCAATTCGCGCGGATAGTCACGACACGGACGAGCCCACGTCGCCTGTCGGCCCAGGCGCGGCGGTCCGGGTGACCGCGGTTCCTTGCGCGGCGCAGAGCATTACGACGAGGGAGGTCGCGCGGGAGCAGGGAAGGCAGCCGCGACCTTCGCGATCGTGCCTGCGTACTACACCTCCAACGCGTGTGAACCGGAACAAGTCCAACAGCCGCTTGGTGCGGGCGCGGTTTTTGTGCGAGCGTATCCGAGGCTGCATGAGGTTCCGCACCTGCGCCAGGGCCGACTCCACGGCACAGTTCGCGTAGACGAGCGGCCGGTCCGCTCGGCGAGATGCTTTCATCCGAAGCTTCGGACCCCACCGGTCCACCCGTGCTCGGGCCAGCCGCAGTCCTTCGCGCGCGAGCACCGCAGCCTCGAATGCGTCCCAGCCGGCGTCTGAGGTGAGGGCATCTCGGAACAGACGCCGGATGTCGTCGCCGGTCGGGAGCTTGTCGCTGTCAAACGCGGCGCCGGCGTTCGACAGCAAATGGTGCTCGCAATGGTGAATGAGATCCCGGTCAGCTTCGAGCCCGAAGGCTGCGACGACTCCGCCGATGATGCCCTTGTCTTGGTCGGCGACAATATGGATCGGGCGACCGGGTTTGCTGCGCAGGAACTCCGCCCACCCCGCGGTACCGCCGGTTGGGTTCGCGTCAACCTTCACCAGGCGGCCATGCTAACCGCCGGCGTCGTATCCGTACGCGGCGAGCACAGACTAGAGCATGTAGCCCTTCCCGCCCGAGTCCGTCCAGCGAAAGTTGATCGAGTCGAGGACCAGCATCGGCGGCCACTCCGCCTCCTGGTACTGGGCGGCGACGATCGGCACGAAGTCAGTCATACAATCAGCAACGGTCTGCCCTTTCGCCACGGCCTTCACCCCGGCGGTCTTGCCGAGGTTGGCCCGCATCCGCACCCGTTTCGCGGCGTCCGTTTAGATCGCGCCCTGGCCGACCTCGATTAGTGCGTTGGCGATCTCGCGAATGAGGTACTCGAACTCCTCAGGTGTCTCTGGTCCTTGGTGCGGTGCGATGTGGTTTTTGCACTCGGTGCAGGTGTCATCGGTTGCGCGTGTCCTGTTGACCACGCCGAGGAACCGGTGGAAGGATCCGTCCCGACGGGTGCAACGCCACCGCCGTTTGCTTCGGCCGCCAGCTCGCTGGATGCCATCGCGAACGATCCGCACGTCCTGGTGGACGCGCGGGCGAACCATCACGTCACGAGCCATGACGAGACCCTCTTTTCAGAGAAGAAGGATACCGCCGGAGCACCCGAACGTCACTCGGTCGAGGAATTCTCATTACATCGGAATCGTACTCGGGCGCTCTGATGCTACATGATAGCGGGGACCCTCACCAGAGCGGGCAGCTCGTTCAGGGATTGGCGGCGTTGTGGAGTGGCGAGCGAGGGAATTATTATCGCCCACATCTCCTCAAGCCGGTCAAAGAGGTCTCTCCAGCCTGTCAGCGCCCGCGACACCACCTGCACTCCTGTGAAGGCCGACATGATGTATCTAGCAATCGCCCCAGCGTCGAGCGCGGGGTCGATTTCTCCGTCCGCGAAAGCCTGGTCAACATGGACGCGGCAGCCGTCGATCCAGTCGAGGTAGGGCTGGCTTGCGTACTCCGGGAAGAGGTCGGACGACTCGGTGCTTAGGCGGAGGCCGCCCTGGATCACGGGATCAGAGCTGATCTGCGTGGCAAGCGCTGCGGACATGAGCACGAGCGCGCGCAGTCCCGTCGTCCGTTCCGAGTCGTCGTTGTCCCCTGCGTAGGACAGCTCGTGTTGCCTTCGAATCAGCGCGACCGCGAGATCGTGCTTAGAATCGAAATGAAAGTACAGCGCGCCTTGAGTGACCCCGGCCTCGGTGATTACCTCCGCGAGCGTGGCAGTGGAATAGCTTTGCCCGGCGAACACGACGCCGGCGGCTTGGATGATCGACTCGCGCGTGGCGTGTGCTCTCGCTTGCTTAGCCATGTTCCTCCCCACGTTGATAGTGGAACTAAGGCTACCGTCTTACCCCGCGGCCAATCCCGCACCACGGGAGCGCCGCGCCCGAGCTCTCGACAGATGCCAGTATGACCCGTACGGTGCTGATCACCGGCGCCACCGGCTTCCATGGGAGGCACGTCCTCAAGTTGTGTCCGCCCAGGTAGGGCCAAGGAAATCGGGTTGGCGAGGGGCGCCTTGCCGTTAAATGGCCTACCCGGTGCCCAATGGCGCCACGCGGATCTTCTGCAGCCAGCATCCTTGGCGGACGCCGTGGACGCTGTCGATGTCGTGATCCAGTGCGGCGGCTATGGAGGGTAATCACCGGAGCTTTGCGAAGCGATGAACGTCGAAGGGACGCGTCATCTTGTCAGCGCCGCCGCTGCGGCCGGTTGCGGAACGATCGTCTACGTCAGCATTTGCGGCGTCTACGGGCGAGGGCCGCACTGTGGTGGGCGGGTGAGCCAGCTCACGCCTGCCCCCAGCTCCTTCTTGAGCTCCAGTCGCCTCCAAGCAGAGCAAATCGTCCTGGACGCAGGGGGACCGTGGTCAGGCCCCCACGTCGTTTACGGCCACGGCGACAAAGGTGTGATGCCAGCGCTCGTCGAGATGCGCACTATCACCCGGGACCTGCCGCTCGATGACGCAGTACGGCTATCGGTTATCCACGTTACGGAGTTGGCGCGCCTCCTCGCCCGCGTTGCACAGAAAGGCGGGTTGGCCGATCCGGTCGTGCACGCAGCGATGGCCGATCCGGTGACGGTGCGCGAGGTGCTCACCGTACTGTTCGAGTTGCAGCAGCCGGCGCTCTCTTCGACGGCTGTGGGGCCAGCGGCCGCGCCACAACAGATGCGAGCGAAGGGCCGCTCAGGGACCGCCGTCGAGATCACCACCGCGAACAACTGGTACGAGGCCGCGTCCACCTGGGAGTCCGCCGGCCTCGAGCCTGTGGCGACATTCCGGCTCACCCGCGCGGACCTCGATTGGCACAAGACTGCCGCACCGTGTTAGTGCCAGACAGTGGAATTGCTGACCAATATGACCCCGGAGACCGGGCGGCCCTTGCTCTGGGCGGTTAGACATGAACAGGCGAATGGGTCGTCAGGAGAATCGAGTTCCGTTAATGCCTAGTGACGACACCCAAAAAGTTTTGCTGAAAGAAACCGACCGCTTTGTTTTTCTACTAACATCGAGTGCAGGCGGCCGCTGTCCGCCTCTGTCAAATCCTCGACAGCAAATCAAAACAAAAAAGCTAGGAGCAGGAATGAACAAAAAGCTTCGCGCAACGCTCGGAGTCTTTGGAGCAGTTGGGCTTGCCGCGGTTGGCGTAGTTGGAATGGGAGGTGCCGCGAACGCAGAAGTGGTCAGTACCCCGCCTTCAAACTGCGCGCTTTATAACTTCTGCCTCTTCAGCGGTGGCGCTTTCGATGGCTGGGTGTACCCGAATTCAGGTAACGTTCCGGCTGTTCCGGCAGGCGTGAATGACGCGAGCGATTCGTTGTTCAACCACGGTGGTTCGCAGAACATTTACATCTACCAAAACACGAACTATGGCGGTTACCGAGGCTTCGTGCAGCGCGGGTATGGCATAAAATACCTCGGCCAATTCACGATGGGCGCCTCCAACACCTCTTGGTCCAATAAAATTTCGAGTTTTCTGTGGACTACCGCGACCAGCAACTAGGCAATGAATAGCCCGGCTGACGAGTTCGTCGCTCGTCGGCCGGGTATCCCGTTTAGTGAGCGGCAACCCGCGCACACGGGGTCAAAGACACACCACAAACGTGCCGACCGGCTGTTCGACTTAGGTAAGCAGGGAATACCCTGCGACTGACCTCCCAATTCACTTGAGCGAAGCGCCCGTGAGTCGCTCACAATCCACCGTATCTGCACCATTTTGGAGTTGGCGAGTTTGACAGTTTTACCCAGCATGATAAAAACCGGCGCGCTTGTGCTCGGCGTCGCTGTTCTCGTTTCAGGCTGCACGACGATTCCCACCGCACCCGCTTCCGTAGGAAGGGTGGTCGTAGCAGGGCAGGCGCGCCTTGACACGGCGGCAAATATAGCCGTGCTTCCGCTGGATAAGTACTCTGGGCCGCAGGACGGGGTGATCGGCTATGCGGAGCGCATCGCCGAAAAGAAGTGCATGGCAGCTCTTGGCTTCGACTACCAGATCTCGACTTCGCAGGTGGTGGACAACCCCGTCGGTTGGCGCATCTTCGGCCTCTGGAACAGCAATCAAGCGACACAGTATGGGTACGGGATAGCTCCTGATCCCAACGCCAGCGGGTTCAATTCCCTCAATCCGAACATGTCCGCGAAGATGCTCGCTGCGGACCAGAGCTGCGCCCAGAAAAGTGTTGTGCAATTTCAAGGAACTTCGTCAAGCTCGTCCACGAGTGCCTACAACCTCGGGGTCGGCCCCTACCAAAGCACCTTGTCGAGCCCCGCCGGGAAGAGACTTATCGCGCAGTGGCAGAAGTGCATGACCGACAAGGGCATCACAGTCAATTCGAATGGTTCCGGCCCGCTCTCGGCAGACGTAGATACGGCCACGGTTGCGTTAGAGCAGCAAATCAAGATTGCGGTGCAGGAAGTGCAGTGCAAAACGCAAGGCAACAACATCATCCAGCAGTTGGCGGACATTGATGCCAGTTTCCAGGTGGTCGTTATCAAGAAAAACCAGGCAGTTCTCAACAAGATGCTGATCGACGCCAACGCGCAGCACAAAATCGCCCAAGCTTATATCTCCCAAAATGGGTGAACCGGAAATTGCTGGGCCGACTGCGGTGCCGGTGCGTCTAGCTCGCTGGCCGCGCCCGGTGTTCACGATCGTGTCGTTGATTGTGGTCGTGTGTGTCGGGGTCGCGGGGTTGACCGTCGGGTACGAGTTGCGATCGTCGACAGAGCAGCAGATTAGAACGGCAAGCCTGCCGGTGGTAGCGACGGCGAAGCTGAAATACCTAACGCGGGTGCTCGACGCTGTCACCGGCACGGTTGCCGCTGCCGCGGGATACCAATTCGTGCCGGCGACCGCGGCATTCCCAGGTCCCATCGTCGTCACTAACTCGGGGGTTGGCCTAGGGGCCGCTCTTTCTTCCGGGTCGTTGATCGCCAGCATCAATGACCACCCAGTCTTCGGCCTCACCCTGCAGACAAACCTCTGGCGTGATCTAACCTTGGCGGACACCGGAACCGACGTGCTGGCTGTGAACACCGCCCTTTCAGGCTTGGGCTACCTGCGCGGCAAAGCGACCAACGTGTATTCCACGGCAACGGCCGCTGCTATTACAGCGATGTACAGGAAAGTTGGACTGGCCGCCGCGAGCGCTGCGCCCACGGCAGGTTCCGTGAATTCTGCCACGTCGAGCACATCGTTCTCAGGCGCGACTGGACTGACACCTGCACCTGCCCTTCCCGGGAGTTTCCTTGCTATTTCGAGCATCGCGAACATCCCCACACCCGCATTGGTCGTCTCTCAAGTGGTGCCCGTCGGGAGTGTAGTGGCGGCTGGCGCACCGGTTATGGGCGCTACCGGGGTGGAGAACCTAATAACGACGAAAATCGACATTTTGCACCAACAGCAGATTAAGGTCGGCACGGTTGTCGATCTGCAAGAGACCGCGGGCGCAGGTCTCGGCCCGGGTACCGTCACCTCCATTGGTCTTTTTTCTGCCGGAGACACGACCAAGGGTGGGATAGATGCGTTGAACGGATACCCCATGACGGTATCGTTTCCGACATCTTCTGCAACGGTCGCGGTCAAAAGCGGTGACCAGGTGCAACTCCGCTTCCCTGCCCTTTCGAAGCGTGAACTTGCGGTGCCAACAGTTTCGATCAGGCATTCCACCGGGTCGTCGCAAGTCCTGATAAAAGTCCGGCAGAAATATCGGTTAGTGGCTGTCACTCCGCTCTGGCAGCAGGATGGCTGGACCGGTATCGATAAGGCGGCGGCGGTGAAGATCGGTGATGCCGTCGTCGTGAGCGGAAAGTGAGCCGCGAGCTGCGGTTGAAACGCAACCTCGCGCCGGACCTCGAAGTAGCGAGCGAGCAGGCCCAGGATAAGCCTTTGATTCGGATTCGGGGCGCGGGACGGCGGTACAACGCGTCGTCATCCGAGTGGGCGATCCGCGATGGCGACATCGACATCCACAGTGGTGACTTTCTGGCCATCACCGGACCTTCCGGCGCTGGCAAATCGACGCTATTGAACTGTCTTGCGCTGCTTGACACTTTTGATGCTGGCCGATATCTCCTGAATGGCAGGCAGGTAGACCGGATGCGCCTTCACGAGGTGCAAGATATCCGCGGGCGCGAATTCGGGTTCGTCTTCCAGTCTTCGAACGCGATTGAGTCACGCAATGTCGCCAAAAACGTTGAGATTCCTCTCTCTTCGCTCGGGGTGCCCATCAACGTCCGAAGCAGTCTGGTCACCGAAGCGCTGCAGGCTGCGAACATCCTTCACCGTGCGTCCCAAAACGTGTCCCTGTTGTCCGGGGGCGAACGTCAACGGGTGGCGATCGCGCGATCGGTGGTCAACAAGCCGACTGTTCTGTTCCTCGATGAACCGACCGGCAATCTCGATTCCGCGAACACTCATGCAGTGATTGAGTTGTTGCAGCAACTCAACCAGCAGGGCACTACAATCGTTTTCGTCACCCACGACGACACGCTTGCCTCTTCTGCCACCCGCCGTGTTGTTGTCGACGACGGCCGCATTGTTGACGGAATTCCGATGCATAGGCCCAAGATTGCCGGACCACCTCCCAAGCCCGGCGGTCTAGGTCTCGAAAAAACACGCAGTTCAGGCTTTCTCCGTTTTGCGGTCCAGCAACTGGATGCGGTCTCGGAGGCAGCGTTTTCGCTGTTCGCCCAACCGGCCCGCACGCTCGTCGGATTGCTATCAATCGGCCTCGGCGTTGCCGGACTTGTTGCCGGCGTCAATCTTGGAGTCACCGCCACCGGCCAGGTCGACAAGCTAATTACCGGTACTTCGCTCGACCAGATAACTGTCTCAGCGTCCGCGCCTTCTGGGGCACAAGACCTTCTCGACTTCACCCCCGCGAACAGCGCGAAGATTGAGTCGCTTGACGGTGTGAGGTCGGTTGGAGTTCGTGACACAGTAAGCGCGAGCAATGCGGAAGTGAGCCGCTTTGGGCTCACGCAAGCTGGCGCCTATTCAGTTGGAGTGTTCGGTATGACCTCCGGAACTTTCGCAACAATGGGTATCGACATCCCTACGCGGGAGGCCAAGCTGTTCGACCTGAGTCCGGTCAATTCAAACATCGCGCTCCTCGGCGAACAGGCTGCCCACGCCCTCGGCATCGGAAACGACACCGGGCAGAGTGTCTGGATATCTGGCACCAGGTTCGACGTTATAGGAATCGTTCCAGTCTCAGCGGGCGGGGATAACGTTACGAATTCCGCGATCATTTCCCACACCGCCGCGATTCAGGTCGGGCTGCTCCGGCAAACGCAGTTCGTGGTTCAAACAAATACCGGGCGCGGATTCGCTGTGGGAACAGCTGTCCCCTACGCTTTGAATCCGGGAGCCCCTGCCCACTTCATCTCCTCCGGAGCTGCGGACCTACAAAATCTTCGCACCGGAGTTGCAACTTCGCTGAATGGTCTCCTACTGGCCCTCGCAGTAGTGTTCCTCGTAATCGCGATCCTTTCCACCAGCTCCACAATGACCAATTCCGTGCTTCAGCGCTCGGGAGAAATCGGCCTACGAATGGCGACCGGATCAAGCCCGGGCAAGATCGCTGGACTGTTTCTAGCGGAAGGCGCAAGTCTCGGCCTCATCGGCGGTCTACTCGGTTCCGCCACAGGTGTGATTGCCGTTCTCGTCGTCTCATCAATCCAACGCTGGACGCCCGAGCTTGACCCTGCGACTATTGCCCTGGGAATGGGAGCCGGATTCATCACTGGACTGCTCGCCGCGATAGTCCCCAGCACCCGCGCCAGCCGAATGCAACCCGCACTCGCCGTCCGCAAATAGACCGCAGGAGCACGGCTGGAGTGAACTGATGCAGCTCGGGCGGGGTCCCGGCATTCAACATCGTTGGTATCGGATGCGAGGTGGGTGGAGCAGCCAGACTGCTCCTAGGAGCAAGTCGTCTGGCAGTTTTGTGAAAACGTGCAATCCCCACCGAAACACGGGCTGATGGATTGAAACCGGGTTCGAATTATTGGTGAGCGGGCAGCGTCATGAGCAAAGCGGATTGAAGAGCCCCGGGTTTAATGGAGGTTCGTGATTCCCCGGAAGTGGATGAGGACCAATGGCAGTACAACGTAGATATCCGGAAGAGCTTCGCGGGCGTGCGGTTCGTCTTGTGCTTGATGCGCGTGATGAGGCCGTCGGCCGGCGCGGGGTGTGTACGAGGGTCGGGCAGCAGCTCGGTGTCCCGCCGGACACGCTTCGCGGGTGGGTTCACCGAGCCGAGATCAACGAGGGGGCCAGGCCTGGGACGACGACGGATGAGCATGCTCGGCTGGTCGCGTTGGAGCGGGAGGTGCGTGAGCTTCGGCGGGCGAATGCGATCTTGAAAGCAGCATCGGCTTTCTGCAGCTCGCGGGGCTCGACCGCCCACTGAGCAGATGATTCAGTTCATCGACGATCACAAAGACGAATTTGGGGTCGAGCCGGTCTGCAGGCACCTGCCGATCGCCCCGCAAACCTATTACGCGCACGAAGGGCCGGCCCCGGTCGAAGCGAGCACTTTCGGACGAAATTATGGCCGAGAAGATCCACCAGATCCATGAGGTCAACTACGGCGTTTACGGTGTTCGGAAAGTTCACGCCGAGCTGCGTCGGAACGGCGACCAGGTCGCCCGTTGCACGGTCGAACGGCTGATGAAACGGGAGGGCCTTCGCGGTATCCGTCGGGCCAAAGGACCCCGGACGACGATCCCAGGACCATTGGCGGACCGGCCCTCTGACCTAGTGGAACGCCGCTTCACGGCGACCGCTCCTGACTGCCTCTGGGTGGCCGACATTACCTACATCCCGACGTTCTCCGGTTGGGTTTATGCGGCGTTTGTGATCGATGTGTTCGCCCGTCGTGTCGTGGGCTGGCAACTCTCGACAAGCCTCCACACTGATCTTGCTCTGGACGCTTTGGAGATGGGGATCTGGGCCCGCCGTCGGGCCGACCGGGACCTGTCCCAACTCATACATCACAGCGACCGCGGAGTTCAATATCGAGCCATTCGATACACCGACCGTCTCGCCAACGCCGAGGCGGTTGCCTCGGTCGGGTCCAAGGGCGACAGCTACGATAACGCCCTCGCCGAGGCGTTCAACTCGCTCTTCAAAGCCGAACTGATCCGCAACAAAGGACCCTGGCGGAGTATCAACGATCTGAAAGATCGCGACGGCCGAATACGTCGACTGGTTCAACCATCGCAGGCTTCACGGCGAGATCGGATACCGGCCACCAATCGAGGTTGAGAACGAGTTCCTGAACAGCACCACCCCGTCCATCACACCGATGGAACGGGTCTAACCGACCCTCCATCAAACCCAGGGCTTGACAGTGGTGCTCTGACAGAACTGGCGGTCCAGCTTCATGGTCCTCACAGCGTTGGTGACGTGCCCTACAGCTTGGTTACCCGCGTCGGTGTGAAGATCAGGCCGAGATGGATGTTTGGTTGAAGCGTAGTTCGTGTTCGATCGGGGAAACGTATCCGAGTTTCTAGTGTCGCCTTTGCCGGTTGTAGAAGATCTCGATGTGCTCGAACATCGCGTTGGCGAGGTCGACCCGGGTGCGCCATTTCTTCCGGTTGACCAGCTCGATCTGCATGCTCGACCAAAAGGATTCCATCATTGAGTTGATGCTCCTATAGTTGTTAACTCGTTTTCAGGACTGCGTTTTCAGCCGGGCAGACAAGGTGGAAGACCTCCCGGATGACGTATCTCTTCAGGCAGCGGATGATGTCGCGTTTGCTGAGGCCTTCGGTGGTGCGCCGGGTTACGTACTCGATTGTGGGTTGATGGAAGCGCATTCTGACGATGACGGTGCGGTAGATGGCGGCGTTGAGTTGTCGGTGGCCGCCGTGATTGATGCGATGGCGACCTGAGGTCATCCCGGAGGACGCCGGGATGGGGCTGATCCCAGCGAGTTTCGCCAGAGCAGCCTCGGATTTGATTCGTTCGGGGTTGTCTCCGACGACGATGAGGATCTCTGCCGCAGTGTCGGCCCCGATACCGAACGACTCCACGAGTTGAGGTGCTGTTTTGAGTACGAGTCCCTCAATTATTGTCTCAAGCTCCGACGCCTCAGTATCCAGAGTGATCCAACGTCGGGCGAGGGATCGGAGTGTGAATCGGATGCTGTCATCCGGAGTTTCAAGCCGGGTCGGCCGCAGAGAGGCAAGATGGCGTGCGAGCATAACCTGGGTTTTTCGGGCGGTGTCCTGGCGGAGCTGGTCGGAGCTGTGGATGAGCATTGCTTTGAGCGTGATCATGGCTGAGGAACGATCTTTCACCGCTGTGTCGTGGGCGACTTTCAGTTGGCGGATCATTTCCACGGTGCCATCTGCGGTCTTGGGTTCTGCGGTCGCGAACCCGGCGAGGACAGCGCGGGCCGCGTTCTCAGCGTCGAGAGTGTCAGATTTACCGACCAGTCGCCGCATTCGTCGATCGGGCCGGTTCACCTCGACGACACGGTGTCCGTGCCGACGGATGAATGAGGTCAGCCCGGCGCCGTAAGAGCCGGTGCCCTCGATTCCGAAGGCGATGATCTGCCCGAATTCGGTCGCCCAGCCCAGTAGCTGCTGGTAGCCGCCATTGTCAGTTGCGATCGTCAGAGACGACAGGATGCCGCCAACGGAGTCCATCACTGCTGCGACATGGACATGTTTGTGGGTATCGACGCCGATGACTACGTGACCGGAGCGGGTGAGATTCAGGGGTGCAGCGACTGCCATGGTGGTCCTGTTCGGTTGGGGTTAGTGTGGTGGCACTGACGCCGGCGGGTGGACAGGACTGTCACGGGGACGCTCTCGAAAGTTGCTCCAGGCTCCTATTAGGTCACGCCCGTCCGGCGCAGTGTTTTCTCGCGGCGCCCGGCCGGCCGGCTGACAGATCAACGCCAAGGCACCCGAGGGGCCAGTCACAAGCATGGGTCAAGCCGTCACGGCCAGGACTTCCGAATCCAGTGTGGACCCGACATGAACAGACTGACAGTCGTAACAGTCGCCAACCGTTCCGAACGAGGGCATCAAGCCCGAGGCGCGGATCTTGTTCGTGAAAGCCCAGGAGGTGAACTGGACTCCGTGGTCGGCATGCACGATTCCACCAGCAGCAGGTTGGCGATTCTTGATCGCCATGTCTAGCGCGTTCACGACGAGATTGGTGTCCTGGGCGCTGTCGATCGACCAGCCGACGATGTTCCGTGAGAACGTGTCGATCACGGCGCACCAGAAGATTTTTCCTTCTCTCGTGGGATGTTCTGTGATGTCGGTAACCCAGAGTTCGTTCGGGGAGAGCCGGTGGAACTTGCGATGAACGAGGTCGTCGGCGGTCGCAACGCTGTGCAACCGCTTCACCTTTGCCGGACCCGGGAGCCCGGCGATCCGGGCCTGGCTCATCAGGACAGCGACGAGACGCTCGCTGACCCGAACGCCCATCCCGAGGGTCAGCTCGGCGTGGACGCGCCGAGACCCGTAGGTCTGCCGGGAGGCAGCATGGACCTCCCGAATCAGACCGGTGAGCCATTGCTGGCGCATCTGCGTCGGCGACATCGGCCGCTTCTTGTACTTGTAGTAGCCGGGGCTGCTGACGCCGAGGAGGAGGCAGCAGAGCTTGGCCCGATGACCGGTCTCGACGAGAGCGTCGATCATCGGGTGAACCCTTTTGGGCTGGGCCGGTCCTCCCCAAACAGCTTCGACGCCTTCTTCAGGATCGTGACTTCTTCTTCGAGTTGCCGAATACGTTTCTTCGCTTTCGCCAGCTCGATACTCTCGGGCGTCGTGATCCCGGGGCGTTCGCCCCGGTCGATCTGGTCCTGCCGGACCCAGTTATGGATCGCGGCAGCACTGACGCCGAGTTCAACGGCGGCAGTGGTGATCGGCTTGCCGGCCCCGACGAGCGCAACGGCTCTTCTACGGAACTCAACAGGGAAGGGTCGTGGCATGGGTGAAGCCTCTCAGGAGAAGCCCG
>JBBRDX010000067.1:0-14657 GCA_038203515.1 Actinomycetales bacterium | reverse complement strand
ACCTCACCTGGCCGAGTGGCAGCGATACTGTCGCCATTGCCACGGCGACAGCAGATGCCGCCCGAGAGCTCGGCGGCAGGCTGGTCTTCGTGCGCGGCGCGGCGCGGGACGATCCCCAGGAGGCCGCGACCTCTGCCGAGTCCATCGTGCAGGCGCTGCTGCCGCGCACGACCGACGGGATGCTACAACTCGCCGTCGGCCCGGCCGGAGTGCACAGCGACGGCCGGGAGACCTTCGAGCTGCTCGCCGAGGTCGCCGTAAAATACGGTTTGCGACGGCGGACACAGGCCAATGAGCAGGTGGATGTCGGAATCGCGCTGGAGAGATACGGCCGGCGTCCGCTCGACCTCCTCGAGGACTGGGGCTGGCTGGAGCCGGGAGTGACGATCGCGCATCTCTGCGGCGTGACCGAGGAAGAGATCCGGCGGCTCGCGGCATCCGGGGTCACGTCGACGCACGCGCCGGGCTGCGACCTGCCGATGGGGTGGGGCATCGCACCGGTCGCGGCGCTGCGGGCCGCTGGCATCGCGGTGGGCCTCGGCACCAGCGGTGGGGGTAGCAACGACGCGGGGCACCTGCTCGCGGATGCCCGGCTCGCGATGCAGGTCGCGCCGCTCGTCGGGCCGCCGATCGCGGCGCGGGAGGCACTCGGCATGGCGATGGCGGGCTCTGCGGCCGGCCTGGGGCGGCCGGAACTCGGCAATTTGCGCATTGGATCCGCCGCAGATCTGTGCGTGTGGGATATCTCGGGAATAGCGGATGCCGGCGTCGCCGACCCGGTGGCCGGCCTGCTCTGGGCAAATCCCGGGCGGCGCCCGAAGCACGTGATCGTGGCCGGGCGGATGGTCGTGCGGGACTACGAACTCGTGAATGCCGACGAGCGCGAACTGGTGGCGCGACTGGTCGCGCGCGTTCCCAAGGAGGGGTAACGAGAGGGGTAACGCGCTAGAGCTCCAGCACCAGCCGCGGGCAGGCCGCCCGCGAGACGCAGATATACATCACGGCATTCTGCTCCTGCTCGAGCGGGGTGAGGATCGAGTCGCGATGGTCGACCTCACCCTCGAGAACCGGCGTCTCGCACGTGCCGCAGGTGCCCTCCCGGCAGCTGGAGAGCACGAACACCCCGGCCCCCTCCACCACCTCGAGAATGCTGCGACCCGGCGGCACCGTGAGGGTCTCGCCACTCAGTGCGAGCTCGACCTCGAAGTCGCCCTCGAGCACCGGAGCCGCGAGTGCTTTGGCCTCGAAGCGCTCGACGTGCAGCGGATGCCCGCCCGCCGCGGCCTCGACCGCCTCGATGAGGCGCGTGGGCCCGCAGGCGTAGATCGTGGCCATCGGATCGAGTGAACCGAGGAGCGCCGCGACATCCAATCACGTTCCCTCGTCGCTGAGATGCATCGTCGCGGCTCCGATCTCATCGACCAGCGCAAGGGCGGACCGCGATCGCCCCGAGTAGTGCAGCGCATACCGGATGCCTGCGGCCGCCGCCGCTCGCGCCATCGACGCGATCGGCGTGATACCGACCCCGGCCGCGAGCAACAGCACCGGGGACCCGGGAAATGGCGCGAATTCGAAGTGGTTGCGCGGACCCCGTACCCGGATCGTGTCACCCACCGCGAGCGAGTCATGCAGCCACAGCGACCCGCCCCGGCCGGACGGCTCACGCAACACGGCGATGCGCCAGGTCGACGCATCCGGTAGGGGAGAGGGAAGGAGCGAATACTGGCGCTCGTCGCCCGAGGGCAGCACCACGTCGATGTGCGCGCCAGGTTGCCAGCGCGGCAGGCCGGAGGCGTCCGCCCGGGCAAGTTCGAAGACGTCGATCGAGTCGGCGGCCTGGGCACGGCCCACCACCACGGCGTCGAACTCGGTCTCGTGCGAACTCATCGCGACTCCGGCTTCTCTTTCACGACGAACAGTCGGTGGCCGCCCGGTTCGGCGGAACACCACCGATGACGGATGCCTCCAGCGAAGTAGCTCGAGTCGGCCGCGTCATCCTCCGCTGCCGCCACGAGCTCGAGCTGGCTGAGAAAGGGGTGAGACAGGTCCGCGCTCCCAGCGAGCTGCACTAGCCTCGTTCCTTGTGCTCGTCGCAGTTGGCGGATGCGGATGCCGATGCGCTCGGCCTGCAGGTCAATTGCGGAATCGACGGTGGTGACGGGGTCCTCCTCACGGTGAGAGCGCTAGCGATCATGCAGGACGGCAGTGGCCGGGGTAACCCGACGGACTCAGGCTTAATACATGGAAACCATGCCGTTACATGTCGGAAACGGGGCATCCCTAGATTCGATGATGTTGACGATATCAACATTTTTCAGCGACCAACTCACCGGTGCGATGGTCGCCCACCCCGCCGTTCGAGGAAGGTGCCGCGCCGTGTCATCCCTGCCCCGCAGTATCACCCAGCTGACGAATGCCACACTTCCCGACGGATCGCGAGTGGATGTCACGCTCGACGGTGGCACGGTGAGCGGAGTTTTTCCCGCGGGTCGCGCCGGTGATCGAAGTGACCGAAGCACCATCGACTCCAGCACCCTCGACTCCGGCACGATTGACCTGCGGGGCTTCCTGCTGCTCACCGCCCCGGCCGAACCGCACGCGCACCTCGACAAGGCGCTCTCCTGGGACCTCATCGATCCACCGATGGGCAATCTCGAACTCGCTATCGAGTCCTGGCGCGACTTCACCGCGGTGATGACGGTCGAGAGCATCGCCAACCGGGCGCGCCAGGCCGCCCTGCTCCTCTTGCGGCACGGCACCACCGCTGTGCGTACGCACGTTGACATGCTCGCGGGCGACGACCCGATGCGTGGCGTTCGCGCCCTCGTGCGCGTGCGCGACGAACTTCGCGAACTCATGGATATCGAGCTCGTCGCCCTCGCGGGTCCCTTCGTGCCGAGCGAGCACGTCGATGAGGCGCTCGACCTCGGCGTCGACCTGGTGGGTGGCGCACCGCACCTGTCCGAAGATCCGATCGCCGACCTGCGCCGCCTCATCAGCATCGCCGAGCGTCGCGGTGTCGGCAGCGACATCCACACCGACGAGAGCCTCACCGGTGCACCGACGCTCGGGGAGTATGCCCGGCTGGTGCGCGACTGGAGGGTGCCGGCATCCGCGGGTCATTGCGTGCGACTCGGCACTCTCGAACCTTCCGAACTCGCCGCCGTGATCGCGGAGGTGCTCGCGAGCGACCTCGGCATCATCTCGCTGCCCATCACCAACCTCTACCTGCAGGGCTGGCAGCATCCGGTGGCCACCCCGCGCGGGCTCACGGCACTGCGCGCGCTGCTGGATGCCGGAGTGCGTGTCGCCGCCGGCGCCGACAACGTGCGCGATCCGTTCAACCCGGTGGGGCGCAGCGATGCGCTCGAAACCGCGTCGCTGCTCGTCTCGGCCGGGCACCTCACGCTCGTCGAGGCCTATGCCGCCGTGAGCTCCGGAGCCCGATCTGTGATGTCCCTTCCCGTCGCGGGGGTCCAAGTCGGTTCGGCCGCCGAGCTACTCGCCGTGCGCGGCACCAACCTGTCAGATGTCATCGCCAACGCCTCCGCGGACCGCTTCGTCATCCACGCCGGTCGCCTCGTCGCCCAGAGCACCGTCAGCTATGACGTCGCGGCGCCTATCGTGGCAGTGGAATCCCCCTCCCCCTCCCTAGCCGAAACGAGGTGATGCTGAGCATGTCCACCCCAGCACTCATGAAACCGTCTCGCAGCGCTGCGTCCAGCGGCACCCTGCTCGACTTCCGTAAGGTCGCGATGCAGTTCCCCAACGGTACCGTCGCGCTGAGCGGCATCGACCTCACCGTGAACCGCGGCGAGTTCGTCACGGTCGTCGGGCCGTCCGGCTGCGGTAAATCCACCCTGTTGCGGATCGCCTCCGGGCTCGAAACCGCCTCCGAGGGCACCGCAGAGGTCGACACGAAACGCATCGGCTACGTCTTCCAGGATGCGACGCTGCTTCCCTGGCGTACGGTGCAGGACAACGTGGAGCTGCTCGCCGAACTCGGCGGGGTGAAGCCGAAGGAACGTCAGGCGAAGGCCAAGGAGGCGATCGACCTCGTGGGCCTCGGCGGCTTCGAGAAGAACCTGCCCAGGCAGCTCTCCGGGGGCATGAAGATGCGCACTTCACTCGCTCGATCCCTCACCCTGGAGCCGGAGCTGTTTCTCTTCGATGAGCCCTTCGGTGCGCTCGATGAGATCACCCGCGAGCGCCTGAACGACGAGCTGCTTCGGCTCTTCGTCGAGAAGCAGTTCGCCGGTCTCTTCATCACCCACTCGGTCTCCGAGGCCGTGTATCTGTCGACGAAGGTCGTCGTCATGTCCGGCCGGCCGGGATCGATCGTGGGCACCTTCGATGTGCCGTTCCCGATGCCGCGGGATCCGGACATCCGCTTCACCGCGGAGTTTGCGGAGCTCGTCGGCGAAGTGTCCCACGCTCTGCGAGAGGGTCACAGCTGATGTCAGTTTCCACTCGCCCGGAGGTCACCTCCAGCGCAACTGCGGATTCGCAACGGCAGAGCGCGCGCGTCACCCGGCTCTACTCGCGTCGATCGACGCTGTGGTGGCCACCACTGGTCGTGTTCGTCATTCTGTTGGGCGTTGCTTACCTCGTGGCGCTCTACTACGACAAAGTGGTGCAGCTGCCCTACCTGATCCCCTATCCGCACCTCGTGCTCAAAGAGTTCTACGGTGATCCGTTCTTCACCCCCCTCCTGTACGCCGATTTGCTGAACACGACCCAGGTCGCGTTGACCGGGCTTGCCTGCGCCATTGTCATCGGCGTCGGATGGGCAACGCTGATGTCACTCGCTAAATGGATCGAGCGATCGCTCTATCCCTATGCGGTGATCCTCCAGTGCATCCCGATTCTGGCTCTGGTGCCGCTGATCGGATCTCTCTTCGGGTATGAGTTTCTCTCCCGGGTGATCGTGGCCACCATCATCGCCATCTTCCCGATGGTCTCCAACACTCTCTTCGGGCTCCAGTCCGTCGACCAATCGCAACGGGAGCTCTTCGAACTCCAGGGTGCGGGAAAGATCACCACCCTGACCAAACTGCGTTTTCCTGCAGCGATGCCGTCGATCTTCCTTGGTCTTCGCAATGCCGCTGGGCTCTCGGTCATCGGAGCGATCGTGGGTGACCTCTTCTTCCAGCGTGGAACTCCAGGACTCGGAGTGCTGATCCAGGTATCGACCGCGCGGCTCAACGGTCCCGGCACTTTCGCCGCCATCATCGTCGCCTCCCTGCTCGGCATCGCGGTCTTTCTCTTCTTCGGCTGGCTCGCCCGAGTCGTTGTCGGCAAGTGGTACGACTTCGGCTGATCCGCCCCACAGAGTTTCACCCGCACCGCCTTTCGCAATCACCAGCAGAATCACACAGCACACGAGGAGTACCAATGCACAAAACAGCAGTTCGCTCTACCATCGCCGCCGGCATGGTGTTCGCGGCAGGGATCGCCCTGGCCGGCTGTGCCAGCGCGTCGCCCAGCAGCACAGCGCCGACCGCCGCAGCAGGCGCCGTCAACCTCTCGGGTGTCTGCCCGGCCACCGTCACCATCCAGACCGACTGGAACCCCGAGGCGGACCACGGTCACCTCTACCAGTTGCTCGGGCCGAACCCGGTGATCAACGCCGACAAGAAGTCCGTGAGCGGCGACCTCTATGCCAGCGGAAAGTCCACCGGGGTCAAGGTCGAGATTCGATCCGGTGGACCAGCAATCGGGTTTTCCACGGTGAGCTCTGAGCTCTACAAAGACAAAAACATCACCCTCGGTTACGTCTCCACCGACGAAGCCGTGCAGCTGTCCGCGACCCTGCCGACCACCGCGGTCTTCGCCGAGAACGACATCTCGCCACAGATGATCATGTGGGACCCGGCGACCTACCCCAAGGTCAAGACCATCAAGGACCTCGCCACAGCGCTAAAGGCCGACGGCGGTGTCGTGCGCTACTTCCAGGGCGCGGCCTACATGGGCTACCTGCAGGGGTCGGGAATCCTTCCGGTGGCCCAGACCGATGGAGCCTACGACGGTAGCCCGGCCAAGTTCGTCACCGCCAAGGGCAAGGACGGCCAGCAGGGCTTCGCCACCGCCGAGCCGTACATCTACCAGAATGAGGTCTCGGCCTGGGGCAAGCCCCTCAGCTTCCAGCTGATTCACGACACCGGATACCCGATTTACCCGGAGGCGATGTCGGTGCGATCTGCCGACCTCACCAAGCTCAGCCCATGCCTCAAAAAGCTCGTGCCGGTGCTGCAGCAGGCCGACGTGGACTACATCTCGAAGCCGGCGACGACCAACAAGCTGGTTGCCGACCTCGTGACGGCGTTCAACAACGGCTGGGTCTACTCCGAGAAGGTCGCGGGCTTCGGCGTCAGCCAGATGAAGAAGCTCAAGATCGCCTCGAACGGCTCGAACGCGTACGTCGGTGACTTCGACGAGACCCGCGTGCAGAAGGTCATCGCCATCGACACCCCGCTGTTCACCGCGTCGGGTTCCGCACCAAAGGCCGGTCTCAAGCCAGCCGACCTCTTCACCAACGAATTCCTCGATACCTCGATCGGATTCTGAACAACCCATGAGTGATCCACTGGTGACGACGACCCTGGCCCGCGACTTCGCGGGAAGCGGATCGTCGTCACCGGTGGCATGGTCATGCACCGAGATCGAACATCCACTGAGATCGACCCAGCACTGCCATCGAACCAAAGGACGACAATGAACGACTCCCCCATTGCCGCGCTCGAAGCCGAGTTGCGCGAACTGCTCGGCGAGCGCGGGGTGAGCGTCGAACTCGCCGCCCGCCAGAGAGCGTCCACCGACGGGGCGCACCTTTCACCCGTGATCAAGGAGCAACTGCCGCTCGGGCTCGCCGAGCTGGTGGCGTACCCGGCGAATGCAGAACTGATCGCCGCGACCGTCGCGGCCGCCGTGCGCCACGGCATCCCGATCACCCCGCGGGGAAAGGGAACCGGCAACTACGGCCAGGCCATACCGATGGCAGGTGGCCTCGTGCTCGACATGTCGCGGGCCCGTGCAATCACGGAGGTCGGCGACGGCTTCATCACGGCAGAGGCCGGCGCATCGATGGCCGCGCTCGAGCAGGCGGCCAACAAAGCAGGCCAGCAGATTCTGATGTACCCGTCGACCGCAAACTCCTCGGTCGGTGGCTTTCTCTCCGGTGGATCCGGCGGCACCGGATCGATCAAGCACGGCTCCAACAGCGACGGCTTCGTCGCCGCGCTCGACGTGGTGCACGCGGTTCCGAATGCCTCGCTCGTGCACGTCACCGGTGAAGCCGCCCAGCCCTACGTTCACACGTACGGCACCGCGGGGATCATCGCCCGTGCCACCGTTGTGACCGAACCGCTACAGGACTGGCGCGGATTCTTCGCGAGTTTCGACACCTTCGAACAGGCCATTTCGGTGATCAGGGAGATCGGCCACCTCGAGCCGACCCCGCGGCTGGTGTCGGCCGATCTCGCGATGCTCGCCAACGCCCTTCCCCCGGACCCGGCAATTCCCGCCGACCGGGCGAGCCTTCGGGCGATCCTCGACCTCTCGACCCTTGCCGCGGCAACAGCCCTCGTGGAGGCGGCCGGCGGCCGGGTCGAAGACGTGCGCGAGGGCGCCCAGGCCTCCATGCGGATAAGCATGATGTCGTACAACCATCCGATCGAGTTTCTCCAGAAGGTCTATCCCGACCGGTACTTCCACGTGGAGGTGAGCGGCGACGCTCTCGTCGATCGAATCGACGAGGTGCACGCGGTCTACCCCGGCGGGATGCTGCACATCGAGGCCCAGCACGGGCGTCCGATCGGCATGCTCGCCGGCGTATATTCCAGCGCCGCAGAGGTCTTCGCGGGCTTCGACAAACTCACCGAGCTCGGCGTCGGCTACCACAACCCGCACCAGTGGTTCGTAGACTTCGAGCCGGAGCGCACCGCCGCCCTGGCTGCGACGACCGACCCACAGCGCCTTTTGAATCCCGGCAAGCTCGTCGCCCCATCCGTCTCCACGGGAGCCAAGGTCTCGTGAGCACCCCCTCCCGCGACCTGGTCAATCTCTCCGGCCCGGCGGCGAACGCCGCGCTCACCGAGGACTCCATCCTCCTGTTGCCGACGGGTGCGATCGAACATCACGGCCCGCACCTGCCGCTCTCCACCGACTTCCTGATGGCCGACCTGATCGGGCGCGCGGTCGTGGAGTCGGCGGCATCCGCCGGGCAGGATGTCTGGCTGCTTCCGCCTCTCGCCTATACCAAGTCCGACGAGCACCACTGGGCCCCGGGCACCGTGTGGCTCAGCTGGGACACCCTCATGCAGACAGTCGTGGACATCGGGCGTTCGGTCGCCGCAACACCCGCCAGGACGCTCGTGTTCTACAACGGGCACGGCGGAAACATTGCCCTGCTCCAGGTGGCGCTCCGCGAACTGCGCCGTCGATTCGGCCTGCGCACCTTCCTGATGGGCACCGGCATCATCGCCGGCGATGGCGTCAACGGTCCGGATGAACGAGGCTTCGGCATCCACGGCGGTCATGGGGAGACCTCGATGATCCTGCACCTGCGGCCCGACCTCGTGGATATGACGCAGGCCGACCGGTGGATTCCCGATCACATGGTCGATCTGGAATACATCAATTTCAACGGCGGGCCAGTGAGCTTCGGCTGGCTATCCAACGACTTCGGGCCGGCGGGGGTGATCGGCGACGCTACCGGCGCAACGGCAGAACACGGCCGCGTGATCTTCGACCGCGCCGTGGTCAACGGGGTGGCATCCCTCGCCGAAATCGCCCGATTCCGGCACGAACCGTGAGCGAGCCGAGCAACCCCTGGCAGGTGGTCGAAGAGTGGCTGCCCGGCAACGACGAGCCGGAACGCCCGCAGATGAACCTCTCGACGGTGAGCGTCACCGGGGAACCGGATGCCCGCACAGTGCTGTTGAGCGAATACGACTCCCGAGGGTTCTACTTCCACACCGACGCACTTTCACGCAAGGCCGCCGCGATCGTTGCGAATCCGGCCGTAGCGCTGACCTTCCTCTGGCCCGGTTTCACGAAGCAACTCGTGGTGCAGGGCCGGGCCGAGGTTGCTCCCGCCGACGAAATCGCCGCGGCGTACCGAGCGCGCTCGCCATTCCTCCAGCAGCTGGCCTGGCAGAATACCTTCGAGTTCGCCCAGTACCCGGATGACGAACGTCGCGACCGCTGGGCGGCCTTCACCGCGGCGCACACCGACGGTTCCTCGCGGCCGATCTTCTCCCAGCCCGACACCTGGGTCGGCTTCCTCGTTCGCCCCACGCGCATGACCTTCTGGGGAAGTGGGTCGGATGTCCCGAGCCGCCGGGTCGAATACCGCGCCACCTCCGGCGGCTGGACGGTGGCCTACCTGCCGGGATGAGCCACCCGTCGCAGTGGGTCACGCTGCCGCCCTGTCCGGTCCCCCGGTCACCCCTCGCATAACTCCTGCAATTTGCCCGGCCCGGGGCCGCGGCCCCTGCAAGCACGGGACCTCGGCAGCGTCCGCCTGCAAATTGCAGGAGTTATGCAACCGAAGAAACTGTGACACTCGCCATGGCACGATGGAACTGACCCAGGAGCCAGCCATTCCCGCTACCCATCTCAACGACGACGGCATTCGCTTTGTGACCGAGCGGCACCTCGCCACGCTCTCGACCCTCTCGGGCAACGGAACCATCCACACGGTGCCCGTCGGCTTCACCCTGCACGACGGCACAGCCTTCGTCATCACGTCGCGATCCTCCCAGAAGGTGTTCAACGCCCGCCGGTCCGGTCATGCCACGATCTGCCAGGTGGACGGCGCCGGCTGGATCACCCTCATCGGGCATGCGGAAGTGCTCGAAGACCCGGAGAGCATCGCCCTTGCCGTGACCCGGTACGCCGCCCGCTACCGCCAGCCGCGGGTGAACCCCGAGCGGGTCGCGATTGCGGTCCGGGTGGAGCGGATCCTCGGATCCGCGGGGTACGTCGAGCGTCAGATCACGTCCTGACGGGCTTCGTCGCCAGCAGGATCGTGTCGATCGCGACTGTGCCATCGGCCGTCATCCGGTCGTAACGGCGGCACTCGAGGATGTCCATTCCCACCGCGGCCGAACGCACCGTCTCGAGGTCGAGAAGCATGGCGGGATCCTTGGGTCCACCGACCCCGTGCTCGAGATTTTCGCTGTCGTGGCCGATTAGTGCGAGGGTGCCGCCGGCAGCGAGGGAGAGAATCGCATTCGAGATCGCCCGGGTGAGACCCGGCGCGGGCAACTGCAAATAAGCGACAACCACGAGATCGACCGGCGTCGGAGAGACCCAGGTGGTGGCATCCGCGGTCACCCAATCCAGGTCGAGGCCTGCCTCGGCCGCGCGCTGCCGACCGATTGCGAGGCCCACCGCGGAGAAGTCGACGGCGGTCACGCTCCAGCCGCGCGAGGCGAGCCACAGGGCGTTCCGACCCTCGCCCGCGGCCAGGTCGATCGCGGTGCCTGGCGGCAGGGTGCCGGTGACCTGCTCGATCCACGCGTTCGGCTCGATCGACCACACCGCTTCGCCCGATGCTGCCGCTGTCCTGTAGCGGTCGTCCCAGAAGGCGTTGGTCATGAGGATTCCAATTCGTCGGAGATGCGAGCGAGCGCTTCGGCGAACCAGGCCTCACGACCCGGTCCGGTGCCACCGGACAGGTTGATGCCGCGAACGCCGTCGATCTGCAGCAGCTCGCGCGCGAGTTCGGTGGCGGCGGCGATGCCTTCGGTGAAGGGATCGCGGGCAGCGAGGATTCGATCGAGGTAGCCCTCGGGCAGTACGAGTGTCGTGAAGGTGCGCAGCAGTGCCGCGCTCTCGCGGTCGACCACGATCGGCACGCACGGGATGAACATCATCGCGGCGCCGAGCTGATGCGCGGCATCGATGAACTCGGCGACGGGAGCCGCGCCGCCCGCATGGTTGACGAAACAGACCTCCGCACCCGCATGCATCTTCTCGAGGAGTCGGGCCGGCCGCCGCTCGACGGGAGGCGTGGAGGGCGACTCTCCGACCGACACGAGGTGGCCGGCACTGCGGGCCAGCGCGGCTGTTTCAGTGGAGTCGAGGTCGAAGACGGGCGCGGCATCCGGTCGGCTGCCGGTGAGGGTGTGGTCACCGGTGACGCAGTGCACGCCCGCTACACCCACGTGGGCGAGGCCGGCGAGCTCGCCCTCCAGCGCGACCCGGTTGCGGTCGCGGCAGTTGAGCCCGGTCCACACCGCGAGGCCCGCGGACTGGATCAGGTGTGCGCGATATGAGGGCGAGAATTGCACACGCGCGGCACCCGCGTCCCCCGCGAGTACGGCGTCCACCCGGCCGGAGAGGATGCCGGCGCACTCGGCGATCGATGCGGCGTCGAGGGCACGGGCCGGGAAGTCGGCGACGACGATCGCGCGGGTGGCCAGGAGTGCGCGCACCCGCTCTGCTCCGACGGATGTCACGGGCCGGGGCAGCGGATCGGCCGCGCCGGGTTCGAGGGCACGCTCGATGCCGTGCCACCGCACGGTCGGCAGCGCCAGGAACACGCACTGCGCCGGCGACACCTCGCAGCTGCCGTCGAACTCGACCCCGCCGCACGGGCCGTACTCCATATGTTTGGGGCACTCCGCGAGTGGCGCGATCGTCATCCCCTCATTATTCCGGAGCAACCTCCTGAATAATGAAAGGACGAGAAAAGAGGGGGCATGGATGACCGCACGGTTCGAGTTGGTCGTACAGGCGGCGTCCGCTCTCGTAGACGGGGCGTTCCGGCCGGCGTGGATCGGTGCCACCGGAGGCGTGATCACCGCCGTGTCGCACCAGCCGCTTGAGGGGGTCGCTGAGATCACCCTCGCGGACGACGAGGTGCTCATTCCCGGGCTGGTCGACAGCCACGTGCACATCAACGAGCCGGGCCGCACCGAGTGGGAGGGCTTCGCCAGCGCTACCCGGGCCGCCGCAGCCGGCGGTGTCACCACGCTCATCGACATGCCCCTCAACAGCATCCCCGCCACGACCACGGTGGAGGCGCTCGAATTGAAGCGGGGAGTCGCCGCTGCGAAGACGATCGTCGATGTCGGATTCTGGGGCGGGGCCGTACCGCAGAATCTCGGCCGGCTGCGCGAGCTCCACGACGCCGGGGTATTCGGATTCAAGGCCTTTCTCGCCCCATCCGGAGTGGATGAATTCGACCATCTCGATGCGTCTCAGTTGGAGCGAGCACTTGAGGAGATCGCGGGTTTCGGTGGACTGCTGATCGTGCACGCCGAGGACCCCGGCGTGCTCGATGCGCATGCCAACGAGGGTGGCACTGACTATCACCGTTTCGTCGAGTCCCGCCCCGACGAGGCCGAGGTCACGGCGATCGAACGCGTCATCGCCGGAGTGCGCCGCACGGGCGCACGCGCGCACATCGTTCACCTGTCCTCCGCCGCGGCGCTGCCCGCACTTCGCGCGGCCCGGGCGGAGGGCTTGCCGATCACCGTGGAAACCTGTCCGCACTACCTTGCCATCAGCGCGGATCAGGTGCCCGACGGCGGCACCCAGTTCAAGTGCTGCCCGCCGATTCGGGACGACGCGAATCGGGATGCCCTCTGGCAGGCCTTGCTCGACGGCGATATCGACATCGTGGTCACCGACCACAGCCCGAGCACCGCCGCCCTCAAGTTCGGCCACGACGGTGACTTCGGCCTCGCCTGGGGCGGCATCGCGGGCCTACAGACCGGACTCGCCGCCGTCTGGACGGAAGCCTTCGGCCGCGGTATCCCCCTCGAACGGGTGCTGGGATGGATGTCCACCGGCCCCGCAGACTTCGCGGGACTCGCGACGAAGGGCCGCATCGCGGTCGGGGCTGCCGCCGATCTCGTCTCCTTCGCACCGCGGGCGACTTTCACGGTGCACGCCGCCGAACTGCTGCACAAGAACCCCGTGAGTGCCTTCGACGGCCGTGAATTACGCGGGGTCGTGCGGCAGACCTGGCTGGGGGGTCATCCGGTATCCGTCTCGCCGGATGCGGCGGTCGGCGGTAATCTGCTCGGGCGCGGGTGAGCACCGTCACGCGCTCGGCTGTCACACAGAATGTTGACCACGGAAACATGGCCGTTACACGAGTTTGGGAGGATCCGGAGATGGCAATCATCCTGGGCGACAACCAGTACGGCAAAGCCGAGTCGCGCCTCGTGCGTATCTACCGTGATTCGGCTCGGCACGAGATCCGCGACCTCAACGTGACCACGGCGTTGCGCGGCCCGTTCGAGCCGGCGCACCTCGTGGGCGACCAGTCCAACGTGTTACCGACCGACACCCAGAAGAACACCGTCTTCGCGTTCGCCAAGTCGAAAGACATCGACTCGATCGAGAACTTCGGCCTCGAGCTCGCCCGCCACTTCGTGCATGACGTCGACCCGGTCGAGGGTGCGCGCATCGAGATCGAGGAGTACGCATGGCAGCGCGCCATCGTCGACGGTGCCGAGCACGACCACACCTGGTTGCGCAAGGGCCAGGAGATCCGAACCGCCGCGGTGACCGTTGATGCCTCGGGCGAACATGTGATCGGCGGATTCAAGGAGCTCGTCATCCTCAAGTCCACCGGCTCCGAGTTCTCCGGATTCCTTACCGACGCCTACACGACCCTCGCCGAGACCCACGACCGGGTCATGGCCACGGCCCTCGACGCCAAATGGCGGTTCACGACGACGGATGTCGAGTGGGATGAGGTCTACCGCGGCATCAAGACCATCGTTGTGCGCGAGTTCGCCTCGCTGCAGTCCCTCGCGCTGCAACAGACCCTGTGGCACATGGGCAAGGCTGTGCTGGAGGCCTACCCGGTCATCGTGGAGGTGCGCCTCAAGGCGCCGAACAGACACCACTTCAGCTATGACATCAGCCAGTTCGGACTCGACAATTACAACGAGGTCTTCATCGCCGCCGATCGCCCCTACGGACTGGTCGAGGCCACCATCCTGCGTGATGACGCGCCGGATGCCAGCCAGGCCTGGCGCGCATCGGCAGGTCTCGCATGAGCGGGCTCGATGCGGTCGATGCCCGCTGGCTCGAACGAACTGTCGAGCTTGCAACGCTCAATATAGCCAACGGCGGTGGGCCTTTCGGAGCGCTCATCGTTCGAGACGGTTCGCTGGTCGCCGAGGGGCAGAACCGCGTGACGGCCGATCTCGATCCGACCGCGCATGCCGAAGTGGTGGCGATCCGTTCTGCCTGCCAGGCGGAGCGGTCGTTCTCGTTGGCCGGGGCGACGCTTTACACCTCCTGCGAACCGTGCCCTCTCTGCCTGTCCGCAGCTCTCTGGGCACGGGTAGATCGAGTGGTCTTCGCCGCCGACCGGCACGATGCGGCCCGCGGAGGGTTCGACGACCTCGAGTTCTACGAACTCTTCGCGCGGGACCGGGACACCTGGCACGTCCCGGTGGTGTCGGTGCGCATTCCGCAGTCGCCAGCGCCCTTCGACGCCTGGCTGGCGCACGAGGCACGCACGGACTACTGAGCGGATCGCGCCCGCTGGCGCGTGGTGCTCGTGGTCTCCCCCGCGCATAACTCCTGCAGTCTGGCGGCCCCGTATCCCGCGACCCCGACAGCACGGGCGGCAGCCGACGCGTGCGGCCGGATTGCAGGAGTCATGAAGGGGACGGGTGTGCGCC
>JBBRDX010000066.1:0-14805 GCA_038203515.1 Actinomycetales bacterium | reverse complement strand
ATGCCCCCGCAATCTCACTGATCACGGGGGCTTTCGGTGGATCCAAGGGGATTCGAACCCCTGACCCCCTGCATGCCATGCAGGTGCGCTACCGGGCTGCGCCATGGACCCAAGCTGACATTCTCGAAATTCCAAAAATGCAACTACGTAAGATTACTACACATCGGCGCGCTCCGTCGTCAGCCCTCGAATTGGCACGGTAGGTAAGGAGCATGGCGCTTGACTGGGACCGTGGCAGCCGAACCGATCGAGCGCCCGAGTCCGCGTCACCCGTGCACTGCGGCCCTGGCTGCTGCGGAAATCCCGCTACCCGTCGAGTCGACGCCGCAGTGCGAGCATGGCCCCGATGGCCGCACGCAACTCCTGCAGGTGATGCTCCGCAAGAAACGGCTGGCTATGCGGCCCCAGATCGCTCGCAGAGACACTCGCCCCGACAGTTTCGACAGCGAGCCCGTGGTCGATGCCCAGGATGCCCACCGCCACGACTGACTGGTAGGGCACGTAGATCGGCGACGTGACCTGAAGCACCGAGCGCTCCGCCGCGGCGCGGCGCTCCCTTGCCCAGAATTGATAGGTATCGGCCGAGTTGGCACGACGGTGCTCCGGGTCGGACGATGGCGCCGCCAGCACACTCAGGCGTGGCAATCCCTGCCGATGCCAACTGAGGTGCCGCCACGATGAATGCGCCGTTTTGCCTGCTCCATCGCTGACCTCCGGCACGCCGAGGGGCCCGAACGCCTTCTCCAGGCCGGCGAGCATCCCGCCGAATTCGTCGTCTGCGTCTATCCCGAGAGCCTGCGCGAGTACCGCCTCCTCGTGCGAGAACGGTCGAAACCCGCCGAGGAACAGGAAGTGGTCGCACTCGAGCCCGTATTCGAGTAGTTCAGCCACGAATCGTGGCTTCACAATGCCGGCGCGCACCATCCCTCCGGTCATGATGACCGTGTCGTAGTGGTGCTTCGAGGGCCGCTCCCGAGCCGCCAGACCTAGATCGGAGGCCTGTGCGAACACGGTATCGGTTTGAATCGACGACAGCCCCAATTCGCTGATCGAATCGCGCTCCCCGCCGCGACGAAAATCCCACTGTGCGGCGGCGAAGTCGTTGAGCCACACCAGTCGGCGATCAGCTCCATCGATGGGCACCGAGCCCCCGAAGACCCCGACCACAGAGGCGAGGGCGGATGACCGGGACCAGGCGTCGATGTGCTCGAGCACGCGCTGCCGATCGCTATAAACGACGAGCCAGGACGGCAGCTCGAGAGCCGTCATCCGATTACCGGGGTTCGACTATTCGGCGGACTCGCGCACCGGAAGGTCGATCGGGATCACCGGGCAGTCCTTCCAGAGGCGCTCGAGCGAGTAGTACATACGGTCTTCCTCGTGGAAGACGTGCACAACGAGGTCTCCGAAGTCCAGGAGGATCCATCGGCCCTCGGCCCGACCTTCGCGACGGAGGGGCTTCGAGCCGTGCTCGATCAGCTTGTCTTCGATCTCGCTCGCAATGGCGACGACGTTGCGTTCGTTGCGTCCCGTGGCGAGCAGGAAGATGTCCGTCAGGGGAAGGGGCCCGGACACATCGAGCGCGACGAGGTCTTCGGCCTGCTTGGAGTCTGCGGCGGCCGCAGCGATCTGGAGAAGTTCGCGGGCGTGATCGGTCGCAGTCACAGGGTCCTTTGGGGTGGAGGAGAAACAGAATTGGTCACAGGTCTAGAAAATCTTGAAGATTATCCCTGCGACGAGCAGTACGACCACACCGACGGCCATGACCGCGGCGGAGACGATGAGAATGAGGGGCAGCCGACTCGCCTTCTGCGGCCTCATCGAATTGATGACGTCACCGGAGACCGTGTTGGTGCTGATGGCGCGGATCGCGCGCACCGGCGCGGACTCAGGATCCGAGGAGTCCTCGCGGTCGTCGGCTTCGAGAAGCGCATCGACATCGGAGTGGTCGTATCGGGCCGGGTGCACACCGGTGGAACCCATACTGCTCGGCAGGTTGATCGACCCCGTGATCAGGATCTCACCGGTGCCACTGAGCGGGCCCATGATGTTTTCGCCGGTCGGCATCGACGGTAGCACCAGCGCGCTCGTGGTGATGGCGCCACTCGTCGCACCGACATCGCGGGCGAAGGTATTCTCCTGCACCTGCTCGTCATCGTCGATGAGCGCCTGGGTGGACCAGTGGCCCACTGGCGGCACATAGGTGTCATCCACCGCGGCGACGGCGAGCCCGGGCGCGGCACCGGCCGGCGCGGGAGCATCGAGCCCGGTGAGGAACTCATCGAAAGTGGTCTCCGCGGCATCGGCGGGTAGCGGCTCCACGGTGGTCTCGATGGGCTGGCCACTCGGGAACAGCAGGTCCTCAAAGGTTGAGGCGTTCTCCGAATGCGGCTCAAGCTCGGCAACCACCACTTCGTGATCCACCGCCGCGTCGACGGTGAAGACGGGGGTGCTGAAGATCTCCACCGGCGCGGATGCACGGGACGCCGCCTGCGCAGGCTCGACAAGTTCAGCGACGGTGACATCAGCGACGGTGACATCAGCGACGATGACATCAGCGACGGTTACATCAGCGACGGCGATGTTAGTGGGAATCGCACCGGTGAACGGCGTCCGCGCGGGTGGTTCGATGAGCGCGGGTGGTGCGGCCAGTTGCTCCGCGCGACGCGCTTCTTCACGCTCGAGCTCCGGATCGACCGTTGCGCGACTGGCGCGATCACGGAACCGCGGGCGTGCGGTGGCAACCTCGGCAGAGGATGCTTCCACGAGAGGGGCGGGTTCGATGGGCGCTTCCCCAGCGGGCGCTTCCCCAGCGGGCGCCTCCTCAGCGGGCGCCTCCTGAACGGGCGCTTCCTCGACGGGAACAGCATCGATGGGAGCCGCTTCGGTCTGTGTCTGCGGCGATGCGGCGCCCACGGCCACTCGTTCGGCCTCGTCGGTGTCGCTCGGTGGCGTCACGAATCCACCGATGCCCAACTCACGCATCTGGCGACGGGTGAGAACGGGCTCGGGCTGCGACGCCTCCGCAGACGGGGCCGAAGCAGACTGCACCGGAGCGGCGAATTCCATCGCCGGTGCGGTGCCAGGCTCTGGAAGCGGAACGACCACAGGAGGCGCCCAGTTGAGGGGCGGTCCAACGGGACGGAATGCGGATCGGCGCGAGTCCGACGGGCCGAAGTCGCGAGTGCGGTAGTCCGGCTGCTCCGACACGGGATCGGGCCCGGCCTGCGTCGGTGAGTCGATGTCGTGAGGAACTGCGCTGATGGCCCTGCCGCGGAACGACGCACCGTCGTAACTCGGCACCTGTGGGCGGACCGGCGTGATGTGGAGGAGCGGCTCCGGCTCCGTTCCGGCGGCCTGCTCGTTGGTCGCAGGCTGCTGCGCGCGACGCCCGCGGGTTATCGCGGGCTCGATCGGGGTCTCCGGTGGGCCCTGCGGCGCCGTCGCCCGTCGCGCTTCCGCTTCCCAGCCCTGGCGAGCAATGCCCGCGAAAGAGCTCTCATCGGGCGCGTTCTGCTCAGGGGTCGACTGAGAGCCGACGTTCTCGTCGCGTTCGGTTTGCCGAACTTGCCGCCTACTTATGGGCGGCTGGTCTTGCCAGGCTGTCATGTCAAACTCCGATACAAGTGATGTTTGGAGATGTATTGAACTACACCATCGGGGACCAAATACCACACCGGGTATCCCCGGCTTACCCGGCTGCGACAATCGGTGGAGGAGATAGCGAGCGCGGGCACCTCTAGCAAGCTTACGTCCGACTCCGGTAAACCGGAAATAGTGAGCGAGTGGCCCGGTCGAGTCACCGCAACGAAGTGGGCCAAGGACCATAGTTCGGCCGCATCTTTCCAGTCCAGAATCTGCGTGATGGCATCGGCACCGGAGATGAAGAAGAGCTCGGCGTCGGGCCGCGCAGCGTGAAGGTCTCGAAGCGTGTCGATCGTGTAGGTGGGGCCCTGGCGATCGATGTCCACCCGGCTCACCATGAAGTTCGGGTTCGCTGCGGTGGCGATGACGGTCATGAGATAGCGGTGCTCGCTGGAAGTGGCACCCGGCTTCTGGTAGGGCATCCCGGTGGGAACGAAGACCACTTCGTCGAGGCCGAAAGACTGCGCAACCTCGCTGGCCGCGACAAGATGCCCGTGATGTATGGGGTCAAAAGTGCCACCCATTACGCCGATTTTCGGTCGCTTTGTCGCGCTCTCCGCCATCACGTCGTCGGCGCTAGTGATCGGTCGTGTGCCCGCTCGCCGTCGAGCCGCCGGTCTTCTGGCTGTGGCGGTTGGCGACGTCACGGAAGCTCCACACGACGAAACCGAGTGCGACGAAGACGGCGATTGCAATGAGTGGAAAAACCCAGGACGGGAAGAACAGGGCGATCTTATCTTCTGCAGCCGCGAGAACCATCGTGCTTAGCACCGACATCCACCAATCCTTGAACCGTTATTCCAGTGCTGGTCAGCCTACCGGCCCGCAGATGCCTATTCCCTGACCTGGCCCGCGCCGCGCACGATCCATTTAGTACTCGTAAGTTCCCTCACGCCCATCGGACCGCGCGCATGGAGCTTTTGCGTGGAGATGCCCACCTCGGCACCGAATCCGAATTCCCCGCCGTCGGTGAACCGCGTCGACGAGTTCACCATCACCACGGCCGAGTCGACCTCGGCCAGGAAGCGTTCGGTGTTGCCGAGATCGTTCGTGACGATCGACTCGGTGTGGTGCGTCGAGTAGCGACGGATGTGGTCAATCGCCTCGTCGAGTGAGCCCACGATCCGCACCGCGAGGTCAAGCGACATGTATTCGGTGGCCCAGTCGTCGTCGGTGGCCGCGACGGCATCCTCGAAGATCGCGCGAGTGCGATCGTCCCCGTGGATGGTGACCCCGGATGCCCGCAGCGCACCGAGCACCGACGGCAGCAGCCGCTCCGCAGCGGCTTCGTGCACGAGCAGCGTCTCGAGGGCGTTGCACACGCTCGGGCGCTGCACCTTCGAATTGTGCACTATGTCGATCGCCCAGGTTTCGTCGGCGGTTTCGTCGAGGAAGACATGGACGATCCCCGCGCCGGTCTCGATCACCGGAACCTTCGACTCGGCGACGACGGTGGTGATGAGGTCGGCACTCCCTCGCGGAATCAGCACGTCCACCTGTCCGCGCGCCTGCATGAGCTGCCGGGCGCCGTCACGACCGAACTCGTCGATCGTCTGCACGGCTTCTGCCGGCAGTCCCACGCTGATGAGTGCGTCCTGGATGATCGCGACCAGGGCACGGTTGGTGTTCTCTGCCGCACTCCCCCCGCGCAGCACTACGGCGTTACCGCTCTTGAGCGCGAGACTCGCGATATCGACCGTCACATTGGGGCGGGCTTCGTAGATCACGCCGACGACGCCGAACGGCACACGCACTTCGCTGAGCCGGAGGCCGTTCTGCAGGGTCTGCCCGCGCACATTCTCGCCGACCGGGTCGACGAGCGTGGCCACGAGCCGGACCGCGTCCGCCAGCCCGTCCAGGCGTGTCGAATCGAGGCGGAGGCGGTCCTGCATTCCGACGCTCAGGCCGTTGTCGCGGCCGTTGGCGAGGTCGACATCGTTGGCCCTGATGATCAGGTCTGCCTGCTGCACGATAGCGGCAGCGATCGCGGCGAGAGCACCATTCTTGGACGCCGCGTTCGCGGTGGCGAGCACGAGGGATGCCGCGCGGGCGGCATCCAGTTTTTCGGTGAGGGAGCGCGTGGCGACGACGGTCTCAGGCATGACGCAAGTGTAGCTGCGCGGCTCAGGTGGGCACGGCGGCGAACCAGGTACCGAGCTCGGCACCCTCGAGTGCGGCAGCCACCTGCCGCGTGGAGGCGAGGAGCACGGGGGTGCCGGATGCCGCGGCAAGCTTTGCGGCGGCCACCTTCGTTCCTGCGCCGCCGGTTCCGACCCCGGCCGAGGCGATCTCGCCGAATTCCACCCCCGCGAGATCGTCGTCGAACGCGACCTCCGCGATGCGACGGGCTTCGGGATGCTCGGGTGGCCTCGTGTAGAGCGAATCGATGTCGGAGAGCAACACGAGCAGGTCTGCCCGCACCAGCTGGCAGACCAGTGCGGCAAGTCGGTCGTTGTCGCCGAACCGGATCTCATGGGTCGCGACCGTGTCGTTCTCGTTCACGATGGGCAGGATTCGCAGGTCGAGCAGCCGCTCCATGGCACGCTGCGCATTGCCCCGATGGGTGGGGTTCTCGAGATCCTGGGCCGTGAGCAGCACCTGGGCCGCGACGATCCGAAACCGGTCGAGACTGTCCTGGTAGCGGTAGATGAGCACGTTCTGCCCGACCGCGGCGGCGGCCTGCTGCGTCGCGAGGTCGGTGGGACGTGCATCGAGTTTGAGATAGGGCATGCCGGTGGCGATCGCTCCGGAGGAGACCAGGATCACCTCCGTGCCGCGCGCATGAGCTGCGGCAAGCGCATCCACGAGCGGTGCGATCTGATCTGCGTTCGCCCCGCTGATCGATGAGGAACCCACTTTCACAACGATGCGTCGTGCCGCGGGAATACCGCCGCGCGAGAGGACCGGGCTAGACATCCGCTGGCGAATCCTCCGACTCGGCCTTGGCAGTCTCGATTTCGGCACCGTCTTTCTCCGCAATGGCGAAGCCCTCGTCGTCGTTCCACATGCCCGCCTCGCGCTCGCGGATGAGCTCGGCGCGCGCTTCGGCCTTG
Source organism: Actinomycetales bacterium (assembly GCA_038203515.1). Taxonomy (GTDB): domain Bacteria; phylum Actinomycetota; class Actinomycetes; order Actinomycetales; family Microbacteriaceae; genus Lacisediminihabitans. Next base: position 8,107 of record JBBRDX010000066.1, on the reverse strand, counting down.
CCATCCATACGGTCCAGGTATTCCTGGCGACGTGTCTTCGAGGTCGGGCGATCGTTCTGCACGAGCCTCGGGTCGGTACCGCGCGGGGCAGTCAGCAGCTCCGCGGTGGAGGTGAGGGTGGGCTCCCAGTCGAAGGTGACCGGGCCGATGATCACGGTCGAGCCCGCGACGGCTCCGGCCTTGAAGAGCTCGTTCTCCACGCCGGACTTGGCTAGGCGGTCGGCGAGAAAGCCGATGGCCTCTTCGTTGTTGAAGTCGGTTTGGGCGACCCAGCGCTCGGGCTTTCCACCAACGACGCGGTAGATATTGCCGCCCGAACCACCTTCGACCTTGACGGTGAACCCGGCATCACCGGTCGCGCGCGGGCGGAGCACGATCCGCTGTTTCAGCGGCACGGCGGCCTTCTTGGCACGCTCGGCATCCACCAGATCGCCGAGTGCGAAGGAGAGTTCGCGCAATCCCTCGCGACTTACTGCGGAGATCTCGAAGACGCGGTATCCGCGTGCCTCGAGGTCGGGGCGCACGAGGTCGGCGAGTTCGCGCCCCTCCGGCACATCAACCTTATTGAGCGCGATGAGCTGCGGGCGCTCCAGCAGTGGGAGCTGCCCCTCGGGCACTGGATAGGCGCCCAGTTCGCCGAGGATCACATCGAGGTCGCTCATCGGATCGCGGCCGGGTTCGAGAGTGGCGCAGTCCAGCACGTGCAGCAGCGCAGAGCAGCGCTCGACGTGGCGCAGGAATTCGAGACCGAGCCCCTTGCCCTCGCTTGCGCCCTCGATGAGCCCGGGCACATCGGCGACGGTGTACCGCGATTCGCCGGATTCGACAACGCCGAGATTCGGATGCAGCGTGGTGAACGGGTAGTCCGCAATCTTCGGCTTCGCCGCGGAGATCGCGGCGACGAGGCTCGACTTTCCGGCCGAGGGGTAGCCGACCAGCGCGACATCCGCCACGACTTTGAGTTCGAGGAAGACATCGCCCTCCCAACCGGGGATGCCCAGAAGCGCGAACCCCGGAGCCTTTCGCTTGGTGGACGCGAGGGCGGCATTGCCGAGCCCGCCCTGCCCGCCGGGGGCCACGACGTAGCGCATGCCCGGCTCGGTGAAGTCGATGAGTTCGTTGCCCTCGGCGTCTTTGACGACGGTGCCGAGGGGAACAGCGAGTTCGATCTCCGCGCCATCCGAGCCGCTGCGGTTGTCACCCATGCCCTGGCCGCCCTTTTCGGACTTGCGGTGGGGAGCGCGATGGAAGCCGAGTAGCGTCGTGACGCCCATCTCGCTCAGCAACACGATGTCGCCACCGTCGCCACCGTTGCCGCCATCGGGTCCGGCGAGGGGCTTGAACTTCTCGCGCTTCACCGAGACGCAGCCGTCGCCACCGTCGCCAGCGCTGAGGTGGAGCGTTACCTGGTCAACGAAGGTAGCCACGACGCATCCCTTCGTGTGATGAGTTACTGCTTAACAGGTAAGAGCGGGCCGAAGCCCGCCCGCACCCGTTGGAGATTGCCGACCGCGAATAAATCGGTGGTCGAGTAGGTCGCGCAGCGACCGTATCAAAACCAGTCGCTTATGCGGCGACCACGATGTTGATGACCTTACGGCCACCCTTTGCACCGAACTCGACCGCGCCGGCGGCGAGGGCGAAGAGCGTGTCGTCGCCTCCACGGCCGACGTTGACGCCGGGGTGGAAGTGAGTTCCACGCTGGCGGACAATAATTTCGCCGGCGCTGACGACCTGGCCGCCGAAGCGCTTCACGCCGAGGCGCTGTGCGTTGGAATCGCGACCGTTACGGGTGGAGCTTGCGCCCTTTTTGTGTGCCATGAGTTTTCAGCCCCTGCGTTTCTGTCTCGGTCTACTTGATGCTGGTGATCTTGATGCGGGTGAGCTCCTGGCGGTGGCCCTGGCGCTTCTTGTACCCGGTCTTGTTCTTGAACTTCTGGATGACGATCTTCGGGCCGCGGAGGTCGCCGACGACCTCTGCGATCACCTTCACTTTCGCGAGGGCCGACGCGTCATGCGTGATGGTGTCGCCGTCGACCAGCAATACCGGCACGAGCTCGACGTTGCCGTCTTTGTCGGCCTTGATACGGTCGAGAACGACAATGCTGCCGACCTCGATCTTTTCCTGCCGACCACCGGCGCGCACAACTGCGTAAACCACTTGGGAACCCTAACTCTATGAACTGGTACCGATGATTTCGGCAGAAGACTTGGTGTGCATTCGGTTGCGGGCTTAGCCCAGCACACACCGAAGGTCAACAATAGTCGATGATCGCGGCTTCGGTCAAACGCTGGAGGGCGTGTTCATGCCGTGTCGACGATGCCGACGATCTCGTGCTCGGACGGATGTCGTTGGAGCCACATACGCAGCAAGACTCCCACGAGGATCACGAGCGGCGCGACGGTCAAAAACTGCCCTCCGGCGATGGACGCCGAGTACCCGAGCGCCTGAAGGAATTGTTCTCCAGCGCTGGCGGGGATGCGAATCTGGCCCATCAGGCCATTGATCACGAGCGAGAATCCGTTGGTGGCCAGATTCACCGCGAAGATCAGGGCTCCTCCCACAGCCGTCGCGAGAAGCGAGCGGGTGATCACATGGGCAATGTGCAGGTCGGGGCCGATTGGCGCGATGAACCAGAGGCTGAGCACGACTCCGAGGGCGAGTGGGACGGCGATGGTGGCGAACTGAGTGGCGTAGCCGGCCCACCACTGCCAGGCCGGCACATCGCTCGAGCCGAGGAAAGTGAGTTGAGTGATCACGGCGTTCAACACGTTCTGAACGAGGCTGACGGCGAGCACCACGAGCCCGGAAACCAGGGCGACGAGAAAGCCGTGCTGTCGCACGACGCGGTGAGCGAGAGTCGTCATCTTCGGAACCTTCCTGTTTAGAATCGGCCAATGACCGTCCTGATCGACCAGCCAACCAGAGTGGTCGACACAGTTGAGCCATGAGGCGGTGACACCGCCGCCCTCTGCGCTACCAAGTTACTCGCCGGAAGGCGAGTTGTGGTGGAGCGGTAGCGATTGGAAACCCGCTGTCTCCCCGGACCGGCGACTCCGTTCCGATAGCCAAAACTGGGTGCGAATAGCCCGAAGGAGACCGTTCCCTGCCTGGTCGATCGTCCCCGCGTCCGGCTGGTTCGTTCTCCTGGGGATCTGGCTTGCCCTGTCGGTAGTCACTATTCATGCGGACAACCCGAGCCGTGACACCCTCGTCTGGGCAATCGTCGGCGGCTCGCTAGTCGCCTCGGCCACGATCGCATTGGGGATCGTGTTCGGCGCCACCCGCAGGGCGCTGTGGCTGTGGCTCGCGATCCCCGTCGGTAGTTTTGCCCGGACTGTCGGCTACTTCGCCTTCGTGGAAAGCACAGCGGCCTCTTCCGCGCCGGGAGGAGACCTCGCGACGGGGTGGTGCGCGGTTTTTCTGAGCATTCCGATATTTCTCGCCGTTCTGATACTCATCTGGGTGGGCGCCGTACTGGGACGATCAGCTGCGGAGTTGCGCAAACGGAACGTCGCTCGGCGGCTCACGTGATCCTGATCGACCAGCCCAGGTGGCCCGCACACGAGATGCTCTGGTCTCACCTGGTGAGTGACAGTTCTCTCGCTGAGTTGCACGATTTCGCGAGCCGGATGGGCATCCCCCGGGGTGGTTTCGACCTCGATCACTACGATGTGCCCCAGAACAAGTACGACGAACTGGTGGCTGCGGGGGCGGAACCGGTGAGCATCCGGCAGCTCGTGGAGCGGCTGCGCGACAGTGGCCTGCGGGTGTCCCAGCGAGAGCGTCGGCAGTAGCGGCGCTTCCTAGCCCGCTGCTGCGGGACGTGCGCCGTCTGCCGGGTACCTGTCCGTCGCGGCTGGGAAGAAACCTCGCGGCGGGAGGCGTGACTCCCGCCGCGACGCACACAAGACTCCGCGAGCACGCGTATCCCCCGCCACGGCCGAATCTCTTCAGCGCGACCTCCCTGCCCTACCAGCTCTCGTCGAAACCGTCCACGCTTCGCACGATCGCGCCGCTCGCGATGTCGATGTAGACGGTACTGATGGAGGTGGATTGCGCATCCACCGGGTAGCCGTCCGAGACGCTGTCCGCATAGTCCGGGATGACATTCACGGCCACGAACTGGCCATTCGGCGAAATGCTGAAGCCCTCGATGCTGCCCGTGTCATCCTTCGTCTGGTAAAGCACCCGGGAGGTCGTGCCGTTTTCGTAGACGAGATAGCTCTGGAACTTTCCTCCGGTGGCCGAATCGAACACAGCCACCTGCTGCACTCGGGCTGTGCCCCGCCCCAGCAGCACGACATCACCTCCATAGGTGGATGCTCCGGCAATCGGCAGCGACGGAATGCGAGTCTCCGTGCCATCCGCCAGGGAATAGGCGATCTTGCCGAAGACGTCGCTCACGACGATCGTCTTTCCATCGGGCGAGCTTCGCCCGAGCTCGGTGTAGTGCCCGAGCGGCACTGGTGGGCCGGATTTGGCGGCGTCGATCAGAAGCACGGTCTGATCCTTGCCCTGGGCGACGATGCTGGTGCTGCCGCCGAGAAAAACCCAGCTCAGCACAGCGAGTGGTCTTCCGGCGAGGTCGGGCACCGGGGTGACGGTGTGCGCTCCGGTGAGGTCGCTGCGCATCAGGACCGAGTCGAACTCCCGCGCGACGGCGGGGCCCGCGCTGGTGAAGACAAAGCCGATGAATCCGGCCTCCGATTCGCCGCGCAGCTCGTGGATGGTGCCGAGTCCCGGTAGTGGAATCTGTTCGATCAGCTTGCTCGAGAGTGCCACAAGGGAGAGCGAACTCGTGCCGTCCTCAGCGAGGGTGGTGACCGCGATCGCCTGGGCGAAAACCACGAATTGCTGGATGCGAGGTGCCGAATAGACGAGGGTGCGCTCGCTGCCACGCATCCCGGTTCGCACTATCGAATCGTCTTGCCCTGCCCCAGCGGCCGGGTCGGCCCGATCGAGATAGTAGATCTCTGCGGGTGCTGTGGTGAATGCATAGTCGAAGGTCGAGACCCGGGGCTGGAAGGCGTTGGCGACATCCGAGACCCGCACGGAGTATTTCGTTGCATAGCGGAGGCGGTCCGTGAATTGCACGGCGATGACGGCGCCGGAGGTGCTCACCGTGAACGGCGCGGCGGGACTCACGGACACGTGCTTCTTCGAGACGTCGCGGATGCTCTGGTTGGCGAAGAGCCGCAGTTGCTGGCCGGCCTGCGCAACCACCCGATCGGCATCGACACGGCCACTCGACAGCTTTGGCCCTTGTAGATAATTCAGCCCAGCGAAGCCTGCCACGAGGATCACGAGCGCGATCACGGTGATCGCGAGCGCGCGGCGGAACGGCCTGGCCACCTCCTCGGCAGCAGCCGCATCGTCAGTAGAGGTACGGCTCACTCGGCTGATCCACTTTCGTCGTCGCGGTGGGCACCAGGGCGATGGACTGTTGGCTCTTTGTGCTGGGATTGGTCTCGAACGATCCGCTCACCTTCACCCACTGGTCGGCCGCGAAACGGTCCCGCCAATTCGGGAGATACACCGGCACTCCCACCGGCTGCGCATCGACCGCACAGCAGGTGATCACGAAGCGGGAGACGTAGAAGACGTTCTGCGGGTCATCCGTGTCCTTGGTGATGAATCCCACGATATTGGCTGCCTTGTCGCGGTAGAACCCCGCGTCGGTGGTCTGGCGCAGCAGCGATGACCAATCGAGCACGGTGAAGCGGGCGAAGGCACCGGCCGGGGCGGATGCCGCGGAGTCCACCGTCCTCGTGCCCGCGCCCACCTGGGTGCTGTTGATCACACGCTGCTCGGCGGTGGCGGTGGTGAGCGTCGCGGGAGGCACGACGACGAGTGCGACGGCCACGACCAGGGTGAGTGCCGTGCCGGTGACAGTGATCACCCTGCGGTAGCCACCCGGGCTCGGCTGGTCATGATCATGAACAATCGCCGGCGCCTGCCGGAAACTCGCAACGACCAGCACGAGCCCCAGTACCGCCATGATCACCGTGAACACGATGTATCGCGGATGGATATAGAGAATGAGCTGGTTGGTGGCCGCCAGCCAGACCGTCGACACGAGAGCTGCGACACACAGGGCGATGCCCTGCCAGCGTATGGATCTAGGCAAGGTAATTCACGACCAATCCGATCAGGGCGCTGAGCAACCCGACGATCACGGTGAGTTGCACCAACACCTTCGCCCGGAAGGTGGTGCGCATGAGGGTGAGCATCTTGATGTCGATGATCGGCCCGAAGACGAGGAACACTGCGATTGAGCCGGGCATGAACGTGCTGGCGAACGGGAGGATGAAGAATGAGTCGACGTTCGAGCAGACGGAGATCACGAACGCGAGCGCCATCATCGCGAGGATCGACCAGAGCGGGTTGCTCCCGAGGCTCAACAGTACCGAGCGCGGCACGGCAACCTGCACGAGACCGGCGATGAGCGAGCCGATGAACAGGGCTGGCATGATCACGGCACTCTCGCGCGTGAAGAGCTCAACACTCTTCTGCCAGCGGGACTGCTCGTGTTCGTGCGGGTCGGGCAGGCGGCATTCGGCGGCGAAGCCATCGGTGAGCAGGGTGTCCTGGTCGGGATGCTTCGAGAAGAGCCATCCGATCACGTTGGCGATGACGAAGCCGCCCACCAGGCGTGCCACGAACACCCAGCTGTCGAAGCCGAAGGCCTGACCGGTCGTGAGGATCGTGATCGGGTTGACGATCGGCGCAGCGAGCAGGAAGGTCATCGACTCGGAAACGGTGAATCCCTTGACGATCAGTCCGCGCGCGAGCGGCACATTGCCGCATTCGCAGACCGGAAGGAAGATGCCGAGAAAGGAGATCATGGCGCGCCGGAGAAACGCGTTGCGCGGCAGGATGCGCATGATCCAGCGGTCGGGAACCCACACCTGCACGAGGATCGACAGCATGATGCCGAGGATCACAAACGGCAGCGACTCGATGATCACGCTGATCGACAGCGTGAGGAGGTCCTGCACCCGGTTGGGTAGCGACCACGGGCCGAGGGCCGGGGTGAGCGCACGCACCAGGAAGATGGCGACGATACCAGCGAGCCCCACGGACAGACCCACGAGAGTGGGCGCCCGGATGCCGCGTCGCTCGCGCTCTGCTACCCGGATGCCCACCTGCGGAATACTACGTTGCGACGATGCCGCCGTCGCGTCGACTCGCTATGAACCAGCAGCTAGTCGCTACTCAGTGCCCGAACCCTCGATCGGCTCAGAGGTTCGAACTGTGCCCGCGCTCGAAGCACGGCGAGAAACGCGCGATCGTCCCTGCCCCGGCTGCTTCGGTTCCGGAAGCGCATCGAGAACGGAGTCGAGAATCTGCTCGGCGTCGTGGGTGGAGATCCGTCGCGGTCCGCGCGAGTTCTTCTTCACCGGGATGTCGAGAATCTCGACGGCAGCTTCGGCCGCAGCGATAGTCACGGCCCCTACTTCCGGCGGGTTCGCAGCACCCTCGAGAGCGAACTGGGGTGCAGTGACTTCCTTCGCCGGAGCGGCGGAAGCCTCTGCAGTGGCACGCTCTTCGACGGGCGCGTGGGCGATCGTCGACGCCGCGATCTGGGCGAGCGCATTCTTCACGTCGTCAGTAATCGCGTGGGTTCCGCCGTTGAGCTTCTGTCCGGCAGGCGATCCGTTGGTCGACGCGCCGTTCGAGCGCCCGGAATCGCCGCCGCCGTTGCCATTGCCGCTGCCGCCCTTGCCGCGGCCGCGACGGGGGGTCTCCGGCTGCACGGACTGGCGATGACGCGTGACCGGGTCGTGGTGGATGATGATGCCACGCCCCGCGCAGAACTCGCAGGGTTCGCTGAACGACTCGATCAGCCCGAGGCCGAGTTTCTTTCGGGTCATTTGCACCAGGCCGAGTGAGGTGACCTCGGCGACCTGGTGCTTGGTGCGGTCACGGCTCAGGCATTCCACCAGGCGACGCAGCACGAGGTCGCGGTTCGACTCGAGCACCATGTCGATGAAGTCGACCACGATGATTCCCCCGATGTCGCGCAGGCGCAACTGCCGCACGATCTCTTCTGCCGCCTCGAGGTTGTTCTTCGTGACCGTCTCTTCCAGGTTTCCGCCGGAG
>JBBRDX010000065.1:0-14821 GCA_038203515.1 Actinomycetales bacterium | reverse complement strand
AGCATCTTGCCGGTCCACTTGGGCCACCAGAAGTAGAAGCCACTGAACATGGCGAAGACGACCGTGCCGAAGACCACGTAATGGAAGTGAGCCACGACGAAGTAGGTGTCTGATACGTGGAAGTCCAGCGGAGGCGACGCCAGGATCACACCGGTGAGACCGCCGAACACGAAGGTGATAAGGAATCCGATCGCCCACAGCATCGGTGTTTCGAAGGTCACCGAACCCCGCCACATCGTGCCGACCCAGTTGAAGATCTTCACCCCCGTCGGCACGGCGATGAGCATCGACATGAGAGAGAAGAACGGCAGCAGCACCGACCCGGTCACGTACATGTGATGAGCCCATACCGTGATGGACAGCGCCGCGATGGTTATTGTTGCGTAGACGAGAGTCTTGTAGCCGAAGATCGGCTTGCGACTGAACACCGGAAGCACTTCGGAGATGATGCCGAAGAACGGCAGCGCGATGATGTACACCTCCGGATGCCCAAAGAACCAGAACAGGTGCTGCCAGAGGATCGCACCCCCGGCCTCGACGTTGAAGAGGTGCGATCCGAAGACACGATCAGACCCGAGCGCGAACAGCGCGGCAGCGAGCACCGGGAAGGCCATCAGGATGAGGATCGAAGTGATGAGCGCGTTCCAGACGAAGATCGGCATGCGGAACATCGTCATCCCGGGAGCACGCATCGTGACGATCGTCGTGATGAAGTTGACGGCTCCGAGGATGGTACCGAACCCGCTCAGGGCCAGACCGAAGACCCAGAGGTTGCCGCCGAGGGATGGCGAGAAAGTTGTCGTCGACAACGGCACGTACGCAAACCAGCCGAACGAAGCCGCACCCTGCGGGGTGAGGAACCCGGCAACGGCCATGAGAGAGCCGAAGCTGTACAGCCAGTAGGCGTACGCGTTGAGTCGTGGGAACGCGACATCCGGAGCACCGATCTGGATCGGCATCAGGAAGTTGACGAAGCCGGCAAAGAGTGGCGTGGCGAACATCAGCAGCATGATCGTGCCGTGCATCGTGAAGAGCTGGTTGTACTGCTCCTTTGTCGCCACGACCTGGAGGCCAGGTGCGAACAGTTGGGCGCGGATGACGAGCGCCATGACACCGCCGAGGAGGAAGTACAGGAACGAGGTGATCAGGTAGAGGTACCCGATCTTCTTGTGGTCGGTGGTGGTGATCCAGCTGACCAGGATGTTGCCCCTGGGGCCGACACGCGAGGTCGTGAACTGGCCCGTGTTCGTGCCGCCCACCGTCGAGGTAGGTGCCGGTGCTGTCGCTGTACTCATGGTGATCGCCCTACTTCTCGGCCGTCGGTACTGTGTTGTACGGCTGGTTCGTGTTCGTGTTGTATTCCGGGCCGAGGATGCCAGTCTGACCCTTGTCGGCGAGGCTCTGGATGTAGCCGTCGAACTCGGACTGGGTCACGACCTTCACCTGGAAGAGCATGAGCGAGTGGTAGTCCCCACACAGCTCGGCGCATTTGCCCTCGAAGGTACCGAGTTTTGTCGGCTTGACATACTCGTAGTTGTCCTTGCCTGGGATGTTGTCTTTCTTATACAGGAAGTCGATCACCCAGAAGGAGTGGATCACATCCCGGCTCTCGATCTTGATCTGCGCGTTCTTATTCACCGGCAGGTACAGGGTGGGGATCTTGGAGCGATCGACGCTGCCGTTGGCGTTCTCGATCTGCTGCGCCTGGATCCCGGGAGAGTTGACGCCCTTATTACCCGGACCGACCCCCGGGTAATTGAAGTCCCATGCCCAGCGCTTTCCGTAGACCTCGACCTTGACGTCAGGATTCTTGACGACGTGCTCGATCGAGTTCTGCTCCTTGGCCGTGAATGCAAAGAAGCCGAGCACGAGGATCAGGGGAACGATCGTGTAGAAGATCTCGATCGGCAGGTTGTAACGCAGCTGTACCGGTAGGCCGGTCTGGCCCTTGCGACGACGGTAGACGATGGCAGCCCAGATGATGAGACCCCAGGTGACAACGCCGACGGCGAGCAGGACGATCCAGGAGGTGACCCAGAGGCCGGTGACTCCCGCCGTGTGGTTGGTCGCACCTCTAGAGCCTTCGGGAAGAAATCCCTGGAGCTGCTGCTGGCTACAGCCGGCCAGAATGACGACGAGCGTAATAGCGATTGGAGCTACTGCCCATCGAAGACGGCGGTTGGAGCGCACCTGGAACCTCTCGGATGACACGGACTTACAGGACAGCTGCCGGGGCGAAACCCGGTTTATTTGGTGGTTCAAGCCTACTCCGCACGACGCGCACTTCCGAACCGGAATGGGCACCCGAACCGGCAATTTTGCCGAATTCGGCCCGCAGAGAAGGGAACCGCCGAGGGCGATTCCCTTCTCTGAATGCCGTGTGGGAACCCGCTGGTGACGGGCTCGCTGTTCTACCGGAGAGCTAGTGGAAGCTGTCTCCGCAAGCACAGCTGCCCGAGGCGTTGGGGTTGTCGATGGTGAAGCCCTGCTTCTGGATGGTGTCTTCGAAGTCGATGGTTGCTCCATCGAGGTAGGGCACGCTCATCTTGTCGACGACCACCTCGACCCCGTCGAAATCGACCGTTGCATCGCCGTCGAGCAGGCGCTCGTCGAAGTAGAGCTGGTAGATGAGTCCGGAGCATCCGCCTGGCTGCACAGCAACGCGCAGGCGGAGGTCGTCCCGACCCTCCTGCTCGTACAGGCTACGTACCTTGGTGGCTGCGGTGTCGGAGAGACCGACGCCATGGGCAGAGGTGGCGGCCGAGGTCTCGGTCGACGTCTCGGCGGGCTTGATTCCAGTCAGCGCGGTGTCGGTCATGACAACTCCTTAGGTTCGACTAGTTCTATCACCAAGTCTAAGCACCCGAGGCTGCGTATTGTTCCGGCGACATTTGGTGCGGGTCTCACCGGCGTTCGTTAAGTCGCGCGAGCAACACAGCCTCGGTGAGGATCGCCCGCTGGAATACCCCGAGGTGAAGGGACTCGTTTGGACTGTGCGCCCGGGAATCGGGGTCTTCGACGCCGGTCACCAGTATCTGCGCCTCGGGGAATAGCTCCACGAGGTCCGCGATGAAGGGAATGGACCCGCCGATACCAGTCTCGACCGCCTTCGCGCCCCAGGCATCCATCATCGAGGTCTTCGCCTCTGCCACCGCCCAGCCGCTCGTGTCGACCAGGAATCCGTTGCCGGTATCGACATCATCGATCTCGATGTGCGCTCCGAATGGCGCGTGGGCGCGGAGATGAGTCTCGAGCGCGGCAAACGCCTCCGTGCCCGGCTGCCCCGGAGCGACGCGAGCGCTGATCTTCACGCTGACCGACGCAGAGAGGGTGTTCGACGCATTCGCGACGGTCGGCGCGTCGATTCCGGTGACCGTGATGGCTGGCTTCGACCACAGGCGGTTGAGGATGGTGCCGGACCCGATCGGTGACACTCCGTCGAGCAGCCCAGTCTCATGACACAGCTGCTCCTCGGAGTAGTCGGGAGTGTCGGCCTCCCGCGAGGTGAGCCCATCGACGGCCACCGAGCCGTCCTCGCCATGCAGGGTGGCGAGCAGGCGGATCGCGGCGAACATTGCATCCGGAACCGCTCCGCCGAACATGCCGGAGTGCGAGGCGTGCCCGAGCGTCGAGACCGTGAGCCGGAAAGTGACGTTGCCACGAAGACCGACCGTGAGGGCCGGGGTGTTGATGTCCCAGTTGTCGGAGTCGGCGACGACGATCACGTCGGCGGCGAGTTCGGCCTGGTGCGCGGTGAGGAAGTTCGTGAACGATCGCGAGCCGAATTCCTCCTCGCCCTCGATGAAGAGCGCGAGTCCGAGGTCGAAGTCCTCCCCCACGGTCTCGACGAAGGCACGGATGGCCGCGACATGGGCCAGCACCCCTGCCTTGTCGTCCGCTGCGCCGCGCCCGTACAGGCGGTCGCCACGCACGGTGGGCTCGAAGGGCGACGAATCCCAGTCCTCATCCTTTCCGGGCGGCTGCACGTCGTGGTGCGCGTACAGGAGGATGGTCGGTCGGCCGTTGCGGGCGGCGCGCGTGGCGAGCACAGCAGGCTGGCCGAGCGGAGCATCCGTGCCGCTTCCGATCGGAGCGCGAGCCACCTGAACCGTCTCGAAGACGCCGAGCCCGGTGATAAGCGCGGCCACGGCATCCGCGCTGTCACTCACCTGCTGCGGGTCGAAGGCCGCCCAGGAGACCGAGGGGATGCGCACCAGTTTCGACAGGTCGGCGACGGCAACGGGGAATCCTCCGGCGACCGAATCGCGGAGAGCCTGTAGGAGTTCTGGACGTGTGGACGCTGGAGAAGACATGAAGGTAATCTTAAGTGGACATCGATCGGTAGGAATCCCCGTGGCCAAGCCAAACAGCTCGAACAAGACCGACCCCGCGGCCGGGTACGACCTCAACACCGACAGCATCTCGAGTGGTAAGGGTCACGCCACCCCGACGCGAAAAGAGCGCGAAGCCGCAAACCTGCGCCCTCTCGTGTCGAGCGACCGCAAGGCGGGGAACAAGGCATCCCGAGCCAAGATGAACGAGGCACGCGAGAAGGCCCGCATCGGCATGGCGAACGGTGAAGAGAAGTACCTGCCGATGAAGGACAAGGGTGTGCAGCGTCGCTACATCCGCGACTACGTCGACGCGCGCTGGAGCGTGGGCGAAGTGATACTCCCGGCGATGTTCCTGGTGATCATCCTCACCGTCATCAACAACGCCGTGATCCAGACCATCGCCCTCGTGGTGCTCTGGAGCTTCTTCCTCATCGCCGTGATCGACTGCGTCGTCGCCGGCGTGCTGATCCAGCGAAAGCTCACCGCGAAGTTCGGGGCCGAAAAGGTGCAGAAGGGCAACCGCTGGTACACCGCGATGCGTGCCCTGCAATTGCGCCCGATGCGCCTGCCGAAGCCGCAGGTGAAGCGCGGAGCCTTCCCGGCCTAGTCGCGCCTCCTGGCGTCGCGGAGCAGTGCGGTCCTGCAGCAGTTTTGTCCTGCAGCAGTTTTGTCGCGGAGCAGTGCTGTCGCGGAGCAGTGCTCGCCAGTCGCTCAGGTCGAGCGCTGCCCAGGGTCGCGGCGGGCATACGACCTCCCGGCGGGAGTCGTAACTCCCTCCAGCGCACGACATCACCTCCGCGAGGTCGCGCATCCCCCGCCGCAGCGAAGTAACAGCGTGACCCACTTGCCAGCGAACATTCTCAGCGGGAGAGTTTCGCCAAGCCGCGGTTGACCGAGAGCGCCCAAAGCGGTCCACGGTAGAGGAACGCGGTGTAGCCCTGCACCAGGGTCGCTCCGGCGGCCAGGCGCTCGGCGACGTCGGAGGCCGTATCCACCCCTCCGACGGAGATCACGCAGAAGTCCGCGGGCACGGCCGTGCGGATGATCCGCAACACTGCCAGGGACCGTGCGGCGAGAGGCGCACCGGAAAGACCGCCGGCCCCGGCGGCCTCGACGATCGCGGCATCCGTCACGAGACCCTCGCGAGACAGGGTCGTGTTGGTGGCGATGATGCCGGCCAGGCCCAGTTCCACCGCGAGTTCGGCGATGCGCCGCACCTGGTCGTCGGTGAGGTCGGGTGCGATCTTCACAAGAACGGGAGTGTTCCCCGCCGCGTCATTCACCGCGGTCAGCAATGGTGTGAGCCTGTCGAGCTCCTGCAGGCCGCGAAGTCCGGGAGTATTCGGGGAACTCACGTTGACGGCGAGATAGTCGCTCACCGGAGCAAGCAGGCGTGCGCTGACGAGATAGTCGGCGATCGCATCATCCACCTCGACCGCGCGGCTCTTGCCGATGTTCGCACCGATGATGGGACGGATACTGCGGGCACGTTCCCGCGAGAATCGCGGAGCAGCATCCGCCGCTCCCCTGTTGTTGAAGCCCATGCGATTGATCACCGCGTTGTCTGGGATCAGCCGGAATAGTCGCGGGCGATCGTTCCCGGGCTGTGCGATCGCGGTAATCGTGCCGACTTCGACATGGCCGAATCCGAGCTGGCCGAGTCCCTGTATGGCACGGCCATCCTTGTCGAAACCGGCCGCAACGCCGAACGGGGAGGAGAACCGCAGTCCCAGGGTGTCGACCGCGAGAGAGAGATCGGGACGGCTGAGCCGGCGCAGGATGGCGCCGACTCCGATGCGAGGGAGCCAGCGGATCACGTCGAACGCGAGGTGGTGAGCGATCTCCGGGTCGAACCGGGTGAGGACGAGCCTGAAGAGTAGTGGGTACATGCCCTCACCAGACTACCGGCCCGGCGACACCATCAGTTCTCGGCGACCTCGGCAGCGTGTTCGACCCGAAGGAGTGTGATCGCCGCCTCGAAGTCTTCGAGCGAGTCGAACCCCTGGTACACACTGGCAAAGCGCAAATAGGCCACCTCGTCGAGCTCGCGCAGCGGGGGGAGAATCGCGAGGCCGATATCGTTGGCATCCACCTGCGACGCACCCGTGGCACGGATAGTCTCTTCGACCCGCTGCGCGAGCATCGCGAGATCCGTGTCGGTGACCGGTCTGCCCTGGCAGGCCTTGCGCACGCCGGACACGATTTTCTCGCGGCTGAACGGCTGCACCACACCCCTGCGCTTCACCACGTTGAGACTGGCGGTCTCGGTGGTGGAGAAGCGCCGTCCGCAGTCCGGGCACTGGCGACGGCGACGGATGGACATGCCGTCATCGCTCGTTCGCGAGTCGATGACGCGGGAATCGGGATACCTGCAGAAGGGGCAGAACATGGTGCTGACAGGATACCGCGCGCGGACCGTTCCGAGGGGGAGCCTATTTCGTGGAGAACCGGGCGGTAATCGCGGCAGCGTGCGCAGGCAAGTTTTCGGCGGTGGCCAGCGCCACGACCTTGTCTTCCACTGCCCTGAGGGCATCGCGGTCGTAGCGGATGACCTGCTGCGGACGGAGGAAGGTGTAGGCCCCGAGTCCGGGGGTGAATCGCGCCTGCCCGCCGGTCGGCAGCACGTGGTTCGATCCGGCCAGGTAGTCGCCGAGGCTCACGGGCGAGTGTTCGCCGAGGAATATCGCGCCGGCACTCTCGATGAGATCGAGCACCTCCCCCGGATCCGCGGTCTGGATCTCGAGGTGTTCCGGCCCGTAGACATTGCTGAACGCCGCCGCAGCCACCATGTCGTCGACGAGCACGACAGCGGACTGGATACCCCGCAGCGAGATGTTGACGCGGATGCTGTGCGGGGTGAGGGGTGCGAGCCTGGCGAGTTCCGCCTGTACGCGGTCGGCCAGTTCCACCGAGTCCGTGACGAGCACCGCGGCGGCGAGTTCGTCGTGCTCGGCCTGGCTGATCAGGTCAGTCGCGACGAGGAATGGATCTGCTGTGGCATCCGCGATCACCAGGATCTCGGTGGGACCGGCTTCCGCGTCAATACCGACCTGTCCGCGCACGATGCGCTTGGCCGCCGCCACGTACACGTTGCCGGGTCCGGTGATGACCTGCACGGGATCGAGGCTGATACCCGGCACGCCCCAGGCGAAGGCACCGATCGCTCCGGCTCCACCCATGGCGTAGATCTCATCGATGCCGAGAAGGCCGGCGGCGCCGAGGATGGTCGGGTGGATGCTTCCGTCGAACTGCCGCTGCGCCGGCGAGGCGAGTGCCACCGACGACACTCCGGCGACCTGGGCGGGCACCACGTTCATAACGACACTCGAGGGGTAGACGGCTTTGCCGCCGGGCACGTACAGGCCGACCCGTGCCACCGGACTCCAGCGCTGGACGATCTCTGCGCCCGGCTCGAAGGTGGTGACTCGCGGGGCGGGCAACTGGGCTTCGGAGGCCGCACGCACGCGCACGATGGCCTCTTCGAGCGCGTCGCGCACGGGCACGCTGAGCGCGCGGACCGCGGCCGAGACGTCAGCGACATCGAGCCGCACGCGTGCCGGACGCACCCCGTCAAGCCGTTCGGCCTGGTCGAGGAGTGCCACCTCACCGCGCTCACGAACGTCGGCGATGAGATCCTGGGCGACCGCCATCGCGGCCGAGACATCGGTGAGCGACCGGGGAACGAGGGCGAGGAGTTCGGCGCGGCTAGGCTTGAGGCCTCGGAGGTCAATTGTCTGGATCATGGCAACTGGAGTCTAAAGGAGGCTCTCTGGCACCTTCGTGGGAGTCCACCGGTTGCTCGGCGGAATAACGGCGGTCGACAAGGAATTGATACACCCGTATGGATGGGACAGCGCAGGTGACCACTCCGGACGAACCCGACGGTATTGCCGCGTTCAAGCACGGGTTCCGTCGGCATGCTGCCGGTGTGGTGGTAATCACCGCGCTCACTCCCGAGGGCACGCCGGTCGGATTCACGGCCACCTCGCTGGCGTCGCTGGCCGCCGTCCCACCGCTCGCCACCTTCAACATGGCACGGGTCGCCAGTGCATGGCCGGCAATCGCCGGCACAGACTGGGTAGCCATCCAGACCATGGGGGCGCGCACTCGACACCTCGCGGAACGGATGTCGGGCGACCACGAGCTGCGCTTCGAGGGCGACCACTGGGCACCAGGTCCGCACGGACTGCCGATCCTCGAGGGTGTCACCTCCTGGATGGTCGGACGCATCGTCGAGCGCTTCCCCGTGGCGAACAACGTCGTGGTCGTGGTTCAGATCGAAGAGGGAGCGCTCGGTGAACCGGATGCCGCCCTGCTCTATCACGAACGCACCTACCTGAAACCGGGCGACGTCGTCTAGTCGACGCGACCCAACCGGCGCGGTCGACTCCGGAGGGGCATCCGCATCTCGCCCTGCAGACAGTGCTGACACTGCCTGTTCGCAGTGCAGGATTCCCCGTTACGGATGTGGCTGGAGCGCCCCACCCGTCACATCTGTCACACCGGTTCCTGCATTTCACACCGGTTCCTGCATTTCACAGGGGGGATCGGCCACGCTTATGGGCGGTCAGACCACGCAGTTCGGCCCCAGCAGGGACTTGAGTTCGCCGTAGAGGTCCGCGTTGACGGAGACCGGGAACGGGATCTCGAACACGCGGGCGGTCTCGCCCTTGACAAGCTTGAGCCGCACTTCGGTATCTCCCGAGTGCCGGATCAACACGTCGTTCAGCTGCGTCACGACATCCGTTGTTGCACGGAATTCCGGCATCGAGATCGTGAGCGGTCCGGAGCCGAGGCTCTGGCCGAGATCGGGCGTGAACATGCTCGACGCATGCAGGTTCATTACGTCGTCGCGCATGCTGACGCGGCCGCGCACGACGACGATCGCGTCGTTCGTGAGCGCCGGCGAGAACTCCTGGTAGGCCTTGCCGAGGAACATCACGGTGATTTCCCCCGCGAAGTCCTCGACGGTGATGAGTCCGTACTGGTTGCCCGAATTGCGCGCCGTTCGGTGCTGCACCGACGTGATGAGGCCGGCGATCGTCACGTGCTCGCCGTCTCCGGCGACTTCCCCACCGAGCACTTCGGTGATGCTGTTACCGGCGTGCTTCGCCAGCTGGAGTTCGAGACCGGCGAGTGGATGATCGGACACATAGAGCCCCAGCATCTCGCGCTCGAACGCGAGTTTGTCGCGCTTCGACCACTCCGGTCGGTCGGGTACCTGGTTCACGGCCTGCGGTTCGTCCCAGAGGCTGTCGAAATCGAAGCCCACCTGGCCATTGGCTTCGGCACGCTTATCGCTCACGGCCGAATCGATGGCATCCTCGTGGATCTCCAGCAGGGCCCTCCGGGTGGCAGTAGTCGAATCGAATGCACCCGCCTTGATGAGCGACTCGACGGTGCGCTTATTGGCGACCTGGATCGGCACCTTGCGCAGGAAGTCGTGGAACGACTCGAAGCGACCCTTCTCGTCCCGCGACTTAGCGATCGCCTCGACCACATTGGTGCCGACGTTGCGGATCGCGCCGAGCCCGAAGCGGATGTCTCCCACCCCCGCCTCGTCGGGAACAGCGGTGAAGTCCCCACTCGACTCGTTCACGTCGGGAGCAAGCACCCGGATACCCATCCGTCGGCACTCGCTCAGGTACATCCCGAGCTTGTCCTTGGAGTCCCCGACGCTCGTCAGGAGCGCCGCCATGTACTCGGCGGGGTGGTTCGCCTTGAGGTAGGCGGTCCAGTAGCTCAGCACGCCGTAACCGGCGCTGTGGGCCTTGTTGAAGGCATAGTCGGCGAAGGGCATGAGGGTGTCCCACAGCACTTTGACAGCCTGCGCGCTGTACCCGTTATCGGTCATGCCGGCCTCGAAGTCGGCGTACTGCTTGTCGAGTTCCGACTTCTTCTTCTTGCCCATCGCCCGCCGCAGCACGTCGGCCTGGCCGAGCGTGAACCCGGCCACCTTCTGGGCGACCGACATCACCTGCTCCTGGTAGACGATGAGGCCGTAGGTGATGCCGAGACTCTCCCGCAGCGGTTCGGCAAGCTCCGGATGGATCGCGTCAATCGTCTGCAGCCCGTTCTTGCGCAGCGCGTAGTTCGTATGGGAGTTCATGCCCATCGGGCCCGGGCGGTACAGCGCGATCACCGCGGAGATATCTTCGAAGTTGGTCGGTTTGAGCTGCTTCAGCAGGGACCGCATCGGTCCGCCGTCCAACTGGAACACACCGAGCGTGTCACCCCGGGCGAGCAGGTCGTAGGTCTTCTGGTCGGCGTCGAGGTCGAGGTCTTCGATCACGAGCGTCACGCCCGTGTTCTTCTCGATCATCCGCAGCGCGTCTTCGATCACCGTGAGGTTTCGAAGCCCGAGAAAGTCCATCTTGATGAGTCCGAGAGACTCCAGCGGCGGCTGGTCGAACTGAGTGATGATCGCGCCGTCGTCTTCGCGCTTCATGATCGGAAGCACGTCGATGAGCGGCTCCGCCGACAGGATCACGCCCGCGGCGTGCACTCCCCACTGGCGCTTGAGGTTCTCGATACCCTGCGCGGTCTCGAATACCGTTGCGGCATCCCGGTCCGTCTCGAGCACCGCACGGAAGTCGGCGGCCTCTTTCCAGCGCGGAGCCGCCTTGTCGAGCACCTCGCTGAGAGTGATGTCCTTGCCCATGATCGCGGGGGGCATCGCCTTCGTGAGCTTCTCGCCCACCGAATAGGGCATGCCGAGAACACGGGCCGAGTCCTTGAGCGCCTGCTTCGCTTTGATCGTGCCGTAGGTCACGATCTGGGCGACCCGGTCGTCCCCGTACTTCTCGGTGACATAGCGGATAACCTCACCGCGTCGCCGATCGTCGAAGTCGACGTCCACGTCGGGCATCGACACACGCTCGGGGTTGAGGAAGCGCTCGAAGATGAGGCCGTGCGCCAGCGGATCGAGCTCGGTGATACCCATCGCATAGGAGGCCATGGAACCGGCGGCGGATCCTCGACCGGGCCCGACTCGGATGCCCTGCGCTTTGGCCCAGGCGATGAAGTCCGCGACGACGAGGAAGTAACCGGGGAATCCCATCTGTGTGATGACGTCGACCTCGTACTTCGCCTGCGCGAGATGCGACTCGGATGGGGCATTGTGGAAGCGCCGCAACATACCCGCGTTCACTTCTTTCTCGAACCAGCTGCCTTCCGTCTCGCCCTCGGGCACCGGAAAGCGCGGCATGAGGTTGCGGTGTTCGAACGAGACGTCGCAACGCTCCGCGATGAGCAGGGTGTTGTCACAGGCCTCGGGATGATCGCGGAACAGGTGCCGCATCTCGGCGGCGGACTTGAGGTAGAACTCGTTCGAGTCGAACTTGAAGCGGTTGGGGTCGTCGAGAGTGGAGGCGGACTGCACGCAGAGCAGTGCGGCATGCGCCGTGGCATCATGCGCGTGGGTGTAGTGCAGGTCGTTGGTGGCGACGAGGGGCAAGCCGAGATCCTTCGCGAGCCGCAGAAGGTCTTCCATCGTGCGGCGCTCGATGTCGATGCCGTGGTCCATGACCTCGGCGAAGAAGTTGCCCTCACCGAAGATGTCCCGGAAGTCGGCGGCGGCCTTCCGTGCCTCGTCGTACTGGCCGAGACGCAGTCGGGTCTGCACCTCCCCACCCACGCAGCCGGTCGTAGCGATGATGCCCGCGCCGTAGCGGCTGAGCAGCTCGCGATCCATGCGCGGCTTGAAGTAGTAGCCCTCGATCGATGCCAGCGACGAGAGGCGGAACAGGTTGTGCATTCCCTCGTTGTTCTCCGAAAGCAGTGTCATGTGGGTGTAGGAGCCCGAGCCACCGACGTCGTCCTGGTTCTGGTGGTTCGCGCCCCACTTGACGCGGGTGCGATCCTGCCGTGCGGTACCGGGCGTGATGTAGGCCTCGGTGCCGATGATCGGCTTCACCCCGTTGGCCGTTGCCTGCTTCCAGAAGTCGTAGGCGCCGAACATGTTGCCGTGGTCGGTCATCGCGATCGCGGGCATCTCCTGCTCGGAGGCCGCTTTCATCAGCGGGCCGATCCGGGCAGCACCGTCGAGCATCGAGTATTCGCTGTGCACGTGCAGGTGCACGAATGAATCGTTGCTTGGAGGCAATTCTTGAGCCTTACTGACCGGGGGCGGGCGTCTAGCTTAAGCCTCGGTCAGTCCCCGCGGAGCAGGTCGAGGGCGTGTTGCAGGTCGGCCGGATATTCGCTCGTGAAGAGCACCCGCTCCAGCGTTCCCGGGTGCGTGAAGCCGAGCTGTTTTGCGTGCAACCACTGTCGGGTGAGACCGAGTCGGGCGGCGATTGTGGGGTCCGCGCCGTACATCGCATCGCCGACACAGGGATGTCGCTGGGCGGCCATATGCACCCTGATCTGGTGTGTCCGGCCGGTCTCGAGGTGTACCTCGAGAAGCGAGGCGCTGGGAAAGGCTTCGAGCGTCTCATAATGCGTGATGGAGTTCTTGCCGTCTGAGGTGACCGCGAACTTCCAGCTCGACGACGGATGACGCCCGATCGGAGCGTCTATCGTGCCGGACAGCGGATCCGGATGCCCCTGCACCACCGCATGGTAGATCTTGTCGACCTCGCGGTCGTGGAACTGTCGCTTGAGTTCCGAATAGGCACGCTCGCTCTTGGCGACGACCATCAGGCCGCTTGTGCCGGCATCCAACCGATGGACGATGCCCGCCCGCTCCGACGCCCCCGACGTCGAGACACGGAAACCTGCCCCGGCAAGTGCCCCGAGAACGGTCGGCCCGGTCCACCCGACCGAGGGGTGGGCCGCCACTCCCACAGGCTTCTCGACCACCACGATGTCATCGTCGTCGTACACGATGCCGAGGTCGGGCACGACGACCGGTTCGATGGATGGCGCGACCTTCGGCTGCCAGGTCACCTCGAGCCAGCTCTCGGCACGCAGCCGGTCCGACTTGCCGAGAGTGACGCCGTCGGCAACGACTCCCCCGGCCGCGGCAACCTCCGCCGCGAAATTGCGCGAGAAGCCCATCAGCTTCGCGAGGCCAGCATCGACGCGCTCCCCGGCGAGCCCGTCCGGTACCGGGAGGCTACGCGATTCCATTTCCGTGCCTACTTGATGTCGGTGCTGTGGATGTCGGTGCTGTGGATGTCGGTGCTGCTGTCGATCGGATGATCCGACTCGGTCAGGTCACCGCTGCCTGCCGTGGAATGCCGGTCGGACTCCCGACGGCCATCGAGCCCGATTCCGCGGATCGTCAAGAGGATGAACAGTCCCATGCTCGCGACGATGAACGAGTCCGCGATGTTGAAGATGGCAGGAAATCCCTGTACCTGGAGGAAGTCGACAACATGGCCGACGCCGAAACCCGGTTCCCGCAACAACCGGTCGGTGAGGTTGCCGGTGGTGCCACCCAGCAACATCCCGAACAGCACTGCCCAGGCCACCGAACGGATGCGCCGCGCAAACCCGATGATGAAGATCGTGACGGCGGATGCTGCGATGGAGAAGATCCAGGTGGACCCGCTGGCGATGGAGAATGCCGCGCCCGAATTCTTGACGAAGTGAAACTGGAGAAGTGCTCCGATGGCCTTCACCTGCTCCCCCTCCGTCAGGTTACTGACGATGAGGAACTTGGTGAACTGGTCGAAACCATAGACGATTACCGCGACGAGGGCCAGCGCGATGAGCGCCCTGACGCTGACCGCCGAGCCGCTGACCTGGGGCGCGGGATCCTTCGCCTGCGGTTCAGTTGCCGCCAAAGCCCTGGAAGCTGGCCGGTGGCGGCGACTGGACGCCATCGGACGGGCGGGGGTCGTACGACCCGCCGGATGCCGACACACTCCCGAATGGCGTCGCGGCGACCGGGACAGAAGAAACCGGTGCCGGGGTCTCGGGTGCTGCTGAACCGGACTCGGTGGCATCGAGCTCCTTCAACTGTCCCTCGATGTAGCCCTTGAGCTTCTGGCGATACTCGCGCTCGAAGCTGCGCAGGGACTCGATTTGCTGCTCGATCGACGTCTTCTGCTGCTCGAGAGCGGCTTTCTCATTGTCGAGCTGGGAGATCTGCGAGCGTTGTGCGGCCTCGGCTTCGCTCACGACCCGAGCGGCGGTGGCGTGACCCTCGGCGATGAGCGCATCGCGCTTCTCGATGCCTTCGCGCACATGCTCTTCGTGGAGCTTGCGTGCCAGCTGCAGGAGGTTGTTGGTACTGCCAGTGTCGATCGCGTTCTGGTCGGAGGACGGGTAGGCGATCGGAGCCGGGACCGGCGCGGGCACCGCCTCGACGGGAGCGGCGACCGGGGTCTCCCCGAATCGCGGCAGCGCCTGGGCGATTTGGCCCTGCTCGGCCGGAGACTGGGGCTGCGGTGCGCCGGTGAGGGCGGCGGGCTGCGCGGCACTGCGCTGGAGCTCGCTGATGCGGGACTCACCGGCGACGAGCCGCTGGCGCAACTCTTCGTTCTCTTGGTTGAGACGGCGAAGCTCCACAACGACCTCATCCAGGAAGTCATCGACCT
>JBBRDX010000064.1:0-15021 GCA_038203515.1 Actinomycetales bacterium | reverse complement strand
CGGGTATTGCCGCTGTTGCGCACGTCGTAACCGACAGTCATGTCGCCGGGCGCGAACGGATTGAGGGAGGCAGCGAATCCCGAGGTCACGCCCGCGACCTTCACGCCGGGCACCCGCTCCCCCGATACCGCGAGGTACATGCGCGTCCCGACCCGCTGCTCAAGGGTGACGGTCGCGCCCTTGCTGGTGCCGGTGGTCAGAATGGATGCCACGATGCCGGCCACGTGGTCGCCGGGGGTGGCATCCGACGGAATGAGCAGGTTGAACGGAATCGTCGCCTTCGTGCCGGGCTGGATCGTCACCCTGTCGTTTTTGGTGGTGACCCACGACCCGAGGTCGGTGGGCTTGATGTCGTGCTTGAGCAGGCTGAAAGCGCCGGTCGCCTGCTCGTTGATGGCGTCGGTGGCATAGATGAGGAATTCCGCAGGGACCGCGCTCGAATTGGTCACATCGACGCTGTCGACGATCTGGGTGCCGGGCCCGACCGCGTAGTCGAACAGGCTGCGGGCGCCTTTCGCCGTCGGGGACGGCACGATGCTCCAGGTGATGTCGGCCGCCGCCACGGCGACCGGTTCGCTGGCCGAGGCGGTCGGTAACGCGAGCGCCACGGGGGCGAGCGCGAGAACCAGGGCAATCAATCCAGGGAGGACCGCGGGGGTTCGGTGCATGGGAAAAGCCAATCAGGTCTAAGCGAGCGGATGGTGAACGATGGATGTACTACAACTAGAGGCGGGTTGGGCGGCCGAAGCCGACCCAACCCGCCAGATGGAGCTACCTGACTAGATGAGCGTCAGGGTGAGCACGCCGGCGTAGTTACCCGCGGCGGTGTTCTTCGGAGCCTTCAGTTGCAGCAGGGCCGACACCGTGGTGGTGGTGACCTGCGGAACAGCAGCCGACGTCGAGCCGTAGGACAGCTGGCTGGAGACCGTGAGCCCGTTGACCGAACCCGGGGAGGGAAGGACAACCGCACCGGCGTTCCCGACGCTGCCGGCAGCAACCGCCGGGGTCCACCCGAGGTACTTGCCGCTGAGCGTCCGGGCCGGGGTAGTTCCCACGGCCGGAGCGGTGAAGTTACCCATCACACCGGTGAGGCTCCAGTCGTTTGCACCAGCCTGGCGCGAGTCATCCACAACCGCGTTCAGCGTGCCTGACGCGTTGAAGGTGCCGGTACCGATCGTCGCCGTACCCAGCACGACGTTCGAGCTGCGGCTCGTCAACTGCAGCACGCCACCGTTGGTGCCCGCCGCGATGTCGAACGTGATCGCTACGGGAACCGCGGCGGTGAAGGCCGGCGCAACGAGCGCACCGAGGCTGACCGACGCCGAAGCCGAGGTCGACGCGGAGTAAGCCGCGTCGGACGGCGTGAACACTGCGGTGTAGGAGTGGTTGCCATCGGTGACAGCGGTCAGCGAGACGGACGCGAGGCCAGCGGCCACGGTCTGGGTCGAGCCGACCTGGGTTGCACCCTCGAAGAACGAGATGGATCCGGCGGCAGCGGTGGCCACCGAGGAGTCGCTCGACTTCTTGACCGTCGCGCTGAGCGCAACCGTGCTGCCCGTGGCGCTGGCCGTGAGCGACGTGGTGGTCGCGACAGCCGGCACGACGACGGCCGGGAGGCTCCAGGCACCCGATGTGGCGTCATAGGTCATGTCCAGCTTCACATACGGGTCGGTTGCGCGGTTGGGCGCGGTCGCCGATGCGAAGTAGTAATAACGCAACTCGAAATTGCCGGTCGCAAGCGGCTTCGTCAAGCCATTGAGCAGTTTACTGCTGACGAAGGTGTTGGTCGGGATTATCGAGCGGTCCATGAACACGACATTGCCATCGAGACCGTTGGTGCCAGCCGTCGACACCATTGCGGTAGTGCGCGACTGGGAAATAGCCCCAATCTCGACGCCGTTCTGGAAGATCACCGTGCTGCTCAGAGCACGGAAACCGGTGGGGGCGCCTACGTTCACGGCGATACTGTCAAGGAAGTTGACATCCGTGTTCACGTTGCCCGAGGTGGGGGTGATGGTGATCGTGCCGACTGGCGTGATCTCGGCAGCCTGGGCGGAGGCCGAGAGGCCGACTGTTCCGGCGACCATGGCACCGGCGACAGCCAGTGCGACAATTCTCTTGCTGATCTTCATGATTTCAGATTCCTTAGGGGGTTAGTGAATCGATGATCTAGAACTGGAAGGCTTGCTTATACGTGGTGGTGTTGCCGCAGAGCGAACCGATGGTGCCGAATCCGTACTGCTTGATGGTTGTCGCCGCCGCACACATCTGCGAGGTGCTACCGACGAAGGCTTGCTGCAGCTGGACGTCGGCAGCGCTGGTGCCCGCGAGGCGCGCGGTGGAGACCACGTTGAACACCAGGCGGTTGACCGGGAAGGAAGGATTAAGCTCCACGCCGCCGGTTGCACCGGGGAGGTAGGGCTTGATGGTTCCGACGCTTCCCAGCTGGACGTTTCCTCGACGCTCGACCACCGAGGTCGGAAGCGACGCGTAGTTGCCCTGCTGGATGAACTGGGCGACCGAGAACGGCACGATGTCGCCGGCGCCGGTCACGAAGGTTCCGTTGTGCTCCTGCACGGTGTTGCCGAGGTCTGTCGCGACGCCACCGGCGGTGATGTTCGCCTCGGTCAGGCCGAGCTGCCCGATCCAGAACGAGCGGGTACCCGAACCGGTCTGGGGCAGCAGCGGACGGATCGTGACGCTGTTGAGGTCAGCGTCCGTGTAGGACGTGACCGTGCCGCGGTAGATGTTGCGAAGGGTGAACGGAGCAGGAGAGAGGGAGTCCTGTGCCGCCGCGCCCACCGCGATGTCGCGCGGGAAGTCGCTCGCCGCGGAGACCGCGAACGAGACAGCGTCACGCGCGTACGGCACGAAGGTCAGATCGGAACCCGGGAACGACGAGCTGGGTGCACTCGAGCTGCGGGCGAAGTCGACCTGGCCGGTGATGTTGACGCCGGTCGTGGCGGGCCACACGCGCGTCCCCGAGAAGTTGATCGATGCGCTCAGTGCCCTCTGGCCGTTGCCGGATCCGTTGGGGCGGTTGAACAGGACGCCGCCACTGCGGGTCTGGATGGTTGCGGAGCCGGTCGCGTCGTACGAACCGATGTTCGTGACGACGGTGCTGAGACCGTTGACGATATTCTCTGTGGTGTCGGATCCCACACCCACGAGGGGCTTGAACGATCCGACGGGAGTCGGGTCTGCATTTGCGGGGACGGACACGCCGAGCGCGAGCGCTGCGACCGCGAACGCGGCCACTGCGCCGAAGCCCAGCCTGGTCTTCTTGAGCATTTTTTCCAACCTCTTTTGATATGGTGCCCCTGTAGTTCAGTCCTGATGGACTAGCCCCTCATTGGCTTATCGGTTCAATGGGGGGTTTTCTTTCGGGCTGGAGCGGGTGTCCCGAAAAAAGCGTGTGGGTGCGTTAGAGCAGTCTTCTTCCTCGGAAAAGTACGGGGGCGACCAGGAAGCCGAGAAGTCCGACTCCGAGGGCGATCACCAGCGCGAGTCGGGCAAGAGCGTCTCCCGGAGTAGATTCCGTGCGAGACGCATTGACGGCGTCGACGCCTGCGGTGACGGCCGGATCGGCGGCCCCTTTCGCCGCCCCCGATCCGGCCGCCTCAGCCGCATCAGAACGGCCTGCAGCAGCGGCGCCGTCATACGAGTCCTGGGCGGTGCCGTTGAAACCGGTCGTTGTGTTCGATGTTGTCGCGGCGTCGCTCGCCGGTGCCACGTAGTTCTGGATATTCGTGGCCGCTTCGGCTGCCCGGGCCTGGAGTTCGTCGGTCAGCGGCAGATAGCCCGCGGGCAGGTCGCCGATCGCCGAGCCGGAGACCTGGCCGGATGAGGTGACCTGCGTGAGCATGGAGGCGATGGTGGCTCGAGCGGCCGGGCTGGCCTTACTCAGATTCACACCGGCGTAGGTGACCATGGTCATCGGGTATCCCTTGGACGAGATCCTGGCCGGATCGACCTGCATCACCGTGTCGACGCTCGTGGGCTGCAGAGCGGACAGTGCCGCAGCCATGCCATCCGTGTCGGCGGTGACGACCGATTTAGAATTTGGAACCTGGATGCCCGCAGTGTTGAGTCCGTACCGGGCGGCCGACGGGCTGTCGGTGATCGCGATCATGAACTTCTGCCCCGGCACCTGGGTACCGCTGCTCACCCAGTCTCCTGAGGTGCCCAGCGAGTTGAGCTTGTTCGGATCCCAGATGCTCTTGGAGTTCGGATTGGCGCGAAACGCCTGGCGCGCTCCCGTCAGAAGACTGTCGGTGAACGGTGAGAACTGGATCGAGTCGAACCGCGAAAATGGCGCACCGGGAGCTTTGAGGTTCACCGGAACCAGGGTTTCGTCATCC
Organism: Actinomycetales bacterium; assembly: GCA_038203515.1. GTDB lineage: Bacteria > Actinomycetota > Actinomycetes > Actinomycetales > Microbacteriaceae > Lacisediminihabitans. The sequence goes on along the minus strand of JBBRDX010000064.1, from coordinate 10,660 downwards.
CGTGGAAAGCTGTCGATGGAGATCTCCGAGAGCTTCTGGGGAGACCCGTCGAGATTGGTCAGGCCCACCGCACGCTGGATCGCCGGTGCCCCGTCGCCGATGTAGACCTTCTTATCGTCGAGATACCACGGCGCAATGGCACCGGTGGAACCTTTGGGAAGGTAATAGGGGTTGACCAGCATGCCCGATGGATCAGCATTGCCGTCAAGGAAGGCAACAGCATCTTTGTCGGCGAGAATCCAGCGCCATACCTGGCGGATGGCGTCAGCGCCTGCCGGACCGGGGAGAACCAACGCCGGCGGAATGTTGAATTCCCTGTAGTTGGTCGGGTTGAGCGCTTGGAAATCGGGATCCAGTGAGATGTAGGTGTACTTTCGGTTGACCGCCGACAGGTGAGCCCACTTTCCCACCGGGTCCGAGGAACTCGCCGGCACAAGGAATGGGTAGGACTGAGTGAGTAGCTTGGCCATCAGTCGTGGCGAGATGTTCAGCTGTTCCTGGCGTCCATTGTCGAACTCGGCGAGGAACGCGATCACGACCCCGGATATTGCCACCGGCGCATAGGCGAGCTTGGTTGTCGCCAGGGTCTGCCTCTCGCTATCGAACAGGAGTTCCCCGGCACTGACGGGGAACCCTGAATAGGCGATGTTCGGCGTGTTGGCGCTCGTCTCGATGAGCTGGGCTCGGGCGACCGAGTCTGGGTTGGTCGAGAAGCTGAAGGTGCTTTTGACGGTCGTGCACAGCGACGGTTGCCAGGAGCTCATCGCACCCACCATGAGCTGCGAGCCGATTACCCTCACCTCGGTGCTCCCCACTGAGCAGGTGCTTCCTGTCGGGGTGAAGTCGAGAGGGACAACGATGCGGTTGTTGAAGTAGTCGCACTTATCGTTGACCGGACTACCGCCCTGGATCGAATTCGGGCGGCCCCTGGTGTAGGGCTCGTATTTGTTTTTCGGATCGAGGATGCCGCTGCACTGCTCACCGTCGCCACCGAAAACCGTGCCGCGCGGAACAACCACGAGCCAGCAGCGAAGGTGGGCGGCGGTGCCGCAGCCAAGTTGCGGTGCCTGGTCGGCAGACTGCGTCTCGAAGCCGAAGTAGCCCGTGCCCTTGTCGCCGACCCGGGCGCTCGTAACTTCGTTTGTTGTGGACGCTCCGAAATAGTTGCTGATGTCGTACTTGGTCTCACCCTTCACGTACGACGGCTTGCCACTCACGGACTTGCCGCCGACGGTCCTGAAGGGTACGTCGTGGTTCGTAGGTTTGTACTGGTCGAAATCCAGCGGTCCGGTTCGCGATGCGTTATCGAGAATCACGGAGTCTCCCAGGCCATTGCTCGCGGAGAGGGCCCGACCGCCCCACTGGCAGGTCTCGTTGAAATCGGCCGCTTTGGGATCGGGACCCCAGCACTGCATTGCCTGCATGAAGTTCATGGCGTTCTGGGCGACGACTCCACCGCCATTCACGGATTTCGTACCCGCGAAGCCAGACACGTCGACCCGAATCGCCTGGTCAGTGAAGACTTCGGTCTGGTACACCTTGATCTTGATGTTCTTGAGCTCGCTGTAGTGCGCACTCGACGTGTCACGCACCGGCTGGAAGTCTTTGGCAGCTGAGGTATCACCGGCCCACGAGATCATGACTTCGGATGACGTGGACGTAGCCGCAGACGCTCCGGAAACTGGAACGGGCGAGACAAGTGCGCCGAGCGCGAGACCGAGCGCGGGAATAATGGCCAGGCGGCTTGCGAGTGCGCGGCGACGAACCAGGGGGGGCACGCCGCGGGGGATGGTCACAGGCATGACTTTATGAGTCACCTTTCAGAGGCAAAGCACCACCACGTTTCCTAAAGAGGGCATGCAGATTAACATTTGGTTTTTTAGGCTGGGAGGTCCGCAGGGATTTACCGCGAGATGTCCTGCGCACTGCCGGGCCGAGAGTCGCACGTCGTCGCGCGACGATCGGTGGCAGGAGCACCACGACCAGCGCAGCGACCGCCGCGAGGATCATCAGCAGCAGCGTCGGCAGCGGGATGTCCCGACCGGGCAGGTCTACGGGAGAGCTCGCGAGCACGGGGGCTCCCCCTGACGCGAGGCCCGTCGCCGCGCCATCCACCGCCACGGGTGCCGTCGTACCGACAGCGCCCGCGGCCCCGGCCGTGGCGGCGGCCGTAGTCCCAGCCGTGCCACCAGAGGCGCCTGCAGTACCGGCAGCCGCAGCAGCCGTTCCGCCAGCCTTCCCGGAAGACGGGGTTGCCGCCTTGGCGCCGCCCGTGCCGCTGAGGCACTGATCTGCCCCCTTCTTGTCACAGGCCTGTGGCTGAGGAGCCTCGTTGGCGACCTTGTTCGTGCCGTCGGGCGAGAAGGTGGGGTTGTTGCACCCGCTGATGTCCTTATTCTTCGGATTGCCGCCGGGGATCTTCTGCACCTGCTCGAGCCCACCCTGGGCGAGGTTGATGGGCAGCGGAGAGTAGCCGAGCACCTCGGCTTGCTGCTGGCCTTCACACAGGAAATAGGACGCGAAATCCGCAAGGGTCAGTCCCTTGTCCTCGGTGAAGTTACCCTCCACCGCGGTCGGGATGATCAGGTAGGAATAGGACGAGAGCGGATAGGTGCGCGGGTCGCCGTTGCCGTAGACGCCCCTGAGGTTGGCAGTGAGGTAGTCGGGCGACTGGGCATCTTTGTTGATCACGGCGGCCAGCAGCGAAACCGCCACATTGGATGCCGTCGGCTCGGTATAGTAGCCCGCGGCGTTGAGCACCTTCGCCACCGGGAACCGGGCGTTGAGGGCGTAGGACTCCTCCACGTAGGTGATGGCCCCGACCGACTTGCTCTGGGCGACGAGACCCGCGACACCGTTGGATCCCTGCTGCCCGATGAACGCCGACCCGGGGACCACGGGGTAGTTGGACGTGATGCCACAGTTCGCCTTGCCCGCTTTGGCGCAGTACGCGGTCCAGATAGACGGGTACTGCGCGCGCATCCAACTGGTCAGCTGGGCGGTCGTCCCCGAGCCGTCGGACCGAACTACCGGAACGATCGTGAGACCAGGCAGGGCGAGTTTGGGGTTGTCGGCGGCGATCGCGGGGTCATTCCACTTGGTGATCACACCGGTGAAGATCTTGGCCAAGACCTCCCCCGACAGTCGCAGATTCGTAACGCGCTGGCCACCGATGACGAGGTTGTACATGAAGGCGGTGCCACCGGCCACGATCGGCACATAGGCGAATTGACGGACCGGGCGCGGGTCTGGGCTGTCGCTGCCGGAGAGCTGATAGGGGATCTCGGACACGCCGAAGTCGACCGTGCCTTGGGAGAACAGCTGGCGACCGGCAGAGGAGCCGGAGTCGTCGAAGGTGACCTTCCAGCGGTAGTTGTCGAAGACGTTGCGGATCCACTGCTGCAGGGCGTTTGCAGACCAGGTGGATCCGGCCCCCGCGACGGGGTAGTAGGTGTTGCCCACCGCCGCATTCGCGCTCGAAGAGACGACGACGGACGGGGCGATGCCACTCATGGCCACGAGCGCGACGATCACGATGGTGCGCAGGCTTCGGCGGATGGCCGTGGCCGCGCGGGACGGGGAACGGCTCACGCGTCCGGATCCTTCCTGGTCGGTCCCGAGGGATCTGGTTGTGAGGAATCTGTCGCTGACGGCTCCGGGCCCGGGTCGGGAGCGGGGCCCGCCGTGGGGCGTTTTGCCACGTTGCGAATCCGCTGGACTGCCGCCTGGGGCCATCGGATGGCGCGCCAGTCGATGCCCTGCCACGGCCACCGCCGCCCGAGACGGGCCTGCCGGGCATTGGCTTCCGTGACCGCTGACGGCACCGGCGCGATCGTCGCGACCGCGAGAGGGGCAGGACGAGCGCCGCGGCGCACTGCCGAGGTGGGCACGCCCAGCTCGCGCGCGCGGTAGCGGTAGCCATCGTCGCGGGACTGCCGCGCCCTGGCGCGCTGCTGGCGAGTGCTCAACTGGCCGGGTCCGCGGCCGCCGATCGCCCGCGCCAGGGCGAACAGCACCAGCACCAGCACCATGAGCACCGCAGCGGTGCCGAAGCCCCGCGCGATCATGTTGTTCTCGGGTGACTTGACGAAGGTGAAGGTGGTCAACGGCAGCGAGGTCATCGGGCCGCTGAATGGGTTGACATTGAGGAAGGTGGTGGCTCCCGCGGTCAGGAGCACGGGCGAGGTCTCGCCGATGCCGCGGGCGGTGCCGAGGATGATCGCGGTCGTCAGCCCGGACCGAGCGGTCGGAAGGGTCACCGCCCAGACGGTGCGCCAGGTAGAGGCGCCGAGCGCACGCGCCGCCTCCTTGAGGTTTCCGGGAACGAGCCGCAGCACGACATCCGCAGATCTGATGATGATCGGCAGCATCATCACGGTGATGGCGAGGGATGCCGCGAAGCCGGACCGGTTGAAGCCCAGGAACACGATGATCGTCGCGTAGATGAACAGGCCGGCGACGATTGAGGGCAGGGCCGTCATGGCTTCGACCACCGTGCGCACAAAGCGGGCATAGCGCCCGGGGAATTCGCTCAGGAAGACGGCGGTGAGCAGGCCGAGCGGGATGCTGATTGCGAGCGCGATCGTGATCATGATCAACGTGCCCAGAACGGCGTGGATGACTCCGCCCCGGGTCAACGGATCGAGTGGCCCGGCGTTACTCATGTCCTGGGTGAAGAAGTTGAGGTTGCCGAGCGGTCCGACCCCCCGGCCGACGGTGTAGATGACGACGGAGAACAGCGCGAGGAGCATCAGGAAGGCGAGCGAATTGACGAAGACAGCGACGATCCGGTCGCGCACCGTCTGGCCATTCTCATCGAACGCGGTGAGGATTCCGAAGAGCAGCAGGAAGATGACATACGCCACGACGACAAAGCCGATTACTCCCTGCAGCGGCAGGGCGTAGAAGAACAGCCAGGCGGTGAAGCCGATGGAGGCGAATGCCGAGCCGAGCAGGCGGATCACATCGACCGTGCGGATGGTCGCGGTTGACCGGCGTGATTCGGATGCGGGCGGCGTGGTTTCCGGCGGGATCCAGGTGCGTGGGTTTTCCTGTGTGCCGCGTGTCACGGCGGATGCTGGAGGGGTCGACCGCTTGTCGAGCACGGTGGTCATCAGGTGGTCTCGTTTCCGGATCGGCTGCGCCCGATGATCGTCGAGGCGATGAAGTTGACGATGAGTGTGATCACGAACAGGGAGAGTCCCGCCGCCATGAGTGCGGAGATCTCGAACTTGGAGGCCTCGTTGTAGCGCAGGGCGATCAGCGCCGAGATCGAGTTGGCACCCTTCTCAAGAATGTGCGGCTGGATCACGAACACCGGCGAGATGATGAGGAAGACCGCGATGGTTTCTCCTAGGGCGCGACCGAGACCGAGCATGGTGCCGCCGATGATGCCACCACGACCGAACGGCAGCACGACGCTCGAGATCATGCCCCACTTCGTGGCGCCGAGGGCGAGGGCTCCCTCCCGCTCACCGAGGGGCGCCTGGGTGAACACCTCGCGCATGATCGAGCTCGTGATGGGCGCCACCATCAGCGCGACGACGATGCCGGCGATGAAGGTGGATGCCGCGAACGCCGTGGGGCTCGACAGGGGGTCGTTCTGGTTAAAACCGTCGACCGCGAAAATCGGTATCCAGCCGAGGTAGGTGGAGATCCATTGGGAGACCGGCAGCACGTTGGGGCTGAGGAAGAACAGGCCCCACAGCCCGTAGACGACGCTCGGCACGGCTGCCATGAGGTCGACGATCGTCACCAGGGCGTTCTTGATCCTGGCCGGAGCGTACTCGCTGATATAGAGCGCAGTGCCGAGCGAGAGAGGAAGCGCGAACGAGATCGCGGTGAGCGCGATGAAAGCGGTGCCCGCGAGTACAGCGGCGATGCCGAACTTTCCCGAGTTCGGATCCCACGACTGCTCGGTGATGAAGGAGGGACCGGCAACGTTAAGTGCCTGGAAGCCCTGATACGCCAGGAAGAGCCCCACGAGCAGCATGACTGTGACCACGATCGTGCCGCTGCCGCGGGCGATCCAGCGGAACGCGATATCAGGCCCGTCGCTCGCCGAGATCAGGCGCCGTGGCTTGTCAGTAATGGTCGTGACGGGTGATTGGATGACCTCGGTCCGGGTGCCGGTCGCATCGATGATCGTCCCGCCGTTTGCCGCCGCTGTGGGGTTGCTCTCACCGGGGGACATGGGCACCCACCACGATCGCGGGATCCGTCAGCCGCAAGCCGAACGCCGCGGCGAGCGGACCGTGCTCGTCGCGCGGGATCGGCCCGGGTACAGCTGCGTGGCCCGGCAGACGTGTGTGCCGCGAAATCCTCAGGGCGAGTTTCGGGCTCTCTCGCCCCGGGAAATGCACGAATACAGTGCGTGGATCAACCGACACGGGATGGCTGCTTTCTTGCTCGGGTAGCACCCCCGAAGAGGAGCGGGCTCATTCAAAATGCCAATCCCGAACGCCGCGCCTCGGGCACGCGTACGCCAACCTGACGGCGGGTGAACAGTGGGTGTCCGAGGCGGTGGCCAGCTCGTCCGGACGAAACCGCGTCGAGGCACGAAGGAGGCTGTCGCACTGCCGGTACACCACGGCTGATCGCGCCCGCTAATTTGATCAGACACGACAACCACGTCTTTCGTTCACCCGTGGGACATCATCCATTCACCTGCGTGCTGCACCCTTCGGTCGTGACCCCGAGAAACGCTGCGATCGTTGTCGTACTTCCCCTCCTCATCGCAATCGGCCTATCTGGCTGCACTCCCGCAGCGACGACTCCCGTTGCCGCTGACACGCCGGAACCGGTCGCGAAAGCGCCCTTGGCGGCCGACAGCGCTACGGCGACCGCCACGCCAATCGATCCCGACGCCACGCTCATTCTCACAGTGATCGCGACGGCAACGAACGGCTCCCAACTCGACCTTCGTCTCGTGGTTCACCAATCAACGCCCTTTGACGATGTGGCGGCACAGACCCTGCCGGTGGCCCTCACAACGGACTGCGGCGGCAGTCTGAGCGCAAAGATTTTCTCGACAACCATATGGAGCTTCACCCGCGCCAATGTCTCCGCGGTTCCGAGCGCAGCCTCTCGGGCCGACTGGCCTGCCTCCGAACGCATCGGTGTAACGCCCTCCGCGGGCCTCGTCAACATCGCTGGCCGCGGGATGCTCGCTGACTCCGGCTACACCGGCAGCGATCCCGCGTGTGTGCGCGATAAATTCTTCGCCGGGCCCGGCAATGGTGCTATTGCCGTGGGCATCCCCGGTGACTCGCCCGTCGACGGTACCGCGGGCCGGTTCACCCGCTGGGCCAAGCACTCCTGGGGCTTCGCGGCCGCTTCGGGCGTCTCACTCTCCGGATGCACGGCCGAGATCACCCCGCTCGGCTCGAAGTTGGGTGGCGGCGCGGCGACGGTCACGACCGTAACCGACACCAGATGCGTCATTGGCTCCCCGAATGAGCCGAAGGAGTACTGAGCGCCTGTCCAGTGCTGAACCACTCCGGTACTGAGCCACTCCGGTGCTGAGCCAGTCCAGTACTGAGCCAGTCCAGTGACGACCGAGATCGTCTGGGGGGATTCTGACTACGCGAAGTGCTCCGTCGGGTCGGTCACCCGGTCACGGTGCGACACGCTCATGATGCCCCCGGTGCACCTCGGGGTCGATCGGGCGGGCGCCGGCCCCCAACTGGGAGCTGGCCAGCGAGAGCTCCGCGAGCTCGACAGCATTGCGACGGTCACGCTCGGTGCCGTACCAGCGGGCGCAGATCATCTCCACCTCGCCGTTGAGGGTGGAATACCAGCCGTATTCTCCCCGCCGCTGATGACTGGTGAGCACAATCTCGCGCGGACGGGTCGATCCGCTGATGGCAAGAGCGTCTCTCTGGGCGTCCTCGAAACGTTCGTAGAGGTTGGCACTGCGCGCGAGCATCCTGTTGTTGGCGGAGACGAGGTGCCAGACCACGATGCATTCGTCCTGGCCCGAGACAATCGAGTTGACCACACGTGGACCATGCCCGACGACGCGCTCGAAATGATCTATCCACAGCTGGAGTTTCGGGCTCCGTGCTGTTGCAAAGCGCATAAAAACTATGCGAGAACCGACCGTCATGGTTCGGCACCCTTCGTGCTGGGGTAGGCACCCGGACTGGGCACGAAAGGAGTCAATGTTTCGCGCTTGAACGCCTGCCCTCGAAAACATTTCCAGCAACCGGCGCGCAGATGAACAACAGGGGCTGAGTCTTCAGTTCTCTGAACTTCTTAAAGCGCAAGCCGGTCTGGCACGGTCTGCCGCACAGTGAGCCCTACCAGCGCTCGGCGCCGGCCAGGCTCGTGGGCCGGGGGCGGTAGCCGAGTTGCTGCCGCGCTGCGGTCAGGTCGAGCGTCCGCTCGAGCCCGAGCTGGCTCACCGCGTAGCGGGTGACACGCGGGCGGCCGCGGTGACTCGCGCGGTGCGCCAGTTCTACGGCGGACGCGAGCGCGAAGGAGGCGGCGTACGGGATGCGGTGCAGCGTGACATCCGACCGCCCCTTTTTGGCGAGCATTTCGGTGAGCATCGCGCTCAACAACACCGGGGCGTCATCGCCGACGTTGAAGACACCCGCGGGGGCTCCGGGCTCGAGAGCCAGGACCACGGCCGCGACGAGATTGTCGATGTGGGTGAGGGTGTGCTCGACGACGGCCCCCTCTGGAAGGGTCAGGCGTCCGCGCCGGATGCCCGCGAGCAGCCGCGGCAGCAGGGTGGTGTCACCGGGGCCGTAGACGGCGTGCGGGCGCAGGATCACGGCGTCGGTGCCGACCAGCTCCGCCTCGGCCGCCGCCTTCGACTGCGAGTACGAACTGAGGAATCGCGTCGCCGGTCCCTGCAATTCGAGCGCGTTGACGGTCGGCACGAAGGCGTCGTAGACACTCGAGGTGGAGAGGTGCACGAATCGAGCCCCGGCAAAGCTCCGCACGACGTTGCGCGTGCCATCCCGGTTCACCCGCATCGCCTCGTCAAGCGGGGCCCAGTCGTCGGCGAGGGCTGCACAGTGCACGACGGCATCGACCGGCGTCTCGGAGGGCAGTCGGCCGCGCGCGACATCCCAGATACGGTAGTGACCGGCATTGGCCACATGGCTGCGGTACGACCAGCCGCCGGGGGTGCGACCGTAGCCGATCACCTCGTGATCGAACTCCGGCATCGCGAGGGCGGACGCGATGACGCCGCCGACGAATCCGCTCGCGCCGGTGACTGCGATCCTCATAACAGAATCTCCATGTCAGTCTCCTGACGTGATAAACTGTGCGACGGCCCTGGACAGGGCGGCGCGATCGAGTTCGCTGCTTCGGCCGGCCCGCGGCAGCTCGGGGGCCACCAGCACGAGGTCGGGCAGCACCGCTGAATCCACCAGTCCTGGAAGCGCGGCGAGCACCTCGTCGATCGACGGGTGCGTTGTGCGGAATCCCCGGGCGACACCGGTGTTGGGCACGATCACCAGCACGACGCGATCGTCGCCGATTTCATCCGGCACGCCCACCATTGCCACATCCGTGATTCCGGCGATGCCGGCGATCGCGGGTCCATAGAGCCCCGGGTAGACGTTGGTCGACCCGCGGATGAACATGTCCTTGCTGCGACCGCGCAGCACGAGGGAGTCTCCGTGGAGCTCTGCGAGATCCCCGGTGTTGAGGGAGGCGAGCGGATGCTCGGGAAGGTCGGCCAGGTAGCCGAGGGCGACGCCTTCCCCGGCCAGAACGAGCTCGCCGTCGCCCGCGGCATTCGTCTCGATGCGAGCGCGGATGGTGGGCAGTACGGTTCCGACGTAGTCCCCCGGCCCGTCGAATGCGAGCTTGTCGTCGCCATCGGCGATCGCCACGGGCAGGATCTCCGTCATGCCGTAATTCGCGCAGATGCGTACCCTCGGCCAGCGTCGCCTCACCCCTTCGAGCAGCGGACGCAGCACCGGGGCGCCACCGATCAAGAGTGTTCTGAGCTGCGGGGTCTTGTCTGGATGGGTATCGAGCAGCGTGAGCAACGCGGCCAGCGCGGCCGGCACCATGAAGAGTGCGTCGGTTCCGGGCAGCGCATCCAGGTACTGCGCGGGCGTCGCGCCCGGGTCCGTTCCGACCGCGGGAAGCCGCCAGTGCGCTCCCGCGATGAGCGCGGGGATGCCGATCATCAGCTGGTCGGTGAGCAGCCGCTCCCCCGGTGCGAACCGAACCTGCGCGGCGAATCCGGCGAGCCCGGTGCCGAGCGATGTGCGGGAGTGCACGACGGCCTTCGGATGGGCGGTGGTACCGCTCGTGAAGATGATGAGTGCTTCGGATGCTGGGGTCTCGATACGCTCGCTGGCGCTCGCTACTCGACCACCGGCAGCACGCTCGCTGGCGCTCGCTATTCGACCACCGGCAGCGAGCAGGGTGCGCAGCGGCAGCGCGCCGCGCGGCACGCCGGGCAGCCACGGCCCGGCGTAGTTGTGGCGGGCATCCGGAACGACGACGGAGTAGGGCGGCAGCTCGAGTCCGCGACGACGCGCCAAGAGCTTCAGCGGTCCCGATGACGCCAGGTAGAGCAGCGATTCTGCGGCGACCCAGCGCGGGGCGGCGAGCGCGGCCCGCGCCCGGAACATGTCCTTCCCCACCCCGGGATCGGCGAAGACGACGGCACCTCCGGCCGCGATGA
>JBBRDX010000063.1:0-15248 GCA_038203515.1 Actinomycetales bacterium | reverse complement strand
CCGAACTGCCGGTGCTCGACACCGCAGCGGCCTTCGAATCGGCACTGACTGACGTCGCACTGGCCGATGCTGCCGTGACCCCGGGCACGCGCAGGCCGGTCGCGACGCCCATCCCCTTCCCGCAGCAGTTCGACCCGCGCACGGGCCTGCCGCGCAGGGCCGGCGCGCTCGACGGCTCGATCCTGTCCCTCTCCACCTGGAAGCGCGCGGCAGTAGCCCTGCGGTCCTCCCGGTGAGCGAGCGGGCCACGACGAGCGTGCGCGAATCCCTCGGCACCCGATTCTGGAACGGTCCGGCCGCGCGTATCGTCGTGATCGCGGTCCTGGTGCTCGTGGTCGCGGCGGCGCTCATCCTCGTGACCGGCACCGCGAGCCACGCCTCCGTTCCCGAGGCGGTCGCACCCACTCCGCCGGTCGATCCGGTGGTGCCGAATGGCACCGGCGGACTATCGATCGACATCAACGGGCCGGACGGCACCCCGTCCTCCGCCATCGTCACCCTCGTCGGCATCACGCTGCTCTCGGTGGCCCCGGCGCTACTGCTCATGATGACGTCGTTCACCAAGATCTTCGTGGTGCTCGCCATGGCGCGTAACGCCCTCGCATTACCGTCGATCCCGCCGAACCAGGTGCTCGCGGGACTCGCGCTCTTCCTCAGCCTGTTCATCATGGCGCCGGTGATCACCGACATCAACACGCACGCACTTCAGCCCTATCTCAACGGCCACATCGACTTCACCCAGTCGATCGATCTCGCGACCAAGCCGCTTCGCACCTTCATGCTCGCGCACACTCGAGAGGAAGATCTCGCCCTCATGACCCGGGCGGCGGGACTTGCCAACCCGAAGGATCCGTCCTCGGTCTCCCTGCCGACGCTCATCCCGGCCTTCATGATCTCCGAGCTGCGCGCCGCCTTCATCATCGGATTCGTCATCTTCGTGCCGTTCCCCGTGATCGATCTGGTCGTCTCGGCCGCTCTCATGTCGATGGGCATGATGATGCTGCCGCCGGTCATGATCTCGTTGCCATTCAAGATCCTCCTGTTCGTGCTGGTCGACGGCTGGGGGCTCATCATCACGACGCTCATCAGCAGTTATCGGGGTAGTTGATGAACCAGAACGCTGTCATGGATATCGCGCTGCAGGGCCTCCTCATCGCCGCCAAGCTCTCCGCACCCATCCTCGTCACCGCCCTCGTCGTCGGTTTCGCCATCTCCCTTCTGCAGTCGATCACCCAGATCCAGGAGGTGACGCTCTCCTTCGTGCCGAAGGCGATCGCCGTCTGCCTTGCCCTCATCGTCTCGGGGCAGTGGATGATTTCCGAGCTCGTCGCCTTCACCCACGGTCTGTTTGAGAAGATCCCGTCCCTGTTGAGCGGGGGTTGAGATGGCGCTCACCCTCAACTTCCCGTGGATCGAGGCGGTGATGCTCGCCTCCGTGCGAATGACCACCTTCCTGGTGATCGCGCCGCCGTTCTCCACCAACGCCTTCCCGCTTCGCGTCAAGGCGATGCTCGGCATCGGGCTCGCGCTCGCCGTGGCGCCCCGGGTCGCGAGTGGATACGTCTCACCCGACACCGCCGGTTTCGTGGTCGGACTCCTGGTCGAGCTCGTGACCGGCGCCCTGCTCGGCTTTCTGGTGATGATCGTCTTCTCGGCAATCCAGTCGGCCGGCAACCTGGTCGATCTCTTCGGCGGTTTCCAGCTCGCCCAGGGTTTCGACCCGCGGATGATGATCAACGGCGCCCAGTTCGCCCGCCTCTACCAGATGACCGCGCTGGCCCTGCTGTTCGCATCGGGCGGCTATCAGCTCATCATCGGCGGGCTCACGCGCAGCTTCGACGCTCTTCCCGTGGCCGGCCGGCTCGATCTCACCGCCCCCATCCATGCCATTTCGATCGCCGTCGGGCAGATGCTGCTGTCGGCCGTGCAGATCGCCGGCCCACTGATCGTCGTGCTCTTTCTCGCGGATGCCGGCCTCGGCCTGCTCACCCGGGTCGCTCCGGCACTCAACGCTTTCGCCCTCGGCTTCCCACTCAAGATCTTCATCACCCTGGCTCTCGGTGCCTTCGTCTTCGCCGCTCTTCCGCAGATCGTCGCGGCGATCACCGGACAGGCCGTCTCCATCTTCACGGGGGTGAAATAGGGATGCCCGAAGCAGACTCCGGCGAAAAGACAGAACTCGCCACCGAGAAACGCATGAAGGAGGTGCGCGCAAAGGGGCAGCTCTCCAAGTCGCAGGATCTCACCGCCTGGGTCGCCGTCGGAGCGGCCGCGGTGATGATCCCGGCGACCGTCTCTGCGGGGGCCGCCGCAACATCCGCTCCCTTCTACCAGCTGCGTGAAGTAATGGATCACCCCGACTCGACGCATGCCATGCGGGCACTGTTCGACGGACTGGGCTCAATGGGTGGCATCATCCTGCCGCTGCTTGTGGTCGTGACGATCGCGGTGCTTGTTACCGCGGCCGCCCAGGGGGGCATCCACTTCAAGAAGTTCACCGGCAAGTTCGACCAGTTCAACCCGGTGGAGGGCCTCAAGCGAACCTTCGGCATGCAGGCGGCCTGGCAGGGCGTGAAGGCGCTCTCCAAGACCGTCGTGGTCGGTGTCGTGCTCATCGCCGTGATCCAGGGGCTCATGCCCGTTCTCATGAGCGGCGGTGGGCTACCGGCCTCGGCGCTCATCCAGGCGGCGTCGGATGGCACCGCATCCCTCGTGCGCTCCGCGGTCGTCGCCGGTCTCATCCTCGCCGTCGCCGACGTCTTCGTGATCATGCGCCGCAACCGCAAGCGCACACGCATGACGAAGAAAGAAGTGAAGGACGAGAACAAGTCGTCTGAGGGGGACCCCATGATCAAGGGGCAGCGCCGATCGCGCCAGCTCGCCATGAGCCGCAACCGCATGATGGCCGCCATCGCGGATGCCGACGTGGTGCTGGTGAACCCCACCCATTTCGCGATCGCCCTCAAGTACGAGCCAGGCAAGTCTGCCCCCCGAGTGGTCGCGAAGGGTGCGGGCGTGATCGCGCTGCGCATCCGCGAGCAGGCCGAGACCGATCGCGTTCCGATCGTCAAGGACATCCCCCTCACCCGTGCACTGCATTCGGCCTGCGATCTCGGCGACGAGATCCCGGTCGACCTGTATAACGCTGTCGCCCGTGTGCTCGCCTTCGTGCTCGCGCTCCGTAAGCGCGGGTCGTCGAAGGGCGTGCACGAGATGAACCAACTAGTCGCCGCTGGAGGGCACTGAAGATGAACAAGAACCTCGCGAAACTCGCGGTGCCGCTCGGTGTCGTCGGCATCATCCTGCTGCTCGTCGTGCCGATTCCGGCCTTCGTGCTCGATCTGCTGATTATCGTCAACATCATGCTCGCGCTGGTGACCCTGCTCACCACGATGTTCGTCAAGAAGCCTCTCGACTTCTCCGTCTTTCCCTCCCTGTTGCTGGTCGCCACACTGTTCCGCCTCGGTCTCAACGTCGCCTCGACGCGCCTCGTGCTCGGCAATGGTTACGCGGGCGAGGTAATCGCCGCATTCGGGCATGTGGCGGTCGGCGGCTCGATCATCATCGGTGCGGTGATCTTCCTCATCCTCGTGGTGATCCAGTTCGTCGTGGTCACGAAGGGCGCGGAGCGCGTCGCCGAGGTGGGTGCGCGATTTACTCTCGACGCGATGCCCGGCAAGCAGATGGCGATCGACGCCGACCTCAATGCCGGCCTGATCACGGATGTGCAAGCGCGTGAGCGGCGTGCCGAGGTCTCCGCAGAGGCCGACTTCTACGGCGCGATGGATGGTGCTTCCAAGTTCGTGAAGGGCGACGCGATCGCCGGAATCATCATCATCATCATCAATATCGTCGGTGGCATCGCGATCGGCGTGATCCAGCGCGGCCTCTCCATCGGAGACGCGGTCAGCAGCTATACCCTCCTCACCATCGGGGATGGTCTCGTCACCCAGATCCCGGCCCTGCTGATGGCCGTCTCCACGGGCATGATTGTGACCCGTTCCAATGCCGAGTCGGACATCGGCTCCACCGCGAGCGCGCAGCTCGGGCAGTCACGGTACGCGTTGATCATCGCGGGAGCCACCGCCATCCTGATGGCCTTCATCCCCGGCATGCCGATCATCCTCTTCATCATCGTCGGCGTCTCGCTCCTCATCATCGCGCAGCGCATCAAGGCTCGAGAGGCCGTGGAGAAGCTCGAGATCGCCGCGATCGCCGACCCCGCCACCGCCACCACCACCACCGAGAACCTCATCGAGCAGATGCGGGTGCACGCCCTCGAGATCCTGCTTGCTCCCGACCTGGTCGATTTGGTGTCGGATGCCTCGGACGACCTGCTCGCTCGCGTGCGGTCGCTGCGCCGCAAGATCGCCATGGACATGGGACTCGTCGTGCCGCCGGTGCGCACCAGAGACAGCATCGAGCTTCCGCCCTCGACCTACGTGATCCGCATTGCCGGCGTCGAAGCGGGCCGGGGTATCGCACCGTCCGGCAAGGTGCTCGCGCTCGGGGACGCCCTCGATCCGCTGCCCGGCGCGGTGACCCTCGAGCCCGTGTTCGGACTCGCGGGCAAATGGGTGCCGAGCGAAATGCGCCACAGCGCCGAGATGACCGGCGCGACGGTAATAGACCGTGTCTCGGTGGTGGTCACCCACCTCTCCTCCATCATCATGGGCAACGCTGCGCGCCTGCTCACCCGCGAAGACGTGCGTGTGCTCACCGAGGGAGTCAAGGAGATCAACCCGGCCGCCGTGGACGAGCTCGTTCCCGGGCTTCTCAGTCTCGCCGAGGTGCAGCGTGTGCTGCAGGGGCTCCTGCTCGAACAGGTGCCGATCAACGACCTCCCGCGCATCTACGAAGCGCTCTCGCTGCGCGCGAAGGTATCGTCCGACCCGGAGGGACTCATCGAGGCCGCCCGTGCTGCCCTCGGCCCGGCGCTCAGTGCCCGGCACCTCGACGGCCAGACCCTGCGCGTGATCATGATCGATCCACTGGTGGAGCAGTCGATGCTCGAGGGCCTGCGTCCCTCGGAGCTCGGCACCCAGATCCTCATCGACCAGCACGCGCTCGAGGGGCTGCTCGGCTCGGTCCGCGATGTGGTCTCCCGCGTGGAGGGCACCGGCATCTCTGCGGTACTGGTCTGTGCGCCGGCGCTGCGACCGGCCATCCGTCGCCTTGTCTCCGCGCAGTCCGGCGGGCTGCCGGTGCTGTCGTACCAGGAGGTCACGTCGGCCAATGTGAACATCGAGACAGTGGGGGTGGTGCGCGGTGCCGAGTCGATATCAGCTTGAGGGTGCGTCCCTCGACGAACTGAATGCCCGTGTGCTGGCGGAGCATGGTCCGCTGGCCAAGGTCATCGCGGTCAAGGCCGTGACCTCCGGTGGTATCTCCGGTTTTTTCGCGTCGCGCCGTTACGAGATAGAGGTGGATGTTCCGGACGGCACCGCTCGCGATGCACACACCTTCGACCTGCCCAGCCGTGCCGGCATCGCCCGACTGCTCGACGACGCGGATACGGCCGAGGCGATTTCGCGGTACGGCGATCTCATCCCCCGGCTCTCCACCCACTCGGTCGACTTCGACTCGATCATGGCGGATCTCACCTATAACACCGCTGCGATCGTGCCGCTCATCGCTGGGCCGACGGTGTTCCGCCAGACGCCCCTCGAGGCCGCGGGCGATCTCGTCGTCGTGGTGGGCCTCGGTGACGACCCGCTCCAGGTCGCCAGGGACATGTCTCACGTGTCCGGCCTGCGCGCCCTGAGCATCGCCGGGGCGATCAGCGCCGACGGGTACTTCCGCGTGAAGGACCGGATCAGTGCCATGGCGGCGCGGGCCGCTGGCGTGCGGGAGAAGCACAGCGTATTCATCGCCCTCGGAATCCCCCGGGCAGGTCTCGACGACGACGCGATCGCAGCTCTTGAGTACCTCAACGCCGATCAGGTGTGGGTGGTGGTGGATGTGGGACGAAAGGCCGAAGACACGGCCCGGTGGGTGCGCGCGGTGCAGTCGCACGTGCACATCGACGCGATCGCCGTCACCGGCAGCGACACCACGGATACGCCGGAGACCGTGCATCAGCTCGGCATCCAGGTCGGTTGGTTGGAGAGCGGTTCGGTAGGCTGAGCCGATGCTGGTATTGACCCGTAAAGCGGGCGAGAAGATCGTGATCGGTGACGACATCACCATCACGATCCTCGACGTGCGCGGTGACGGCATCCGCATCGGCATCGATGCTCCTCGCGGTATCAAGATCCAACGCGAAGAGGTGCTGCTTGCCGTCGCCGAGGCGAATGTGGCTGCCGCAGCCGCAGAGGATTCCGTCGAGCAGCAGTTGAAGTCCGCGCTCGGCATAGTGACCCCGCCGGCCGCTGTGCAGCCCGGCGATTCGACCTCCTGAGCTCTCGCTTTTCCGGGGGACAAGCCGGGGTACAAAACGTGTCCCCTCTACTGGGGACTATGGCTCTTCTCGTGGATGCCGCATCGTGTATATCGGGGAACCGGATGTTCTACCACCCGAAGGGGTTCCCCGGTGTTCCGAGAGAAAGAAATCTGATGAGCCCCGACGCGAAGGTCCACTATCTCACCCGCACGACGTTCGATCCCAACGACTCGACCGTGCAGGCACAGGCCATCATCGATGCCGAGATGAACAACCGTATGGACCTGGTTCACCAGCTGGCGGTGCGCCTCAGCGCGCTCGAGGCGACGATTGCGGCCGTGGATGCTGCTCGCCATGCCGCGATCACAGCCGGTTGGACCGAGGCCCAGCTCCTCGACCTCGGCCTCGGTGCCCTCGAGAGCTCCAAGCAGTCCGCCGGTCGCCGGGTGGCTCGCCCCGATAGCGAATCCACCCTCGGTGCCACTCTCGTCGGAGAGCTCGTCGGCTGACCGAGGCGCCCGGCGCGGGCGACCTGCCCGACGCTCCACATGCCCGGACGGGCGAGGGCGTACGGTTAGGCGTGTGAGCAGTATCGCCTGCGCACACAGTCGACGGGTTGTTCCAGTGCCGAATGTTCTGCGAACCATGTTCGGGGGCCTCTGATGGCCAACGCCCGCACCATCGATTATTCCGCCTCGTCGCCCGACCGTCAGGGTTGGGTAGGGGGTGACGACCTCTGTCGGCCATTCGTCGACCTGCTTTCTGTCACGGGGGCGTCGATCTCGGTGATCGGCAGGCTTGCGCGCCGGGTGACCGTGTGTTCGAGCGACCCTGTTGCAGCTCGATTGGAGGGCCTGCAGTTCGACCTGGGGGAGGGGCCACAGTGGGAGGTCATGAAGACCGGGATGCCCGTTCTCAGCGCCGATCTCTCTCCCCGGGCAACGGAGCGTTGGCCCGTCTTCGGCACCGCGGCCGCCCGGCTCGGCGCGGCCGCCCTCTTCGCCTTCCCCATCGCGATGGGCGCCGTAACCGTTGGTGTCATCGATCTGTACCGCACGACGCCCGGAGCGCTTGACGCAGGGATGGTCGCGCTGGCTCGTTCGCTTGCCAACCAGGTTGTCAGTGCCGCGGTGGCAGCCGCAATCCGCTCGGCCGAAGAGGAAAATGCCTCGGAGGCCGCGGGCACCCCTACGATACGTCGCGAGGTGCACCAGGCCACCGGCATGATCGTGGCACAACTCGATATCTCCGCGACCGAGGCCTTTTCGCTGTTGAGAGGTCATGCCTTTGCCTCGGGCAGCACCATGGAGGATGTCGCGACAGACGTCGTCGAGCGACTTCTCGACTTTCGTCACCTTCCGAACTGATCGAGGGTTACGATTTGGGAGACGGGAGCGACTGATGCGTACGAAGTCTCGGGAAGCACGGCTGAACGCGGCTTTTGTCATGGTCGCGGATAGCCTCACCTCAGATTATGACGTCGTCGACCTCCTGCACAGCCTCGTCACGGAGTGCACCGAGATCCTGGATGCCCAGGCCGGCGGACTCATGCTTGCCGACGGCGGTGGGCAACTGCAGGTAGTGGCATCCACCAGCGAGCGCGCGGACCTGGTGGAGGTCATGCAGATTGCGGCCGGCGCCGGCCCGTGCATCGACTGTTTCACAACCGGAACAATGGTGTCGGTGGCCGACATCGAGGCGTCCACTGAGGAGTGGCCGGCATTCCGACGAGCGGCTCTCGAGCAGGGCTTTCTGGCCGTCCACGCCACGCCCTTGCGCCTTCGTGGCGAAATCATCGGCACCATGAACCTTTTTCGCACCTCTGTCGGTACATTGAAACGTGAGGATGCCGAGGTCGCGCAGGCCCTGGCGGATGTCGCGACCATCGGCATCATCCATGAGCGCATCGCCACCCAATCCCAGGTGGTCACCGAGCAGTTGCAGCGTGCGCTGGACAGCCGCGTGCTCATCGAGCAGGCCAAGGGAGTGCTGTCACACTCCGGCGGCCTGTCGATGGACGACGCGTTTGTCCTGCTGCGCGCCCATGCCCGCAAGAACAACCTCACCCTGCGGGGGGTCGCAGAAGGGGTCGCAAACCGCACACTCGACCTCATCCCGAAGACCGCCAGCGCGGCAAAACCGGGTTCCGCCCGCTAGGCGAACCGTACCGAATCAGGAAGCTGAATCAACCGGTCAGATTACTAGAGGTGGGTCGTCGAGCCCGTGCTGCCGGCGCGTAGCTCTTCGCGGGGCTCGGACGTGCCGACAAGAGCGGAGTGGTGCACCATCGATCGGGCCACCGACCGCAGTCTGCTCGAGAAACTGTCCACTTCGGCGGCGCTGAGATCACTCGTCGCGGCTTCCAGCAGGGATACGAAGTCGCGATGCACATCGAGCATCATCCGGTGGGCAAGGGGCGTGAGCTCGAGGTATAGGCTTCGCCGATCGTTGGGATGATCGACTCGATGCAGCAGTCCCGAATCCACCAACCGGCGCGAGATGAACGTGATCGCCGCCGTGCTCATGTCCAGGTAATCGGCGAGCTCCTTTGGCGTGACGCTCACTTCGGCAGCTACCCGGAACAGGGCGCGGAGTTCGCTGGCCGAGAGCCCGGCATCCTGACCGATCCGCTCGCGGTTGTGCTGCATCACATTGACGAATTCGACGGCCGCTGCCGGGAACCCGTCAAGGCTGTGGGACTGGGTGGTCTCGGTGCTCATAAGACCTCCCGTCTCAGGTGATTACGTGGGCGCAATGGAGCTCTGGCGAAGGTTCCGCGACACGCCCCTGCTAACCATTTGACTTTCGTTCTAACTTATCGTTTTAATTAGATTCTTCAATCACTTTCACATACGTCCAAGGAGGACCCAGTGATTCCCGACATTCTGTCGCACGGGCAATATTCAACCGTCTACAACTTCCTGTCGCTCGTCATCGCGTCGCAGTTGTTCACGGCTGTGTTCCTGCTCATCTCACTCCCGCGGGTTCTGCCTCGCTACCGCCAGGCGATGACGGTTGCGCTTATCGTTTGCGGCATTGCTGCCTATCACTACTTCCGCATCTTCGACTCGTTCAAGGAGGCCTTCGTCACGAAGTCGGTCGGTGGCACCGGTAACTACACTCAGGCGGCCGGGACCGCGTTCAATGAGGGCTACCGCTACGTTGACTGGCTGCTGACGGTGCCGTTGCTGCTCGTCGAACTTGTTGCGGTGCTCGCGCTCGCTCGCAAGGTCCAGTCCGGTCTGCTCGTTCGCCTCGTGCCGGCTGCCGCGCTCATGATCATCCTCGGCTACCCGGGCGAGATCAGCGGGGACAATGGCCTTCGCGGTCTGTTCGGTTTGCTCTCCACCATCCCGTTCGCCTACATCCTCTACGTGCTCTTCGTGCAGCTCACGAAGTCACTGAACACGCAGCCGACCTCGGTTCGCCGGACCCTCAGCAATCTTCGCTGGCTCCTCCTGCTCAGCTGGGGCGTCTACCCCATCGCGTACCTGCTCCCCCTCCTCAACATCGGTGGGGCTGACGCCTGGGTGTCCAAGCAGGTCGGATACTCGATCGCAGACATCGTCTCCAAGGCTGTCTATGCGCTGATCCTCTTCGGAGTGGCAAAGGCGAAGTCTCACGAAGAGAATGCCGAGTTCGCGGTAATGGAAGCCCACGGCGACGTGGCCGGTATCCGCAAGTAACGGCTTCGTACAGCACCGCCGCTCCTAGAAGTGGCACCAGTAACGGCGCGCTCCCCGCGGGGAGCGCGCCGTTCGGCGTTAGGGAGGCGCCCGATCTGCGGCGTTCAGGCTTGGCGCAGGCTCTTCGGAATGCGGCGAAGAAGCTTCTCGTAGCGCGCCTCCGCGTCTTCCCCCAGGTCCTGCTCGGTGCGGTGCAGGCGGCCGTAGGTGAACGTGTTCTCACCGAGAAGGAAAGCGGTGGCACCAAGGCGCTCGAGGGTGTGCCGGGCAACAACACTGTCGTGTTGCTCCCCGAGAGTGTCCTGCAGTTGCTTGGCGATCTTCGCGAGCCGCTGCGCGCGCTTCGGCCTGATCGGGAGCAGCACTTCGGCCCCGTATCGCACCCGCTTTGCCGCCTTCCGTACCTCGTGCAGGGCGAGGTCGTGCCGAGGCCGGTCGATCGTCTCGTCTGCAGCGCGCATTGCGGCGAACAGGGCGCGGATGCGGTGATCGATGAAGCCGGGCAGCACGTCTGAGGCCCCGCCAACCGCACTCTCGCTCAACCGGGGATTGGCAAGAAACGCATCGATGGTGTCGAGCAGCCGGAAATAGCGGCCGGAATCGAGGGATGCGAGCAGCACCGATTTCGCTGCCGAAGTCTCTTCGGCGAGCTGGTGTGACATCCGTTCGGAGATCGGCCCGATGACCTGCTGCACGGACTCGGCGCGTACCCGCCCGGCAAGCCGCAGTGAAATCACGTCGAGATCGCGCGCAGCGCCGAGGATGTGGCCGATCCAGCCCAGCTCCGCTCGGAGCGTCGACGCGTCATCGTCGGCCAGGAGGCGGTGGAAGGTGCCGACCACGGCGCGGAACTTGGCGGTCGCGATGCGCATATCGTGAATCGACTCGGGCTGGTCTTGACGCACGAGGGGGTCGTTCAGCACGAGTTCGTCCCGATACTCCCGTAGGGCTGCGACCAGTAGTGCACCCGCGGTGCCTGGCTCGACCACGGCCGGCTCCGGATGCTGTGGCACACTGTCTCCGAGAGCGCGCGCCAGCTTGGACGGCGAGTCGGAGCGCGAGACGCGGCTGACGGCGAACAGCCGTTCGGCGGCGTCGAGGAGCGGGAAGTCGCCGTCGACGAGCTCGAGTTCCCACTCCCGCCAGTTCTGCTGCAGCGGCTCGCCGACCAGCCGGGCCGTCTGCACTGAGTCGTCGCAGAACAGAGCCAGAAGCTCACCTCCCGGTCCGCGGAGCCGGTGTACCGTGCGGCGGGTGCTGAGCCGCACAATTGGCGCAAGTTGTCGTGCACGCACGATGACGGCCACCTGTTCGCGTAAGCGTCGAGGCACCGATTCCGAATCGGCTCCGAGCGGCTCGTGCAATTCGGAGCGCTCGTCGTGCGACACCGGCAGTTTCAGGTGCCATCCCGCGTCATCCCCGCCGGTGCGGCGCCGCAGGGTGATGTGATGCGCGGCAAGTACAAATTCCCCGGTATCGAAATACACGGCATCGAGATCGAAGACCTGTGACTTCTCCACCCGGGCCACCCCGTCGATCGAGAGCAGATCCGGGAGCGCAGTCGATTCAGTGACGTCGTACTTGCGCTCGATCTCCGCCGAATCTGAGTTGACCATGCCGAGAGTGTAAATCGCGGCGATGAATGGTGGATGAGTCGGGGTGGTGAGGGCACGGTGTGACGGGCCCGACGGGACAGCGCTTGCGGTTGCGTCGTCGACATGGCCGCACGCACAACAACTTCACACTGCGGCAGTCGCACTTTGGCAGGAGGAGTATCCAGACGATCCTTCCTCGGATCGCGACGTTGAAGCCAGCCACTCGATCGCCTTCACCCAGCCGCCAGGTGCAGGCACCACGTCCAGGCGGGCTCTGGCCTGGGCGCAACGGCTCCGCACCTACGAGGACTTCTGTCGTGAGGCGCAGCGCACACCGCGGGAGAACACCCGCAACCGGCAGTCGCTGCCCGCGGAAGAACGTCGCCTGGCTGAGTGGGCTCGGTACCAGCGCCGGTTCGAAAGTCACCTGTCCGACTTTCAACGTGTTCGCCTCGACCTGTCACCGGCATTCGAGTGGGACCCATTCGGGTCCGCCTGGGCTCGACGTTTGTCCGAGTGCGGCACTCAGATCAACGAACTTCACCGGCTGCCTTATTTGAACAGCGCCGACACGCAGGAATTTGCGTTAGCTCGCTGGCTGAACCGTCAACTCCGCCGCCAGCTCACCGGTACTCTTTCCCCGCACCAGAGCGCCGCCCTCGCTGAGCTGATCAAAAGGGCGCACCACTGAGTCGGTTACCGAAAAAGCCGACTCAGCGACAACGCGGCCTGCACCTGTATCCCGCTGCGCTGCTGCTGGATACCGTCGAAAGGTGAACTCAAACGAACAGGCAAGCCAGTACCAAAACTTCCAACGAAGCATGGTGTGTACCGGGTCGAAACCAGTTCCGGAACGGTGCACGTGATCACTATCGACGGGTGGCTTCGCTGGGAACGCCGTCCCGCCCCCGGAAGCAGTACCGCCAGATACGACAACCGGACGGTGGTCCTCAGCCTTCTAGGCGATGGATGGTACGTCGGCGGGCAGGGGTATTTGGAAGTCTCCGATCAGACCTATATGAGCGGGAAGACCTGGCATCGCACGGCCACCATCATCTCCATCACCGACCAGGCCAAACAGTGACCGGGGTGTGGACGGAAAGCCATTCGGAACTGATGCGTGCGGTGATTGAACGACTCCCGCGTATCGCGTGGGATCGGATGCCCTCGACCGTGGAGGGTCTCGAGGCGCTCGTTGAAAAGGTTGTGGCGAGCATCCCGGACATTTACATCGACTCGCCCGCTGTGGGGGCGTGTTACTCCGCGCGACGTCTGGCCGTGCGGTGGGGGATCACCCGACAAGCGATCTACCAACAGCGGCGTACGGGGCGGATCATCGGCTTCAAAAACGGGACCGAGTACGCTTATCCTGAATGGCAGTTCGGCACCGATTGCCGGCCCATGACGCAGGTGCGGGAGGTACTGAAGAATGTCGCAGCTCCACCGCCGGATTTAACCGGTTTCGCAGCCTGGCTTGACAGGACAGGCTTGGGATCGGGGCAGAGCCCCCGGCAGATGATCGAAGCCGCAGCACACCGGGTTCCGGCCGGTCGGCAATTGCCGAAGCTTTCCCAAGTGACCATCATTACCAGGGAGCCCCTGACACGCTCACCCTCCGATCCGAGCAACCAGTGAGCGATAGCGTCCCCTTTGTGGGTCCGTCGGGTCGGGTGGCGATCGCCGGTGATTGGCACGGAAACCTCCCGTGGGTTCAGACCTTGATCCCACGACTCCACCGTCAAGCACCCGACATGACGACTATCTTCCACCTCGGGGATCTCGAACTATTCCCCGGACCGGTGGGCGCGGAATTCCCTGAGTCAGTAGATCACTTGCCTGCCACTGCAGGTATGAACGAGTGTGGGCACCCCGGGCAATCACGAGCACTGGGGTGAACTCGCACACCGATTCTCAGCCCATCCGAGCAAAGCGGTACAACTCAGACGCGTGGTCTGGGTGCTCCCCAATGTGAGGCGTTCGGCGTGTCACGCGTGGAAGAACTGTTCGAGCGACAGAGTGTGAGAGTGGATCCAGATGAGGAGAGTCCGCGGATCGCGCGGGAAATGTTCGATGCGGCGGCGGGTCCGAGCACAATTCCCGCGGTTCTCGACCAATTGGGCATAACTGGCCCGATACCGGTCATGGTGATCATCGGCGGAGCTGATCGGATGAGTAGCGAAATCGGCGACGAAGTTCGAGCACTTTTCGAGAGATCCTTGGCCCCGGTTCTCGAGTCGTCGGCGGTGGTGGTGATAACAGGGGGAACAGATTCCGGCGTCATGGCTATCGCAGGTCAGACCTTGTCCTCCGTGGCCACACTTGTAGGCGTGTCACCGAGCGGTGCACTCGCGGACAACCCTTCAGTGAAGATCCAATCAGACCATCACTTGAGCGTATTGACTGACGGAAAGGCCTGGGGTTCTGAAACTGACTACATGGTCAGGCTCGCTACGGCAATGACTCAGGGTGCTCGATGTGGCGTCGTTCTCCTCGTCAATGGTGGATCAGTGGCTTTCGAAGAGATCGACTACTTTGTTGAGGCGGGATGGCCGATTCTCTCGATAGCAGGATCAGGTGGGGTCGCCGACGACCTCGTTGCCTTCACGCAGCAGAAGCGAGTCAAGTACGACTGGAAATCATTGAAGAACGCCGATCTCGACCAGATCAAAATTGGTGCGTCACCCAGCGAGATCCGAAAGCGATTCCATTGGTACGTGTCTCAGGACGAGCTTTTGAAGTCAGCTTGGACCTACTTCGTGGCTCTTGATCGCCGCGCGAATTGGCAGAGGGTGTTCAACAAACGGATTCGGATCTCTCTCCAGCTCTTGTCGTTGCTAATTCTCTCCGTGGTGCTATTCCAGTTCGAAATCAATTTTCCTATCAAGGATGCTCCGTTCTATCCATTGTGGCCGGGCACATCAGCCGTGCGTCAAATCTTGAAGGACGTAACCGTCCCAATCGCCGTTGCCCTCCCGATCGCACTAGCAGTAGCCGCCGCCGTGGGTCAGTCTGTCGCGGCAGACCGAGGTTGGCGAGTCCTACGTGGAGCGGCAGAAGCATTGAAGCGAGAAATTTATCGGTATCGCGCTGGGCTCGTCGTGGCTAAGGGTGGCTCGTCTTCGGTGGGCTCTGCCCGTCGGGATCTCAAGCAGACGATTGACTCGGCGCTGCGCCGGTCAGTAAGTTCGGGATTCCTGCTGTCCGTTGATCTGACTTCTCGCCGAGGACGCCCGATAGGACTTGATGAAGGAGACGACGAGCTCGCGCCGCTCTCCGTCGCCAGTTACACCAGTCACCGTATCGACGAACAGATCTCGTACTTTCAAAAAACAGGACGGAAGCTGCGAGCACAGGCTGGCCGCGTCGTCATTGCGGGAGTTCTGCTCGCCGCGTTCTCCGGATTCCTTGCGAACACCTACTACGCGCCCTGGGCGGCCATTGCCGTGCTCGGAGTGACAGCCCTAGCCGCGTACCTCGAGAGGAGCAGACTGACTGATCGAGCCGACCGATACGCTACTGCCTCCGCAGATCTGGCGCAGATCAAGACCGGACTGAACGCCGCGGGAAGCCTGGCTATAACGCAGC
>JBBRDX010000062.1:0-15326 GCA_038203515.1 Actinomycetales bacterium | reverse complement strand
GAAGAATACCGCGATGATCCCGGCGAACAGGTAGCCCGCGGAATGCAGCTGGGTCGACAGCTGGCGGTACGATCCGGCGGCGAGCCAGCCCACCGAGACATAGGCGGCGGCCCAGAGGACGCAGGCCGGCACGGTCCAGGCCAGGAACTTGCGGTATCTCATCGTGCTCATACCCACGGTGAGTGGGATGAGCGCGTGCAGTACCGGCAGGAATCGAGAAACGAACACCGCGATTCCGCCGCGCCGGTCGAGATAGGTTTCTGCGCGCACCCAGTTGTGTTCGCCAAGTCGCTGCCCGAGTGTGGACGCCTGGATGCGCGGACCGAAGAATCGGCCGAGGGCGAAACCGATGCTCTCCCCGGTGAGGGATCCGACGATCACCGAAAGAAGTAGCGCCACATACTGTGCCCAGTCAGCGATGCCGGTCGCCGAGACCAGCACAATCGTGTCGCCGGGCACGATCAACCCGACGAGGATGGAGGTCTCCAGTAGCATCCCCACGCCCGCGATCAGAATACGCAGCACGGGGTCGACATTGCGAACCGTGTCGAGGATCCAGCCGAGGATATCGTTCACGCTCGTGAGCTTAGCCAGCCGACATCTGATTCTTCCCGGGCCAGGGCAGCGACTTGTGGGGTCGGCGGTCGTCTAGAACAGCGGCTGTCGCAGCCGGTCGAGACGCGCGCGCCAGGCCGACAGCCGGCCGGGCAGTTCCGCTGGGGCCGGGCCATCGAGCCAATCAGTGACAATACGGATCCCATGGAGCGAACTGACCGCCCAGATTTCGCAGCCGTCAAGCTCTGCCGGCACGATCGACTCGAAGTAGACCTCGATTCCGAGCGCGGTTGCGAGGGCGATCAGCGATCGGGCTGTCACGCTTCCCACGCGGTCGAGCTCGGGCGAGGGTGTGCACAGCACGTCTCCCCGCCACCAGAAGATGGCGCTGTACGCACCCTCGACCACGAATCCACCGGGAGAGAGAATCACCGCTTCACCGGCGCCATTCGCTTGGGCCTCGGTACGGATGCGCAACAACGCCGCCGTGTCGGGTCCCTTGATGCACGGTGCGGTTCTCGGGTCCGCTCCGAGGTGGCTCGCAAGCCGCACAGATCGCGACAGCTCGGGTGCGCTGCGCAGGCGGAACACCGCGAGAGGGGCGCCGCCGCGCAACTGCAGCTCGACCCGGGGAAACCAGTCCCCGGTGCGGGGGATCGCCGCGATCGACGCGCTCCAGAATCGGTCGAGGTCGTCGATGAGTCCGTTCGCCACACCGAAGAACCGCTGCCGGTGCAGGTCGAGCGCGAGCACTGCGCCCTCGGTGACCAGCCATGAATCCGCCACAACGATGGCGACGTCGGTCAGGTCGCGGGAGTCGAGGAGGTGCAGCCCACCCGCGTGCCAACGGTAGACGGACGACTCGCTCATAGGATTAGGTTATGCGCCACCGGGTCTTCGAATCACCCCTGCCCGGTTGGATCGACCCGGCTGGCATCGCCAGCGCGCTCTTCGAGGGTCGTAGCGCCGCAGTCTGGCTGGATTCGGGGATTCATGCCGCAGACGGCATGAGTTACCTAGGATTCGGCACCAGATCGCTTGCGGCGTCCGTGGCAGACGGCACGATGTCCGTCGACGGTGAAACGCGAGCGGGCGAGGTCTTCGACTTCCTGCGGGCGGATCTCGCCACGCGAGAGCTGCCCGCTTCGACGGGATTCCAGCTGGGCTGGGTGGGGTGGCTGGGTTACGGGCTGTCAGCGCAGACGATGGGGGCGGCATCCGACCATCGTTCGCGATACGCGGATGCCTCGCTGCTGTTCGTGGACCTCGCGATCGCCTTCGACCATTCGACCGGCTCCGTGACGGTGATGGGGCTGGAGGTGTCGGCGGTCGAGAAGCTGCGCGCCAGGGTGGTCGGGTTGCAACCCTCTCTCTCCGCCGCCGTGCTCGCCGAGCCGCCGCCGCGAGCCGAGGTGGCGTGGGCAGACAGCGACGATGAGTACCTCCGGATGATCGTTGCCTGCCAGGCCGCGATCGATGCTGGCGATGCTTACCAGCTCTGCCTCACGACCGAGGCGCGGGTGGCGGCCACTCCCGATCCGTTCGAAACGTATCTCGCGCTGCGGGCAGCCAATCCGAGTCATCATGGAGCGTTCTTCCGTGCAGGGGATGTCTCGCTCCTGAGTTCATCGCCCGAGCTGTTCCTCTCCGTCGCGCCCGACGGCACCATCGAGTCGCACCCGATCAAGGGCACACGTCGCCGCGGTGAGACCAGGGAGCGCGATGCGGCGCTGATGGCGGAATTGCTTGCGAGCGACAAGGAACGCGCCGAGAACCTGATGATCGTCGACCTGATGCGCAACGACATTGCCCGGGTGAGCGAGGTCGGTTCGGTGAGCGTCCCGCGGTTGCTTGCCGTGGAGACCTACGCCCACGTTCATCAGCTCGTGAGTACTGTGCGCGGCCGGCTCGCCGCCGGGCTGACGGCCGTCGACGCGGTGAACGCGTGCTTCCCTGCGGGATCCATGACCGGCGCGCCGAAGCTCAGCGCGGTCACGATCCTCGATCGGTTGGAGCACCGCGCCCGCGGCGTCTATGCTGGTGCGTTCGGCTACTTCGGGCTCGACGGCCGGGTCGAACTGTCAATGGTGATCCGCAGCATCCTGCTGGATGGTGACGGTGCAACCGTGGGCTCCGGCGGCGGCATCACCGCGCTCTCGGTGCCAGCAGAGGAACTCGCCGAGGTGAAGCTCAAGGCTGCCGCGCTGCTTGCCGTGTTGGGCGTCGCGCCCTCCGCATAACTCCTGCAATTTTCTGGGGCTGCCTGCAACGAACCCCGGAGTTCGCGGGTGCGGCCCCTCCATCGTGTAACGAGCAGGAGTTATGCGGGGAGCGGGAGAGGTGAGGAACAAGTCTCATGAACAGCGGGAGTGTCGCCGGAGGCGCGGATGCGGTCGCACACCGCTGGGTTCGGTACCCTTGAACACTGGTCGCGGTTGCATCCGGCCGTTCCCTATGAATTCAGTGAATTGAGACTTTCGTGGCCGAAGACCGCACGGCAGAAGACCGCACGGCAGAACACCGCACGGCAGAAGACCGCACGGCAGAACACGGCCCGAGCTACGACGCCGCGGCGCTACAGGCCAAGTGGTTGCCGCGCTGGGATGAACTGAAGTCGTTCCGCACCGACGACCCCGACGACAAGCGGCCGCGCAAGTACATCCTCGACATGTTCTCCTACCCCTCCGGTGACCTGCACATGGGCCATGCCGAGGCATTCGCCCTCGCGGACGTGCTCGCGCGCTACTGGCGCCAGCAGGGCTTCAACGTGCTCCACCCCATCGGCTGGGACTCTTTCGGGCTTCCCGCCGAGAACGCGGCGATCAAGCGCGGGGTCGATCCTCGCGAGTGGACCTATGCGAACATCGCGCAGCAGTCCGCGTCGATGAAGCAGTACGCCACCTCGGTGGACTGGGACCGGGAGATCGCCACCAGCGACCCGGAATATTACAAGTGGAACCAGTGGCTCTTCCTCAAGATGTACGAGAAGGGCCTCGCCTACCGCAAGGACTCCTGGGTCAACTGGGATCCGGTGGACCAGACCGTGCTCGCAAACGAGCAGGTGCTGCCCGACGGCACCTCAGACCGCTCCGGGGCCGTCGTCGTGAAGAAGAAGCTCACGCAGTGGTACTTCAAGATCACCGACTACGCCGACCGCCTGCTCGACGACCTCAACCAGCTCGAAGGATCCTGGCCGCCCAAGGTGCTCGCAATGCAGCGCAACTGGATCGGTCGCTCCAAGGGGGCGGATGTCGACTTCGTGATCGAAGGGCGTGAGGCGAAGATCACCGTCTTCACCACCCGCCCCGACACCCTGTACGGCGTCACCTTCATGGTCGTCGCGCCAGATTCCGACCTTGCTGCCGAGCTCGTCGCCGGTTCCACTGATGCCGTGCGCGCGAGCTTCGCGGACTACCTCGTGCAGGTGCAGAAGACCACCGAGATCGAGCGCCAGGACGCCAGCCGCGAAAAGTCCGGCGTCTTCCTCGACCGGTTCGCGGTGAACCCGATCAATGGCGAACGCATCCCGATCTGGGCCGCCGATTACGTGCTTGCCGATTACGGTCACGGTGCCGTCATGGCCGTTCCCGCCCATGACCAGCGCGACCTCGACTTCGCCCGCAGGTTCGACCTGCCGGTGCGCGTGGTCGTCGATACCAACCAGCCGGTGACCGGTGCGATCCCGGTGCTGCCGATCAACCCGGAGACCGGCGAGGCAGAACTGCCCGACGATCTTCCGCCGCTCGATCCCGCTCACACCGGGATTCCGCTCACCGGTGATGGTCGCATGATCAATTCCGGTTCGCTCAACGGGCTGAGCAAGTCCAACGCCATCAAGCGCATCACTGAGCAGCTGGCTGCCGCGGGTAACGGCCGCGCGTCGAAGAACTATCGACTGCGCGACTGGCTCATCTCCCGCCAGCGGTTCTGGGGCACCCCGATCCCGATCTTCCACACAGAGGACGGTGAGCTTGTTCCGGTGCCCGAGGAGCAGTTGCCGGTGCGCCTTCCGTCGACTGAGGGCCTCGACCTGCAGCCCAAGGGTGTATCGCCGCTCGGTGCTGCACACGACTGGGTGAATGTCACGCTGCCCGATGGCCGTGCCGTGCGTCGCGATCCCGACACGATGGACACCTTCGTCGACAGCTCATGGTATTTCCTGCGCTTTCTCAGCCCCGAGGACGACAGCCGGGCTTTCGACCCGAGGGAAGCCGACAAGTGGGCGCCGGTCGACCAGTACATCGGTGGCGTCGAGCACGCCATCCTCCACCTGCTCTATGCCCGTTTCATCACCAAGGTGCTGTTCGACCTCGGCTACGTCAGTTTTACCGAGCCGTTCAGCGCTCTCCTCAACCAGGGCATGGTGCTTTCCGGCGGGTCGAAGATGTCGAAGAGTCGCGGGGGTGTGGACCTCGGTGACGAGATCGCAGCTCACGGCGTCGACGCGATCCGGTTGACCATGGTGTTCGCCGGCCCTCCGGAAGACGACATCGACTGGGAGGATGTCTCGCCGGCCGGCTCGGCGAAGTTCCTCGCCCGCGCTTGGCGTCTCGCCCAGGATGTCACCAGTGCACCCGAGATCGAGTGGCGCACCGGCGACCAGGCACTGCGCCGCGTCACCCACCACTTCCTGGCCGAGGCTCCCGGCCTCATCGAATCCTTCAAGTTCAACGTGGTGGTCGCCCGCCTCATGGAGCTCGTCAATGCCACCCGCAAGGTCATCGACAGTGGAGCGGGGGGAGCGGATGCTGCGGTGCGTGAGGCCACCGAGACCGTGGCTCTTGGGCTCTCGCTCTTCGCACCCTACGCCGCCGAGGAGATGTGGGAGCAGCTCGGCTATCCGCCTCCCGTTGCGCTGTTCGGGTGGCGCAAGGCAGACAAGACACTGCTCGTGCAGACCGCGGTCACCGCGGTCTTCCAGGTCGACGGCAAGGTGCGTGGCAAGGCCGAGGTGAGCCCCAAGATCGACCCTGCCGACCTCGAGAAGCTGGCACGTGCCTCCGCCGGGGTGGTGCGCGCCCTGGGCGATCGCAGGGTGGTCAACGTGATTGTGCGAGCCCCGCGAATCGTCAACATCGCCACACAGCAGTAGCGCAGGTCCAGTCCTCTGCCGCCGGGGTCACTGCCGGATTGTCCCCAGTCGTCACCACCACGGTGAATCGAACGGCCGAGATTTCCTAGCCTTCGGGCATGGATCCGCTTGCCCTGCTCGTTGCGCGCCGCCCGGTGCGCTCCCGGGTCAGGGTGGGCGCTGCGATCGTGCTCGTATTGGTGGGACTCGGTATTGCGGTGCTCGTGAGTGCGTTCGGGGCGCACGGATCGACCCAATCGATCGCTCCCCCTGCAGCGTCGGCGGCACCTGGTGCCACCGGTGCAGCCCGGTCGTCCTCGACCGGTGCGACCATCTACGTCCATATCCTCGGTGCGGTCGCGAAGCCGGGACTCTATCTCCTCACCGACGGGGACCGGGCGGTCGATCTCATTGCCGCCTGCGGCGGCTTCATCGACACCGCAGATCGGTCGGGCCTAAACCTCGCCCGCCCGCTCGTCGATGGCGAGCAGATCGTCGTGCCGAACCTGGGCGAGGCGCCGGCGGCCGGTGCTGCCCCCGGCGCGGCGACAGCCGGAGGCAAGGTCAACATCAACATCGCGGACGAGACCGCGCTCGAGACCCTGCCCCGGGTGGGACCAGCCATGGCGAAGCGCATCATCGACTGGCGCACCAAGAACGGGCGGTTTACCGCCCTCGAAGACCTGATGAGTGTCACCGGCGTGGGAGAGAAGACCTTCGACTCACTGAAGGACCTCGTGACGCTGTGAATTTCGTGACGCTGTGACTGTTGTGATGCTGTGACTGTCGATCTGCGTCTCGCGATGCCGACGGTGGTCGCCTGGGTGACCGTTGGGGTGCTGCTCGGACTCCCGTCCCTGCTTTCCGGTGCTGCGTTCCTTCTCTGGGCGGCCACAGTGCTCCTGGTGTTGGTCGTACTGGTGCTGCGTGGGCGTGGTCGCGCGGTGCTGGGCGGTGCTGTGGTCGCTCTGGCCGCCGCAGCTCTGTTGGTGAGCGCGGCGGCAGTCCGCGCCCCCGATCGGCAGCCGACGGCGCTGGTCGAGGCGGCACAGGCGGGTCGTTTCATAACGGCGACCGCGATGGTCACGCAGACCGTGCAGGCCGGAGGGGAGGCCGCCCCTTCCGGCCAGCGGCAGGCGATGTTCTCAGCGACTCTCGGCTCGGTGACCCTGGGGGGAGTCGCGACAGCAGTTGACATCCCGGTCACCGTGTTCGCCGATTATCCGAAAGGGACAATCGGCATCGGAGCGACCGTCACAGTCGCCGGCACCCTGTCGGCCACGGACCCGACGGATGACGTCGCGTTCCGGCTGTTCGCCGCCCGCGGCGTGCGAGTGGAGGCTGAGGCGCCGTGGTTTCTCGACTGGGCGAACGGACTCCGCAGCCGATTCCGGAATGCCTCCGGCGCGCTCCCGGGAGATGGCGGCGACCTGCTCCCTGGCCTCGCCATCGGGGACACCAGCGCCGTCGGTCTCCCTCTCGACGCCGCGATGAAGGCGACCTCGCTGAGTCATCTCACCGCGGTGTCCGGCGCGAACTGCGCCGTCGTAATCGCCCTGGTCATGCTCGCGGGCACCGCACTAGGCCTGCCGCGGGCCGGGCGGGTCATCCTGTCCATCGTCGTGCTCCTCGGGTTCGTGGTGCTCGTGACCCCCGAGCCCAGCGTGCTGCGGGCTGCGGTGATGGCCGCGCTCGTGCTTGTCGCGCTCGCCCGGGGCCGACCGGTGCGCGGCATCCCGATCCTCGCGCTGGCCAGCCTGGTGCTGCTCGCGAACGATCCGTGGCTCTCGCACAGCTACGGCTTCATTCTCTCGGTGCTCGCCACGGGGGGCCTGCTCATACTCTCGGGGCCGCTCGCCCGCGTGATGTCTCGGTTCATGCCGCTCTGGCTCGCCGCCGTGCTGTCGATCCCGCTCGCCGCCCAGCTCGCCTGCCAGCCGGTGCTCATCCTGCTCAATCCGAGCATCCCGACGTACGGAGTCATTGCGAATGTGCTGGCAGAGCCTGCCGCCCCCGTCGCCACGGTGCTCGGGCTTATCGCGTGCGTGGTGTTGCCGGTCCTACCAACTGTCGGGCAGGGCATCGCGGCACTCGCCTGGCTGCCGGCCGCCTGGATCGCGGCCG
The DNA here is from genome assembly GCA_038203515.1 of Actinomycetales bacterium. Lineage (GTDB taxonomy): Bacteria > Actinomycetota > Actinomycetes > Actinomycetales > Microbacteriaceae > Lacisediminihabitans. The sequence goes on along the minus strand of JBBRDX010000062.1, from coordinate 7,576 downwards.
TGGCGTCCTTCTTCGTCGGACTACCGGGTGCTGCTCTGCCGTGGGCGCAGGGCGCTCTCGGTGTCGCATCGATTGCGGTCGTAACTGTGCTCATGCTGATGGTCGCGATCATGCGACGGGGTCGTGCCACGCGACGGATCGCCTCGGTCGCACTGGCGCTCGTGCTTGTCGCGGCGGGAGGGGTCGCTGCGGGCGACGAGCTTCGGCAGCAGCTCTCCCGACCGGGGGACTGGCAGATCGCGGCCTGCGACATCGGCCAGGGCGATGCGGTGCTGGTGCGCAGTCTCGGGCAGGTCGCGCTGATCGACACGGGGCGCGACCCGAAACTGCTTCGCCGCTGCCTCGACGAACTGGGCATCGGTCGCATCGACCTGCTCGTACTCACCCACTGGGACATCGACCATGTCGGGGGCACTTCTGCGGTGTTCGGGCGTGTCACAACGGCGATGACCGGACCGACCGACGGCTCTCCGGCGTCGGCGATCGGCGGGCAACTCGCCGACAGCGGGGCCGTCGTCAGCCTGGCGAGCCAGGGACTCGCCGGCCGGTTGGGCGAGCTCGGCTGGGAGGTGCTGTGGCCGCGGGCGCGACTCGGGTCGGTCGAGCCGGGCAACGACGCGAGCGTCACGATGCGGTTCACCGGGGTCGGCGCGTGTGCATCCGGGTGCCTGTCGTCGCTGTTCCTCGGCGACCTCGGCAATCGGCCTCAGGCTCTCATGATGGCCGCCAATCGCATCGGTCCGGTGGATGTCGTGAAAGTCGCGCATCACGGCTCGGCCAACCAGGACCCGAGGCTGTACGCGGCGCTGCACGCGACTGTCGGAGTGATCGGGGTGGGCCTCGACAACGGCTACGGGCATCCGACCGACAAGCTCCTCGGCATTCTGGCCGGCGTGGGAACTCTCACGACCCGCACCGATCTTGACGGGATGGCGATGCTGTCGCCGTTGCCGGACGGCGGTGTGGCCGTCTGGACGGAGCATCCTCTGCCAGAGGGAAAGGCGTTGTCCCACTGAGGCCCGGTCCGTCAGTGGTGGCGCAATAAACTGAGGTAGACAGCGATCCAGGGTGAAGCAGTGCAGGGAGTGCAGTGGCAGGCAGGGCAGCACCGAAAGCCGCACCCAAGACGGCGAAAGCGGTCGTGTCGATCCCGCAGCTCGGCTGGGATCGCATACGGCCGGCACAGGTGGTGCTCGTCTCCGGCACCGAGGACTTCCTCGCCGAGCGCGCCATCCGGATGCTGCGCGAGATCCTCAAGGCGGAAGACCCGAGCCTCGAGATCAGCGACCTCGAAGCGGATGCCTACGGCCCGGGCGAACTCATCACCCTGGCCAGCCCCTCGCTGTTCGGAGAGCCGCGCATGATCCGGGTGAGCGGTGTTGAGAAGTGCACGGATGCCTTCATCGCCGAGACCCTCCAGTACCTGGAATCACCGGCCGACGACACCTACGTGGTGTTGAGACATGCCGGCGGAGTGCGGGGCAAGAAGCTGCTCGACGGGATCCGCGGGGGACTCGGCAACGGCATCGAGATCGTCTGCACCGAGCTCAAGAAGGATTCCGAGAAGCTCGACTTTGCGGCGGCTGAGTTCGCGATCGAGAATCGCAGAATCACGAGCGGTGCTCTCCGCGCACTCGCCGGAGCCTTTTCCGACGACCTCGCCGAACTCGCGGCCGCATGCCAGCAGCTCATGTCCGACGCGAGCGAGGAGGTCACCGAGGTCACGGTCGAGAAGTACTACTCGGGCAGGGTCGAGACCAATGCCTTCCGGGTCGCGGATGTCGCGATCGCGGGTCGCCGGGGGGACGCTCTCATCCTGCTGCGGCACGCTCTCGCATCGGGGGCGGACCCGGTGCCGATCCTTGCCGCCTTCGCCAGCAAGCTCCGCACCATGGCCAAGATCTCTGGCGCGCGGGGAGGATCCGGCCAACTCGCCCAGCAGTTCGGGCTTGCACCCTGGCAGGTGGACCGCGCCCGGCGCGACCTGCAGGGCTGGGACGATCGCGGCCTTGGCCGGTGCATCGAACTGCTCGCCGAGACGGATGCCGCGATCAAAGGCGCCGGTCGCGATCCGGTCTTTGTGCTCGAGCGACTGGTCGGTGTGATCAGCAATCGCGGCACCTCCTAGCGCGACGGCCGTCGCCTCAGTCACCCGCGCGGGACCTTCGGCCCTGCACGCGGTGTCGCCCGTACGGTGAACTTGGTCGCGACCACAAAGTTGAGCCGAGGAGCGGAAATGGGCAGGGCAACCCAATCGGAGATTCGCCTCGAAATTGATCGGGTGACAACCGACGATCTGATGGCGCTCGTCGGCGCCGGCACGACACACCCGATGCAGGCCGGGGCCGTGCTGTTTCTCGACGCCGCTGACGACTTCGATCTCACCGAGGCGGTGGAGACATTCGGTGCCAGGGTCGCGCAGGTGCCGCGCCTGCACCAACTGCTGGTCGACCTGCCGCTCGGCTGCGGACGACCGATCTGGGTCGAGGATGCCGATTTCGTCCTGGGCGACCAGGTGGCGACGATCGTGTGCCCAATTCCCGCAAACGATGAGGCCGTGCTCGCAATCGCCGCGCGCGTGGTGAACACCCCGCTTCCTCGATCCCGGCCACTCTGGTCGGCGACTCTGGTGACCGCCGCGTCGTCCGGGGCGAAGGTCCGTGCCGTCGCGCTCGTGCTCGTCTTCCACCACGTGATGGCCGATGGGATCGGCGGCCTCGCCGTGCTTGCTGATCTGGCCGATGGCGGCGCGCTGCCGGGGGAATCGCCGAGGGCCGTCCCGCACGACGCCATCCCGTCCCGAACGGCGCTCTTCCTCGACACGTGGCGTGAGCGGATCGCGTCTATTCGGCGGATTCGTGGGGCGATTCGGCAGAGCCTCAACGGTGTCGCGGCGATCCGATCGGCCGCGAGCATCCGATCGGTGCACGGCTCGCTCAACGTACCCACCCGAGACGCCCGGCTTCTCGAGACGGTCAGTCTCGGCCTGGTCGATCTCCGCACATCGAGCCACGCGGAGGGCGCGACGGTCAATGACGCTGTTCTTGCTGCCATCGCGGGCTCGCTCCGTCGCCTGATGGAACTGCGTGGGGAATCCCTCGACGACGTGGTGATCTCGGTACCGTTCTCGAGCCGGCGGGCGACTGTCGGCTCAGAGCTCGGCAACCACAGCGGAGTCATCCCACTCGTAATTCCGACAGGCGGGGATCGGACCGATCGCCTCGCGGCGGTCGGGGCGATCACCCGGGCCGCAAAATGTGCCCCTCGCGCGGCCTCGACCGCGCTTCTCGGTCCGCTATTTCGCGGTGTGGACCGAGTCGGCGCCTATCACTGGTTCGTCGACCGTCAACGGATGATCAACACCATAGTGAGCTCTGTGCACGGTCCGGAGAAAGCAATCTCAGTGCTGGGCTGCCCGGTGACCCGCATCGTGCCCCTCGGCATACCCACCGGCAATCTCCCGGTGACTTTTGTCGTCCTGACCTATTCCAGTGTGCTCACGATCACCATCGTCTCCGATCCGGACGCGTGCCCCGACGTGCGGATGCTGCGCGCCATCCTCAGCGATGAGCTTCGCGCGTTCGCCTCTCTCCGACAGACCTGAAACGCCGGAGACCCGAGACGAAAGGCCCGCCGCCGCGAACGGTGACGGGCTTTTGGCGATCAGTGCTTAGAGTGCAGCGACCTGCTTGGCGATGGCCGACTTGCGGTTCGCGGCCTGGTTCTTGTGGATGACGCCCTTGCTTGCGGCCTTGTCGAGCTTCTTCGACGCAAGCGCGAGAGCAGTGGCGGCCTTGGCTGCGTCACCGGCGACGATGGCTTCGCGCGCGGAGCGAACGGCGGTCTTGACCTCGCTCTTGACGGCCTTGTTGCGGTCCTGGGACTTCTTGTTGGTGCCGATTCGCTTGATCTGCGACTTGATGTTTGCCAATGTCTAACTTTCTCTGTGGTTCGAACAGTTGAGGGCAGCCGCGAACCGGTTCCAATACTGGGGGATCCGGGCTGCGATTCGCGAGACCATTCAGTTACCGAATGTCTCGAGCAAGCCAACCATGAACAATACCAGTGCGTCAGCGATCCAGCAATGTGGCGCGGGACCGTGTCGGGTGACGCCCGTCGAGAATACCGAGCAACAGGCGTGCAGTGTCGAGCGGGCGGCGGAACCGGGCGGCAAGCCGCACCCCGCTCTGGCGTACGAGCCGATGATCGGCAGCCGCGGCCAGAAAAGCGCGCTCCTGCATCCGGAACCGGTCGAACTGTCCATTGAGCAGCCACACCGGCGCCTCCAGCCGGGAGAGCGCGGCCCTCGTGTCGAGGGCATCGAGCTGGCGGAGGGTGTCGGCGAAATGCTCGGATGGAGCGACACCGCCCGATGAACCGGCTCGAACGAACGTGGAGGAGGCGGCACTGCTCATCCCGGCACCCCGGTCGGGGAGCATGTGATGGGTACTCGTGGACGCGATGCGGTAGCTGTCGAGAACCCAACTCAGGGCCTGTGTGCCGCAGCCGATCGCCACGACACCGCCAACCGTGTCGATGAGCGAGCCGCACTCCACTGCGAGGTGACCGCCGAGACCCCGGCCGACGACGAACACCGATGCGGTACCGAGGGAGCGCACGGCGTCCGCCACCGTGACGAGCGATTCGCCAATCGAGAACGGTTCGTCGGTGCGGGCACCGTGGCCGGGCAGTTCCACCGCAAATACCTGATGCCCGTGAGCCTCGAGGATCTCGCGCTGTGCTGTCCACTCGGCACTCGAGCCGCGGAGTCCGTGCACGAGAACTACGGGGGTGCGCATTTCTCGATGCTAACCGTTCTGCCTGTCGTAATAGCCTGACAGTATGCCCTCTCTTTCTTCTCACATCGCGTCCGTGCCGCCCTCCGGTATCCGTCGCATCTTCGAGATCGCCCTCGAGCTCGACGACGTGATCTCCCTTGCGGTGGGGGAGCCCGACCGCGCCGTGGCGCCGCACATCCTTGCGGCGGGTGCACAGGCGTGGCGCGACGATCTCACGAGTTATTCCTCCAACGGGGGCATCCCGCCGTTGAGGGCCGCGATCGTGCAGAAGCTCGCCCGTGAGAACAATATCCACGTGGACGTCGAGCGGGTCTGGGTGACCCTCGGAGCAACCCAGGGGCTCTTCCAGGCGATGCGCCTGTTGCTTTCCACCGGCGACGAAGTGCTCGTCCCAGATCCCGGTTACACCACATTCACCATGAATGCCCGACTGCTCGAGGCAGTGCCGGTGCCCTATTCGTTGCGGCCCGACCACGGTTTTGCTCCCGACCTCGACGAACTCGAGCGACTCGTCACCGACCGCACACGCGTCATCATCATCAATTCGCCCTCGAACCCACTCGGTGTCGTGTTCGACGAGCATCAGTTGCACGAACTGCTCGATTTCGCCCGACGCCACGATCTCTGGGTGCTCAGTGACGAGGTCTACGAGTACTTCACCTACGGTGCCCCGCACGTGAGCATCGCGAGTCTCGACTCCGACGATCGCGTGTTCAGTGTCTTCTCCCTCTCCAAGACCTACGCGATGACCGGTGCGCGCATCGGCTACCTGGTGACCCCACCGGGGCTCGCACCGATAATGCGAACGGTGCAGGAAGCCTCGATCAGCTGCGTCGGGATGCCGGACCAGTATGCCGCGGTCGCCGCCATCACCGGCGACCACCAGCACGTGGCGGATTCGCGCGAGCACTACCGCGTCAACCTCGAGGCGGCGTGTGCGCAGCTCGATGAGCGGGGCATCCGCTACCAGCGCCCGCGTGGCGCCTTCTACCTGTGGGTGGATGTCGCCCACGCGAGTGGCGGCGACGTCGCAGCCTGGGCTGAACGTTTCCTGCTTCACGATCGGGTGGCGGTAGCGCCCGGAAGTGCATTCGGGCGGTCGGGGGAGGGCTGGATCCGGGTGTCCCTCGCGGCCGAGCTGGCCGTGCTGCTCGAAGGCCTTCGGCGTTTGCCGGCGCCGTAAAAACAGACGCACCGCCCGAGGTCACTCGCCGGCCGGCCCACGCATCCCGGTCGGCGCGCATCGTGGGAGAATTGGAACGACCCCACGGCACCGATACGAAGGATTTGCGTGAGCCCCAGAGCACTGAAGGCCCTCGAGCCGGCGTCGACCGACCCCGCCTTCATTCGCAACTTCTGCATCATCGCGCACATCGACCACGGCAAATCCACGCTGGCCGACCGGATGTTGCAGATCACCGGAGTGGTGAGTGACCGCGACATGCGGGCCCAGTACCTCGACCGCATGGACATCGAACGCGAGCGCGGCATCACCATCAAGAGCCAGGCGGTACGGATGCCGTGGGAGCTCGATGGACAGACCTACGCCCTGAACATGATCGATACTCCCGGTCATGTGGATTTCACCTATGAAGTCTCCCGGTCGCTCGCCGCATGCGAGGGTGCGATCCTGTTGGTGGATGCCGCGCAGGGCATCGAAGCCCAGACTCTTGCGAACCTGTACCTCGCCCTGGACAACGACTTGACGATCATCCCGGTGCTCAACAAGATCGACCTGCCCGCTGCTGATCCAGAGAAGTACATCAAGGAGATCGTCGGCCTGCTGGGGTGCAAGCCGGAAGACATCCTGCTCGTCTCCGGCAAGACCGGGGTTGGTGTGCCGGAGCTGCTCGACCGGGCAACCCGCCTCATCCCGCCGCCGGTCGGAGACCCGACAGCGCCGGCGCGCGCGATGATCTTCGACTCGGTCTACGACTCGTACCGCGGCGTCATCACCTACGTGCGCATGATCGACGGGGCACTCAAACCCCGCGAAAAGATCATGATGATGAGCACCAAGAGCGCGCATGAAGTGCTCGAGATCGGCGTGAGCGCCCCCGAACCGACCCTGACCAAGGGCCTCGGCGTCGGCGAGGTCGGTTACCTCATCACCGGCGTCAAGGACGTGCGCCTCAGCAAGGTGGGCGACACCGTCACGAGCTTCATGAAGCCCGCGACCGTGGCGCTCAAGGGCTACTCCGAGCCGATGCCGATGGTGTTCTCCGGTGTCTACCCGATCGACGGCTCCGACTATCCGGTGCTGCGGGAGGCCCTCGACAAGCTCAAGCTCTCTGATGCTGCGCTGGTCTACGAACCCGAGACCTCCGTCGCGCTCGGCTTCGGCTTCCGCTGCGGATTCCTCGGACTCCTGCACCTCGAGATCGTCACCGAACGGCTCGAGCGCGAGTTCGGGCTGGATCTCATCGCGACGGCGCCGAGCGTGATCTACCAGGTGACCACGGACGACAAGAAGACCGTCACTGTGACCAACCCGAGCGAGTTCCCTGGCGGCAAGATCGCCTCGGTGAGCGAACCGGTGGTGAAAGCATCCATCCTGACCCCCAAGGATATCGTCGGCAACGTGATGGAACTCAGTCAGGGTCGCCTCGGCACCATGCAGGGCATGGAATACGTCGGCGAAGATCGCGTCGAGCTGCACTACACGATGCCGCTCGGCGAAATCGTGTTCGACTTCTTCGACCAGCTGAAGAGCCGCACCGCCGGCTACGCGAGCCTCGACTACGAACCGACCGGCGACCAGGATGCGGACCTCGTGA
>JBBRDX010000061.1:0-15441 GCA_038203515.1 Actinomycetales bacterium | reverse complement strand
GACCTGCTCTGGTTCATCGCCGAGGTCGCCGATGTGCCGGTCCTGATCCTGATGTTCGTGCGCTGGTCGCGCATCGACCGGTCGGAGGCCAAAGCGCTCGACGCGCTGACCGACGAGGAGATGGACGCGCTCACGCGGGAGCACCTGAGGGGGCCGCGAGAGTAGGTCACGGGTCTCGATACGGTCGCTGGGCGACTTACTCGACCAACGGGTGCCCGGGGATGCCGATCAGGTCGCGATTGATTGCGGCAGCAGCGCGCGCACCCGACCCGCCGCCACGATGAGTTGCTGCGGACCCGGCGCGGTCGAGTCCCCGGCGGCGTAGACGCCGGCGATGCTGGTGCGGCCGTCGGCCAGTCGCACGGCAGCAACCACCCCACGATCTCCGACCACACCTTTTCCACGCGCACCCCATGCTCCGCTGGCACCGCTTCCTGGGAATCCGTGATGCGACCGAGGGCGTTGGTGAATACCGTGAGACCGGGGCTCCACTGGGCGATCAACAGCGCACACGAGGCACGATCGCGGGTCTTCGCAATGAGCGCGAACGGGTTGCTGCTGTGCTCACAACCGTTACACTCGATACAGCTGAACAAGCCGAGACCATTGAACGAGCGAATGCTCGGCCGCGCCGGCAGCGTCTCTTTCAGTCCGCTCGCCATGGCCACGGCCGACGAGGTGACCGATCGGCTCGGGGAGCCGTTGATGCCCTTCGCCTCGATCGCAAAGCCGGCACTGCCGCGCCCACACCACCACCGACGCCACCGGCGCCGGCGCCGGCGCTGGCACTGGCACTGGCACTGGCGATCACGACGTCTCAGTGTTCCATCGGTTAGAGCGCGGCGGCAAGCCGGGAGAGCCTCGCGAGAGTCGACTCCTTGCCGAGCAACTCCATCGACTCGAACAGCGGCGGGCTGATCCGCTTGCCCGAAAGGGCCGTGCGCAAGGGACCGAAGGCGACACGGGGCTTGAGTCCTCCCCCCTCGATGAGCTCGGCCCGCAGCAGCCGCTCGATCTCGACGTGCGACCAGTCGTTGAGCTGCTCGAGCGCCCCGACCGCGGCATCGAGGATCTCAGCCGAGCCCGCCGGTGGCGTGGCATCCGCATCGACCTCTATCGAGTCATCCGCCGCGAAGAAGAATCCGAGCAACGCTGGCGCCTCGCCGAGCAGTTGCATGCGCTCCTGGACCAGCGGGCCGGCCTCGCGCAGGATCGCCTGCTCGGTGCCGGTCGGTGGATCGGAGACGAGTCCCGACAGGTAGGGAAGGAGGCGCTGCACGAAAACATCCGGGGCGAGCAGGCGGATGTGATCGCCATTGATCGACTCGGCCTTCTTCAGGTCGAAGCGGGCCGGGTTGGGGTTGACGTCGACGATGTCGAAGGCGGCGACCATCTCATCCATGGTGAACACGTCGCGGTCGTGGCTGATCGACCATCCGAGCAGCGAGAGGTAGTTGAGCAGGCCCTCGGGGATGAATCCGCGCTCGCGGTGGTGGAACAGGTTGGACTCCGGGTCGCGCTTGGAGAGCTTCTTATTGCCCTCCCCCATCACGTAGGGCATGTGGCCGAAGCGCGGGATGGCGGTGGCCACACCGATCTCGATGAGCGCGTGATGCAGGGCGATCTGCCGCGGGGTGGACGACAGCAGGTCTTCGCCACGCAGCACGTGCGTGATGCCCATGAGCGCGTCATCGACCGGGTTGACGAAGGTGTAGAGCGGGGCGCCGTTCGGGCGCACGACCACGAAGTCGACGAAGGATCCGGCGGGGAAGGTGATCTCGCCGCGCACCAGGTCGTCGAACGAGAGGTCGGTGTCCGGTACGCGCAGGCGCAGGGCCGGCGAGCGTCCCTCGGCGCGAAAGGCGGCCTTCGCCTCCTCGCTCAAATCACGTTCGAAGTTGTCGTAGCCCTGCTTCGGATCGCGACCGTTCTGGATGTTGCGGGCCTCGATCTCCTCCGCCGTGGCGTAGCTCTCATAGAGGTGTCCGCTCGCCCGAAGTCGCTCGATGAGACCCGCGTAGATCTCGCCGCGCTGGGACTGGCGGTAGGGCTCGTTGGGGCCCCCGACTCCGACACCCTCGTCCCATTCGATGTTCAACCAGCTGAGCGCGTCGAGAAGCTGCAGGTAGCTCTCTTCGCTGTCGCGCGCGGCATCCGTGTCTTCGATGCGAAACACGAGTGTGCCGCCGGTGTGCCTGGCGTAGGCCCAGTTGAAGAGGGCGGTGCGGATGAGCCCGACGTGCGGGGTGCCGGTGGGTGAGGGGCAGAAACGGACGCGGACGTCGGCCCCGGTGGCGGTGCTGAAGGAGGGTGACATGGCTCGACAATCCTATCGGCGACCGGTTTGCAGCATCCTGAGCCCACTACGTGCCTTGATTGTTCCCGTTCGTCAGGATTGTGCCCGGTCGAGGCGCACCAAACCTGACGAAGTGGAACATTCGTTGTCGCTGGATGCTTCAGCCGGCGCGGAACCAGCCACGGCGGCTGAGGATTATTCCGATCACGAATGAGGCGAGGATCGGACCAACAAGACCGCCGAGCACCAGGGCACACCACACTGCGAATCTCGATCCGGCGAGCGCGAGGATGCCGAAGAGCACGACACCGACAGCGGGCGGCACGATCGCCGCGATGAGCTTCTCGTTTCGAGTCCAGAGGGGCGATGCCCACAGCATCATGATGCCCACCACCCAGCCCGCCAACGGAACTACGAGGCCCCCAAAATAAAGGAGCGCCGTCGTCACGACGACATACCAGCGCTGCTCGGATGCCCGGGGTGGGGCAAGCACCACGTCGGTCGACTTCGGGCCTGTCGACTTTGGCGCCACACCCGCGCGAGCCTCCGCGGCGATGAACGCCGGGTCGCCGAGAGTTTTGATGCGGGATGTCGCGGCCGAGGCATCCAGCCCCTCCAACTCTTCCGCGATGCCGGTCACTATGCCCAGCCGCACCTCGTCGGGGACCCCGGTTAATTCGCGGTCAAGCTCGGCGAGGTAGTCGCGAACCACACGCGGGATGCTGGATTTAGTCATGGGGTGTCCTCTCCGACGAACTCGTTCACGGTGCGGGCGAACGGCCCCCACTGCTCGCGAAAGATTGCGAGTTGGAGGTGTCCGCTTTCGGTGACGCGGTAGTAGCGGCGGGATGGTCCGGCATCCGACTGCTGATCGAAGCTGCTGACCAGCCCCTGCGTGCGCAGTCGACTGAGGATCGGGTAGAGCGTACCGATGCTCGCAATCAGGCCGCGCGAGACCAGGGCCTCCGAGAGCTTCCAGCCGTAGGTCGGCTCGGTTGCCAGCAGTCCGAGGATGCAGTATTCGACCACCCCCTTGCGGAGTTGCGCCCCCACATCCACTGTCATGCATGACACGCTAGCTTGCCTCGCACGTTAGAGCAACTGACGGGGCTGACTGCTGCGCCGCGAACTACTGCGCCGCGGATGTTCCCATTCGTCAGGTTTGAGCCCTATCGAACGGGATCAATCGTGACGAACAGGAACAATCACCGCGATTCGGCGAATGCTCCGACGCTACGACTTCGCTGGCTGAGGATGCTCCGGCGTTGCGACTGTTCCCGTTTGTCGCGATTGATCCCGGTCGACAGGCCGCAATCCCGACGAACAGGAACACTCACCCGGGTTGGAGACGTATGTGCAGTCCTCAGAAGATGAAGACCACAGCCAACGCGAGGCCGAGGATCGCGAGCCACGACACCAGACCTGCACCGACCGCACGCAGACCGGAGCGCGCGAGCTGATCGAGACGTAGGGAGGCGCCGATGCTGAACAATGCGGTTGCGAGGAGTGCCGACTGCACGATATCGGCGAAGGTCAGCATCCCATTCGGCAGCGGCAGGAACGACCGAAGTAGTACTGCCGCAAGAAATCCCACGATGAACAGCGGCACGATCGGCGGTCTCGGGGACAAGGGACCCTGCGAGGTCTCTCGCGCCGCATCACGCCTCCGGGCCTGGATCGAGGCGATCGCGACCATCGGCGCGAGCATCAGCACCCGGGTGAGTTTGACGACGACTGCGACCGCGAGGGCCACGGCACCCGCCGTCTGGGCCGTGGCCACGACCTGGCCGACGTCGTGCACGCTCGCCCCGACCCAACGCCCGAATTGGCGATCGTCGAGGCGGAGCAGCGAAGCGAGGGCGGGGAGCGCGACGATCGCAAGCGTGCCGTAGAGGGTCACGAGGGTGATGGGGGTGCCGGTGTCCTTCTCGGGGGAACGGCGCGCCGCCGCCATGGCTCCGACCGCCGATACCCCGCAGATGGAGAATCCGGCCGCCATGAGCACGGCCTGGTCGCCCTCCAGTCGGAACAGCCGGCCGACGAGCCAGGTGATCCCGAAGCTGGCGACGACGAGTGCCACGATGGCGAGGATCGCGACCCAGCCAAGACGCGCGATGTCGACGAGGCTGAGCTTCAGTCCGAGCACCACGATGCCGAGTCTCAGCACGCGACGCCCCGCGAGTGCGAGGCCCGGCGCGAGCGGGCCTTCCAGGCGTCGGCGGAGGGTTGGGATCGAACCGAGGAGTACCCCGAGGATGAGCGCGGCGGTGAGCCACGGGAGGCCGGGAAGGAGGAGGTGGATGCCGTAGCCGGCGCCGGCGCCGACAGCAGCCAGGACCAGACCCGGCAGCCAGCGGAGGCGGGTCATGGGGTGCGGGTCTCGATACGGTCGCGGAGCGACCTACTCGACCAGCGGGTGCGGGTCTCGATCCGGTCGCGGAGCGACCTACTCGACCAGCGGGTGCTCGGCTCGATACGGTCGCGGAGCGACCTACTAGACCAACGGGTGCGGGTCTCGATGCGGCCGCGCAGCGACCTACTCGACCAGCGGGTCACACCCGGTTCTTCGCGGGATTGCTGAGCGTGCCGATTCCCTCGATCGTGATGTCGATCGTCTGTCCGTCGAGGAATCCGCCGAGGCCCGCGGGCGTGCCAGTCATAATCACGTCGCCGGGAAGGAGGGTCCAGACATCCGAGACGTATTCGATGATCTCGGGGATCGTGTGCAGCATGTCTCGGGTGTTGCCGTTTCGGCGCGGCTCGCCGTCGACATAGGTCTGGATCTCGAGGTTCGCCCAGTCCAACTCGGTCTCGATCACCGGGCCGAGCGGCGCGAAGGTGTCGTAGCCCTTGGCGCGGGCCCACTGCCCATCCGCGAACATCTGGTCACGCGCCGAAACGTCGTTGCCGATTGTGTAGCCGAAGATCACGTCGGCGTAGTCGGCGGCCTTCACGCGTTTGGCGATCTTGCCGATCACGATCACCAGCTCGCCCTCGTGCACGATACGTCCCTCGACCGGCGGCATCTGGATCGTGTCGCCCGGCCCAACCACGGCCGTGTTCGGCTTGAGGAAGATGAGCGGTGCCTCGGGACTCGCCGCATCGTTCTTGAGCTCGTCGCGGTGGGCGGCGTAGTTGAGGCCGATACAGACGACCTTCGATCGCGGGATGACCGGGGCCAACAGCTTCACGCCACTGGCGGCGACGCGCTCCCCCGTGGTGCCGAATCCGCTGAACATGGGATCGCCGGAAAGCACGACATAGTCGTCCTCGTCGAGGATGCCGTACCGGGGATCGCCGCCGTCAACCGAGAAGCGGGCGATCTTCACTGTGCCGCTGAATCTGAGCGTGCCGCTGAATCTGAGCTGTCGAGCCGCGTCATCCAGCCGTGACGGTCTTCGACGGTGCCGTACTGGATGCCGGTGAGCTCCGCCCGAAGAGACAGTGCGAGCGCGGTACTCTTGTGCACGATCTCGAAGGTCTCCGCCTTGAGGAGTCCGATCGGAGCGACGACCGCCGCCGTGCCGCACGCGAAGGCCTCGACGATATCGCCGGATGCCGCGCCCTCCCGCCACTCGTCGATGGTCACGGGTCGTCTCTCGACGGTGTGACCGCGGTCCTCACCGAGTTGAAGGATCGAGTCGCGGGTGATGCCTTCGAGGATGCTGTCGGATGCCGGAGTGAGGAGCGTGCCATCCTTCTTCACAAGCACGATGTTCATGCCACCGAGCTCTTCGAGAAACTTCTCCTCCTCCGAGTCGAGGAAGAGCACCTGGGCACAGCCGTGCTCGTAGGCCTCCGCCTGCGCGATCAGGGATGACGCGTAGTTGCCGCCGGTCTTCGCTGCTCCCGTTCCGCCCTTACCGGCGCGCGAATAGGTGGTCGAGAGCCAGATAGACACGGGGGCGAGTCCCCCGCTGAAGTATGCCCCGGCCGGGCTCGCGATCACGTAATAGTTGACCTTCTCCGCCGGGCGCACTCCGAGGAAGGCCTCTTTGGCGAACATGAAGGGGCGCAGGTAGAGGCTGGTGTCGGGCGCGGTCGGCACCCAGTCACCATCCGCGGCGATGAGCTCACGAAGCGAGTCGAGGAAGTACTCGGTGGGCAGCTCGGGAAGGGCGAGGCGCCGTGCGGACCGCTGCATCCGCGCCGCGTTGGCCTCGGGGCGGAAGCTCCAGATCGATCCGTCCGCGTGCCGATAGGCCTTGAGCCCCTCGAAGATCTCCTGTCCGTAGTGCAGAACCGCAGCTGCCGGGTCGAGCTCGATCGGACCGTAGGGCTGCACCCGGGGGCGGTGCCAGCCGCCGCGGGCGGACCAGCAGATGTCGACCATGTGGTCGGTGAAGTGCTTGCCGAACCCCGGATCGGACAGGATCTCGGTGCGCTCGAGATCGGCGAGCGCCTCGGGGTTGAGTCGGCGGGTGAAGTTGAGTGTGACCGGAGCGAGCAGGTTTTTCATGGGATCCCTATTTTTGTACGATGCTTAATTGTGCGGCAGGAGCGAGCGGATCGCGTCGCCGACCTGGGAGGTGCTTCTGGCCGCGATCCCGCGCGAGGCGAGATCAGCCGTGACGGCCGAGGTGACCCGAGCCGCGGCATCCGCCAGGGCGAGATGATCGAGCAGGAGCGCAACCGACAGGATGGCCGCGGTCGGGTCGGCCTTCTGCTGCCCGGCGATGTCGGGGGCCGAGCCGTGCACCGGTTCGAACATCGACGGAAACGTGCCCTCGGGGTTGAGGTTGCCCGACGCAGCAAGTCCGATGCCGCCGCTGATCGCGGCCGCGAGGTCGGTGAGGATGTCGCCGAAGAGGTTGTCCGTGACGATCACGTCAAACCTAGCCGGGTCGGTGACCAGGAAGATAGTGGCGGCATCGACGTGAAGGTAGTCCACGGAGACGGCCGGGTACTCGAGGGCCACCCGGTCGACGGTGCGCTGCCAGAGGCTGCCCGCATTGGTGAGCACGTTCGTCTTGTGCACGAGCGTGAGCTTCTGGCGAGGTCGAGCGGATGCCGCGGCGAATCCGTAGCGCACCAGGCGCTCGACGCCGAACGCGGTGTTCACGGACACCTCGTTCGCCACTTCGTGCGGTGTGCCGACACGGATCGCTCCGCCGTTTCCCACATACGGACCCTCGGTACCCTCGCGCACAACGACGAAGTCGACCAGACCGGGGTCGGCGAGCGGAGAAGTGATGCCCGGCAGAAGCCGGGTCGGTCGCAGGTTGACGTAATGATCGAGCGCAAAACGAAGACGAAGCAGGAGCCCGCGTTCGATCAGGCCACCGGCGAGGCGGGGATCCCGGGGATCGCCGCCGACGGCTCCGAGCAGGATGGCGTCATGCCGCTTGAGTTCGTCGAGGCCCGCATCGCCCAGGATCTCGCCGGTGGCGAGGTAGTGCGTAGCGCCGAAAGGGAAGTGGGTGGTGATGAGTTCGACATCCGCCGGGATCACCGCTTCAAGAACCTTCACCGCTTCACCGATCACCTCCGGACCGATTCCGTCTCCGGGAATGAGGGCGAGCGTAATGCGGCGGGCCATGGGAATACTCCAGGGAAGAGAGCTGATGAGCGGCGGGTGCGGCGCGGTCAATGCGGGCCGGTTCCCAGCGTACCCGCAGGAGATTGACGCGCGTTTTGTGCCCCTTTTAGGGGGCAGACGGCTACCATTGTGGGCGGACACTGGTTGTGTGTGCCGTTTCCCGGCGCACTTTCATCAATCAAGGCAGCACTGGAAGGACTCATCATGGGTATCGGAACAGGCATTTTTCTTTTCGTCGTCGGCGCAGTAGTCGCATTCGCCATCAGCCTCACAGTCCCGGGGGTCGACCTCCACCTCATCGGCTATCTCCTCATGGGCGCCGGAGTGGTCGTGTTCCTCATCTCGCTCATCATGGTCATGCGCAAGCGGTCGACCGTGTCGACCACCCGCACCGCTGTCGATCCGACCGGAAACGAGAAGACCACCAGCCAGGAAACTCGCGGCGACGTCATCTAGTCGCTCACACGAACTGACGCGCTCCCCTTCGATTCGGGTTCGGAGAGGGGCGTGTCTTCGTTACAGGGCCTGTCGGTGAGTCGGTCGGCCACCCGCCCGTAGTAGCGCAGCACGGCCTCGTTCTTCTCCCCGAGCGATGCCCGGTCACGCGCTTCACGAGCCGCAGTTCCTTCTCCCCGCCGCTCTTCAACGTCCGCGAGCGCCGCGAAGATCCGGCTGTCGAATTCCGCGCCTCACCGTCCGCTGAGCTGCCGCAGGGCATCCGCGGAATGGTCGAACTCTGGGGCCCCGAGATGGCTTCGGGCGATGATGCCCCCGAGGGTGACCACCGGCGCCGGCCACACCCGGGAGAGCCCGTAGTACAGGGTCGAGAACGTACCCCAGTCCGTCTCCTCCCAGGTCGCTGCAGAGCTGTGCAGTCCCGCGATGCCCGCCTGCAGCGCGCACCGTCCTCCGCCCGGAAGTGCGCGGACGGCGAGGTCCAGCCCCCGCCGGACGCGTTGCCGTCCCCGGGCGGACCGGTCGACCTCCGCGAGAGTGAGCGGCATTCCTTCGGGGGTGGTGCGCGCGACGCCACGGGCCTCGCCGAGCTCGATCAGGGCGAGCAGCCCGAGAGCTTCCGTATCTCCGGGGTATTCCGCGACGATCGAGCGAGCGAGAAGGAGCGCCAGCCCGGACAGCCGGGAATCCATGAGGTCACTCCCCACGATTGCCGTGTGCCCGAGTGTGTAGACACCGTAAATGGTGGTCAGCGCGGCTTCGAGTCGCTCGGCTCGATCGTCCGAACTCGGCCAGCAAAAGCTCTCGCCTGAGCGGGCTATCGCCTGCTTGGCCCGAGTGAGCCGCGCCGCGATCGTCGCCGTGGAGGTGCCGAAGAAGTCGGCGATGTCGGCAGTCGGCACACCGCAGACGATTCGAAGCGCACGGGCGACCTGCCGTTCGGGCGAGAGCAGCGGATCGCATGCGACGTAGACGAGACCGAGCCGGTCATCGTTCTCCTCGGTGGCATCCTTCCGGGCCTCGGGTTCGGCGAAGAGCGGCAACTCCTGCCGGAGCAGCGCCTCGCGGCGCAGCGAATCGACCGCGACATGACGTGCCGTGGTGGTGACCCACGCGCCGATATTATGAATCTGCTCCCCCGCAGCGATGCGATCGGCCGCGAGAGCAAAGGCCTCCTGGGCACTCTCCTCCGCCACATCCAGACTCCCGAAGGCGCGGAGGATCGCCCCGATGACGCGGGGCCATTCTTCGGCAAAAGTCGTCTCGAGCGCGGAACTCCTGCGTTCATTCTGGCCTCGTGCCGGGCGCCGGGGTGGCGCGCTACAACCCGGACATCTCCCCGATCGGGTGCAGTTCGAGCCCGTCACCGGTCGGGCAGAGGGCGGCAAGTTCCTTCGCCTGGTCGAGCGACTCGGCCTCGATCACGCAGTGACCGCTCACGACCTCGGTCGTCTCCGCGAGGGGGCCGTTGGTGAAGACGGCGGGGGAGCCGTTCTTTGCCGGCACGATCCCAATCGAAGCCGTCGGCGGCTGCAGTGCCTCGCCGCCCATGATCTTCGCACCGGCCGACGCGACGGCTGCGGCGAATACACCGTGTGCTCGCGCGGCTTCGTCCATTGCGCCCTCAGGGATCGACGCCGGGTCCGGACGCACGACGCATGTCCGACGAGCCACACCGCGAACGACACGCGCCGTGAAACCCCTAGTCGGTGATGTCGATCTCGCGCAGGAGATCCGCCTGGATCGCGACACGCACCGTCTCGAGGAGCCCGTCGGGCACCGGAGAGTCGACGGTGAGCACGCTCAGCGCCTGGCCACCTGCTTCGCGGCGGCTGATCTGCATGCCTGCAATGTTGATGCCGGCCTCGCCGAACTCCTTGCCGTAGACCGCGACGATTCCGGGACGGTCGGTGTAGATCATCACGATGAGGTGCTCGGCGACCGGCACCTCCACGTCGTACCCATTGATCTCCACGATCTTCTGGGTCTGCTTGGGGCCGGTGAGCGTGCCGGAGACAGAGATCTGGCTGCCGTCGCTGAGTGTTCCGCGGATGGTCAGCAGGTTGCGGTATTCGTCGCTCACGGCATCCGTCGTCAGGCGCACGATGATGCCGCGCTGCTCGGCCAGCAGCGGGGCGTTCACATAACTCACGGATTCGCTCACGACGTTGGTGAAGATGCCCTTGAGGGCGGCGAGCTTCAGCACCTTCACGTCGAACTGGACGATCTCACCGCGGATCTCGACGTCAACGGCGGTGATCGGGCTTCGGGCGAGCCCGGCGAAGAGCTGTCCGAGCTTCTCCATGAGCGGGATGCCCGGGCGCACGGTCGTGTCGATGACCCCGCCAGCCACGTTCACGGCATCCGGCACGAGCTCACCCGAGAGGGCAAGGCGCACAGACTTCGCAACCGACACGCCCGCCTTCTCCTGCGCCTCGTCGGTAGAGGCGCCGAGGTGCGGGGTGACGACAATGTTCGGCAGCGCGAGCAGTGGCGAACCAATCGGCGGCTCGCGAACGAAGACGTCGAGGCCGGCACCGGCGATCGTGCCCGCCGTCAGCGCGCGGTAGAGGGCATCCTCGTCGATGAGTCCGCCGCGGGCGACGTTGACGATATAGGCGGTGTCTTTCATGAGTGCGAACTGCGCGTCGCCGATCATGCCGGTGGTCTCGGGGGTCTTCGGCATGTGGATGGTGACGAAGTCGCTCTGGGCGAGCAACTCGTCGAGGCTGAGCAGGGTGACGCCGAGCTGCTGGGCGCGGGTGGCGGTGACGTACGGGTCGTAGGCGACGATGTTGGTGCCGAATGCCTGCATGCGGGCGGTGATCAGAGCACCGATGCGTCCGAGACCGATGATACCGATTGTCTTCTCGAAGATCTCCACTCCGGTGTACTTCGAGCGCTTCCACTGGCCGTCGGCGAGAGCACCGTGAGCGGCCGGGATATGCCGCGCGAGGTTCAGGATGTGGCCGACCGTGAGTTCGGCCGCCGAGATGATGTTGGAGGTCGGCGCGTTGACCACCATGATGCCCGCTTCGGTCGCGGCCCTGATGTCCACGTTGTCCAGTCCCACACCGGCGCGCGCCACGACCTTCAGGTGCTTCGCGGCGGCGATTGCCTCGGCATCCACCTGCGTCGCGGACCGGATGAGCACGGCGCTGGCCCCGGCGAGCGCGGCGAGCAACGCTGGCCGGTCGGTGCCGTCGACGGAACGCACGTCGAAGTCGGGACCGAGGGCCTCGACGGTAGCAGGAGAGAGTTCTTCAGCGATCACAACGATCGGCTTTGCCACGAATCGGATCCTTCGTTTGGAAAAAGGGGAGAGGGGATGCCGCGCCACGACGGACGCGTCGGCGCGGGTATTTTGTTCCGCGGCAACTTTATCCCACGGTGGCGAACGGCCCCGTCGTGTGACGCCGCGCGGCGGAACACCCTCCTGTGAAGACGGGCCAGGGGGACGGCTCTGCGAGGACGGCTCTGCGAGGATGGCGGGGTGACCACCTTCGAAACTGTGCAGCTTGTGCTCCGCATCCTGCTCGCCATCGTGTTCGTCGGCATGGGGATCAACCACTTCCGGCCGGGACCCGCCGGGGGCATGGCCGCGATGATCCCGGACTACTTCACGCGCGGTGGCCTCATCACGGGAAAGAGCCTCGTGCAGTTCACCGGCGTCTGCGAGATCGCCGGCGGCATCGGGTTGCTCCTGCCCGCGACCACGTTCCTCGCCGGCATCATGCTCGTCGTCTTCCTCGTCGCGGTGTTTCCGGCGAATCACTTCGCGTCGGAGCATCCGGAGCGATTCGGTGCCGCGGCCATTCCGTTCTGGCCGCGCTATATCGCCCAGCTGGTGGTTATCGCCGTGATCCTGGTGTCGATCGTGACCGTGCCGCGCTGAACGCAGGAGTGCATCGGGTCAGGCGAGTGCCTCGACCGACAGTGTCGTTGCGGCAACCAGGGTGAGCCCGATCACGAAAAGCAGCACTTTGAGCAACACCGTCTTCCTGCGCCCGAGAACGAAGGCAAGCACGAAAACAACCGGTGCGAGCAGAACGTCGATCACGAGCCAAACCCACGGGATGGGAACGGGGTCGAGTTTCACGACGGCGCGCGCCTCGTTGTAGAGAGTGATCTGCGAGGTGACGCCGACCACGTTCGAGATCGCCTCGAAGAGGTCGTAGACGTAGAAGAGCCCGAACAGGATGGCGATCGTGATCCCGAGCCAGCCGATTCGTCCGGACCGGCTCGTCACGGCATCCGATTGCGTCGCGGTCTCGGGGGGCGAATCGGCAGGGGTGGCGTCGGTCATCAGGCTCCCAGTCCGAGAATGAAGGGCCACGGAGCCAGCAGAACCACGCCGAGCAGCAGGCAGAGGATGCGTACCCCGGCGCGGCGCTCACGGGCGAGCACGAGCACGCCGACGAACCAGGCTGCCGGAGCCGCGATCGCGAGAATCTGACCGAGCCGGTACATGAAGGCGAAGAACAGGTTGGTGGTTGGCACGGTGCTGCGCTGGGCCCCGATGATCCAGCCGACGGTGAACAGCAGTAAGACGCCGCCGAAAACACCGAGGGTCACCAGCAGGGCGGAACCCATCCCCGGTTCGCCCGGCTCGGTGTCATCGGACGGATGCTCTACAACCGATGCATCGACGTGGGTCGGGTCGTTCTCGGAGCCCCAGGTGAGGCCTTCTTCGTGCGGGTCGGCAGCCATGACTTGCGAACCTAGCGACTCAGGCGAAGCTGGATGACTTCGACCAGATGTGGGAACAGGGGATGATCCGGCTCGACTCCGGTGATCGCGACCGCGAGTTCATCGGCCGGCAGGCCACTTGAGAGGAGCTCCTGGAGCTGCACGCTCTCCTCGTCCCCCGGTACGTCGAAGCGCAGTGCGGCGCCGACCGCGTTGAGCAGGTCCCAGGCCGGCATGCCACGTTCGGCGAGCTCGGCGGCTGGCCCGATGAAGCGTTCGTTGCGGCTGAGCTTGCGCATCGGATTGCGGCCGACCCGCTCGCAGGTGTCCGGCAGGCGGGGGTTTGAAATCCGGATGAGTGTCTTCTCGATGTAGGCCTGCTGCTCGTCGTCATCGAACTCGTGCTTGGCCACCATGAGCGCTTTGGTCTCGGCGAGGGCTGCGCGCACCTCCGCCTGCAGCTCGGGTGTGGCGAGAGCCTCTCGGATGGATACCCAGCCACGATCCATTCCGTGGTACGCCGCGGCGGCGTGGGCGGTGTTCACGGTAAAGAGCTTGCGTTCGATATAGGGGGCGAGATCATCCACCCAGGTGACGCCGTGGATATCGGGAGTCGCGCCTGTGCCGTCGTGGCCGCGGAACGGCGTGCGGTCGACGACCCACTCGAAGAAGGATTCGATCGTGACATCCAGTCCCCCGTCCTGTTCGGGCACGATGCGGTCGATCGCGCAGTTGGCGAATACAGCGTTGTGGACGGGCGCGTGCTTGCGCACATGCTCGGCGAGGATGTCGGTGCCGCCCAGCGCGTTCTCGCAGGCGATGATCGTGAGCTTGGCCGCAGCCTTGGGGCGGGTGTCAAGGCCCTTGGCGATCACCGGAGCGATGAACTGCAGGATGCGCGCCCCCACGGCGGTAGTGACAACATCGGCGGCGGCGATGGCGGCAACGACATCGGCCTCATGAGTGCGGCTGTTGAGGGCACGGAAGTTGTCGACGACGCTCGAGGTAGAACCCTCACCGACCTCGTGCACGTGATAGCTGTCGGCGGCCTGGAGCTCCGCGATGATGTCGTCGTTGACATCGGCGAAGATCACCTCATAACCGCTCGCATGCAAAAACTGGGCGACGAAACCGCGGCCGATGTTACCGGCACCGAAATGGACAGCGGTCTTGGTGCTCATGGCTGGCTATTCTACTGGCGTTGGCGCTGTCATAAATCTGTCACATTCGTGCTGTTTACTGATTACACAATGGATCTCATCGATGTGCAGGAGACCCGGGTGCCTTCCAACCGGGCGGAGATCTCGGTCGGACCGAGCGAGAAAATACTGGCCGGCGGTACCTGGCTCTTCTCCGTGCCGGAGACAGGGCTCACGGGGCTCATCGACATCACCCGACTCGGCTGGGCACCGGTGACCCGCACGGAGTCCGCTCTGGTGATCGCCGCGACCTGCACCGTCGCCGAACTCTCCCGGCTCACCCCGCTCGCGCTTCGCACCGACCCGGTTCGCGCCGGCAGTGGGCACGAGTGCCATCCCGATCCGTTCGCACTGTTCTGGCAGTGCGCCAACTCGTTTCTCGCCTCATTCAAGATCTGGAATATCGCCACGGTAGGCGGCAACATCGCTCTGGCGCTGCCCGCCGGTCCGATGATCTCGCTCGCCGCGAGCCTCGACGCCGAAGCGGTGATCTGGATGCCACAGGGCGGTGAGCGACGGATGCCCGTGGCCGACCTCGTCACCGGTGTGATGCAGACCGCGCTCGCGCCCGGTGAGGTGCTGCGCGAGATCGCGATCCCCCTCGCCTCCCTCGAGTCACGCGCCGGGTTCCGCCGCATCGCCCTGAACGATCTCGGCCGCACGGGCACGCTAGTGATCGCGCGGCGGGCGCCGACCGGTGAGACGGTGTTCACCGTGACCGGAGGCACGTCGCATCCCGTACAGCTGCGATTCGACGGGCTGCCTTCAGCCATGGTGCTGCAGGAACTCGTGCTTGCGATCGACTGCTGGTACGACGACGCCCACGGTTCCCCCGACTGGAGGCGTGCGATGAGCGTGCGATTCGCGGAGCAGTTGCGTCTGGAGCTGGCATGAAATTCTCGGTGAATGGCGAGACCGTCGAAGCGACACCGGCCGCGGGCCAGGTGCTGCGCACGGTACTGCGCGACCTCGGCCGGTTCGACGTGAAGAAAGGCTGCGACAGCGGGGACTGCGGCTCCTGCACCGTGTTGCTCGACGGTGACCCGATCCACTCCTGCATCCTGCCCGCGCACCGGCTCGAGGGTGCGGAAATCACTACCGTTGCGGGGCTCGGCACCCCGGATCATCCGCATCCGCTTCAGCAGTCCTTCGTGGATGCGGCGGGCTTCCAGTGCGGATTCTGCACCGCCGGCATGATCGTGACCGCATCGACCTTCACCGAGCACGATCTCGGCGACCTGCCACGCCTGCTCAAGAGCAAC
>JBBRDX010000060.1:0-15500 GCA_038203515.1 Actinomycetales bacterium | reverse complement strand
GAGACGCCATCGTGCGGACAGGTGCTCGATGCGGTGGCGGATGCGTGGGCCGCTCGCCGCCCGCAGGTCGAGAGGACCGCGGCCGCAGTGGTCGACGCGCTGCGACAGTCGGCCGATCGGCTGTCGCTTGCTGCGGGGGAGAAGCCCTCTGCCCCCCTGCTCGCCGCAGCCGTCGAGGAACTGCTCGCCTATGAAGATGCCGAATTCGGCGGATTCGGTAGCGCCCCGAAATTCCCAGTCGCGCCGGTGCTGCTCTTTCTGCTCGAACGTGCGGCCGCGGCGGACTCGTCGGACCTGCGCTCGTCGGCCCTGCGTTCGTCGGCCCTGGGGTTGGCGTCACGCTCGCTTGTGGCGCTCTCGGGGCAGGATGTCGCCCCGGATCAGTCGATCGCTGCGCTGCGGGACCGAGTGGAGGGCGGATTCTTTCGCTACGCCACGAAACGGGACTGGTCCGATCCGCACTACGAGCGGATGCTCTACGACAATGCGCAGCTGCTCACCGCGTTCACGCGGCTCGCCCAGCTCGATGCCGGGGCGCGGGACTCTGCCGTCGAAATCGCGGACGGGATCGCCGCGTTCCTCATCGAGGTCATGCAACAGCCGGACGGTGGATTCGCCTCCGCGCAAGACAGCGAGAGCACCGTCGACGGTGTGCGGCTGGAAGGAGCATATTTTGCCCTTGGCGCCACGGAGCGTGAGGCACAGGAACCTCCTGCGATTGATGCCAAGGTCCTCACCGGGTGGAACGGCCTCGCCATCGGGGCGCTCGCGACTGCCGGATTCGCGCGTGACCGGGACCCATTGATCGCGGCCGCCCGGCGTGCGGCCGATGCCGTGATCGAACGACACGTTCGCGCCGACGGAACGCTGGTGCGAGCGTCCATCGGCGGGCGGATGTCGACAGCCCACGCCACCCTGGAGGATTACGGCATGCTTGCCTCTGGCCTGCTCGAACTCGCGGTGGCGACCGGAGACGCCCACTATGCCGTGGTCGCCCGCTCGCTGGTCGATCAGACTCTCAGTGCGGCGAAAGCCGGTCCGTTCGATGTACCGGGAGGGGCAGATCCCGTCCTCACGGCGCAGGGCACGGCCATCGGGAACGATCCTTCGGAGGGTGCCTACCCCTCCGGGCTGAGTGCCATGGCGCGGGCCTGCGTCTCGCTGCACCTGCTCACGGGGCACCTGCAGTACCGGCAGGCCGCAGACCGGATGATCCTTCAACTCTTGCCCCACGCGGCGCCACGACCGGTGTCGTTCGGGGCGACGCTCGCGGTGGCATCCGCTCTCTCGCAACCGATTGAGCAGCTGGTCGTGGTGAGCGACGACCCTCATTCGGAGCTGGCCGCCCTGGCCAGAACCCGGTACCGCAGCGGAATGGTCAGTGCCGTGGTGACCCGCGCCCAGGCGGCGGCCTTCGCCGAGGCCGGATTCGAGCTGTTCAGGGGGCGAGAGCGCGAAGCGGCCTACTTCTGTCGGGATTTCGTCTGCCGGCTGCCCGTCGTCGAGCCCCGGGACCTAGCTGACGCTCTCGATCAGCCAGTCTGAACTGCGGCGTCGTTCACCGGTGCGACGAGAGCGGCACCGGCGCGAGCCGATCGTTCGACGACGAAGTACAGCCATGCCCAGCCGAGCGCGAGACAGAGCTGGGCGATCACGCCGACCGGAAAGTAGATGTGGGCCTGGCGAAAAAGCGCCGCGCCCACGAGTACCAGCACTGACGCCGGAACCGCTGCAGCGCGGTATCGCACGATAGCCGTAGTGGATGCGATCGCGGTCGCTGCGATGAAAGCGAAACTCCCCACTTCACCGATTCGGCTGCCGAGTCCGAAAACCGTGCCGGTGGCCATGCCCATGCCGTCGAGCCTGAGCCCGCCCGCCCCGATACCCGCCAGCACATCGAGCGCGGTGTAGAACGCGGCGTAGACGAAGCCGAGAACACCGACGACCCAGGCGAACACGCCACCCGCACCCCGCGCCACCAGCCACGGCGCGAAGGCCAGGAGAGGAAAGATCGGCAGGATCGCGATGTGCAGGTCACGCCAGTATTCGGCGGATGACGCCGTGAGGTGCATCGGGTGCGTGACGCCGACAGCGGCAAGAACCAGGGGCGGGAGGGCAACGGTCACATAGATGAGAGCGGAGCGCGCGGGCATTCCGTCATGCTACGCGGCGGAGCTGGGGGTCGGGCTGTGCGAGATAGCGGCGCCTGTCGGCCGGGGAGGACGGCGCGTTCGCGGGATCGCAGGGAGCCGTGCAAGCGCTTCCAAGCAGGGGTAGACCGAACGCGGCTTATGGGGGTCGCAGAATCTCCATTCCCGGGCCGGGGTTCTCGAGGGCATCAACTTAGTGCGTGTCCTTGCCTTTCCCGCAGCGCCTTGCTATAACTGGAAGCGCTTGCAACATTCCGGGAGATCGTGCTCTCGCCCCTGTCCTGGGGTGGGCGCAATCCCCCATCACATTGAACAGGAAGGCCCACCAATGAAGGTGACCCCCAAGGCTCGAATAGCCGCAGCGGCGCTCCTTATCACCGCCCTCACTTCTGCCGCTCTCACCGGATGCTCGGCCTCGTCGACCACATCGAGCGGCACATCGACGGGATCGTCGACGCTCACCCTGTGGACGGATGCTCTTCGTGCACCGGCCCTCAAAGCGGTTGCCTCGCAGTTCAAAAAAGACACCGGCGTGACAATGAAGCTTGTCATCAAGGATTTCGCGACCGTCGACAAGGACTTCATCAGCCAGGTGCCCACCGGCAAAGGCCCAGACATCATTGTGAGCCCGCATGACAAGCTCGGCGCATACGTGCAGAACGGCGTTGTCGCGCCAATCCAGCTCGGAGACTCCGCGAGCAAATACGCGAAGGTCGCCATCCAGGCCGTCACCTATAACGGCAGCGTCTACGGCCTCCCGTATTCGATCGAGAACGTCGCGATGGTGCGCAACACCGCCCTCGCCCCGACCGCGGCGACGACCTTCGATGACCTCATCGCAACGGGCAAGGCCGCCGTCGCGTCCGGAAAAGGTAAGTACCCGTTCCTGCTCGGACTCGACCCGAAGCAGGGCGACCCGTACCACCTCTACCCGCTGCAGACTTCCTTCGGGTCGTCGGTGTTCGCCCAGAAGGCCGACGGGTCCTATGACGCATCGAAGCTCACCCTCGGCGACCCCGCCGGCGTTAAATTCGCTACAGCCCTGAAGACCTGGGGCGCCGAAGGCGTTCTCAATCCCAACATCACGGGTGACATCGCGCTCACCGCATTCGAGAAGGGGGAGTCGCCGTACTACCTCACGGGTCCGTGGAACATCGGCGCAATCAAGAAGGCCGGCATCAAGTACTCGATCGACCCCCTGCCCTCGGCCAGTGGAGACCCGGCACAGCCGTTCCTCGGAGTCAACGCCTTCTTCATCAGTGCCAAGAGCAAGAACAAGGTCGCGGCCACGAAGTTCCTGGTGAACTACCTCGGCACCGACGCGGTGCAAGAGAAGCTCTATGAGGTCGGTGACAGCGCTCCGGCCCTGACCAGCGCGTTCAAGAAGATCTCGGCGTCCAACCCGGACGTTCAGGCGTTCGGCAAGGTCGGCCTCAACGGCGTTCCGATGCCGTCGATCCCGCAAATGGGGTCCGTCTGGGCGGACTGGGGATCGGCCGAGCTCGCGCTCATCAAGGGTCAGGGCGACCCCGCCACCGTGTGGGACGCCGCAGTGGCCAACGTGAAGGCGAAGATCGCCGGCTAGTCCCACCTCGCCGGCGGGTCGGGATACTCCCGCGAGTGTCCCGGCCCCCGGCACCCCTTTCTCATCCCCGTCTGAACTGCACCGTCCCCACTACCGAGGTATGCGAAACCCATGGCGAAAACCGCTTCAGTGCCGAAGCCTCCCACCCCCGACAAGCCAGGGCGGAGCGGTCGGGCATCCACCGTCGAATCCCGCCGCACCGCCGCCGGGTTCGGCGGCGGCAACCGGGGGATCCTCGGCCTCGTGATCAAGATCATTCTTCTCGGGCTGTTCGACGCCTTCGCGGTCTGGCTCGTCTTCGCGTTGTCCGCGCTGCAGATGTGGATGCCGCTCGCCGTCACGGTGGTCATCGCCGGGCTGATCAACTGGATCTATCTGGGCAAGGGCAAGCGGCTGCCGGGCAAGTACCTCACCCCCGGCGTGGTCTTCCTGTTGATCTTCCAGATCTTCGTGGTCTTCTTCAGCGGCTACATCGCCTTCACCAACTACAGCGACGGCCACAACAGCACCAAGGCGGATGCAATCGCCGTGATCACGGTTGCGGCGGAGAAGCGCGTTCCCGACTCCGCGACCTATGCGGTCAACATCCTGCGGAAAGGCGGCGAACTCTACTTCCTTGTCACTGACCCCGACGGCACCGTCAAGGTGGGGTCAAGTACCGCCCCGCTCACCGGGGTGAAGGACCCGAAGCTCGACGGGACCGGCGCTGCCAACGGACTTCCCGGCTACGAAACACTCACCCTCGATCAGGTGCTTGCCAACCAGGAAGCGATCACCGCGATCGCCGTACCGCTGACTTCCGACCCCGCCGACGGCACCTTGCGCACGGATGACGCGAGCAGCGCCTACCTGTACAAGTCGGACCTCGCGTACGACCAGAAGGCAGACACCTTCACCAATGGCTCGGGCGCAGTCTACGTCGACGATGGGAAGGGCGAGTTCGCGACAACCGGCGGGCAGAAGCTCTCCCCCGGGTGGAAGATCGAGGTCGGGTTCAAGAACTTCACCGAGGCGTTCACCAACACGCAGCTGAGCGGCCCGCTGCTGCGGGTGACCATCTGGACCTTCGTGTTCGCCATCATGTCGGTGCTGCTCACATTCGCGCTCGGACTATTCCTCGCCATGGTGTTGAACCATCCGACGCTGCGCGGCAAGAAGCTGTACCGCGTGCTCGTGATTCTTCCCTATGCCTTCCCGGTCTATCTGTCCGGGCTGGTCTGGGCGGGCCTGCTGAACCCCGAGTTCGGCTTTGTGAACCAGGTGCTATTCGGCGGTGCCAATATCCCGTGGCTCACGTCGCCGCTGCTCGCCCAGTTCAGCGTGATCCTGGTGAACGTCTGGCTCGGCTACCCGTACATGTTCCTCGTCTGCACCGGTGCACTGCAGTCCCTTCCCGAGGAGTTGAACGAGGCCGCGCGCGTCGACGGCGCCGGACCGTGGCGTGCGTTCCGTTCGATCAAGCTTCCGCTGCTTCTGGTCTCGATCGCGCCGTTGCTCATCGCATCGTTCGCGTTCAACTTCAACAACTTCAACGTGATCTACATGCTCACTCGAGGGTGGCCGCGATTTTCCGACACCACGTTCGACATCGGTTCAACGGACCTGCTCATCACGATGGTATATAAGGTCGCATTCGGTCAGGGTGGTGCGCGGGACTACGGCCTCGCGAGCGCGCTGTCCATCCTGATCTTCCTGCTCGTCGGGACCATCTCCGTCATCGCGTTCCGCCGCACCAAGGCACTGGAGGACATCAACTGACATGACGATCGAAGCAGAGCACCCCATCGCCGCCGCACCCGAGCGCGTGTATGTGCACACAAAGCGGCCGTTCACCTTTTCGCGCTGGGTCCGTGACACCGGTTGGCGGCATCTCGTCGCCCTCTCCGCCGTCGTGTTCGCGGTGTTCCCGCTGCTCTACGTGCTGTCGGCATCCCTCAACCCGGCCGGAACTCTCGTCGGCTCGAACCAGCTGTTCCGCACGATCGATTTCTCCAACTACATCGCGCTGTTCACGAACCCCGACCAGCCCTACGGCCACTGGTTCCTCAACAGCCTGGTGATCTCCCTCGTCACGTCGGGCATGACGGTGTTCCTCGGTGCGATGGCCGCCTACGCGTTCTCGCGGATGCGTTTCCGCGGGCGTCGTGTGGGGCTGCTCTCGCTCATTCTCATCCAGATGTTCCCGCAGTTCCTCGCGGTGGTCGCCCTGTTCCTGCTCCTGTCGACGATCGGCACGGTGATACCGGCGCTCGGCCTCGGAACTCAGCTCGGGCTGATCTTCGTCTACCTCGGCGGAGCCCTGGGGGTGAATACCTACCTGATGTACGGGTTCTTCAGTACGGTGCCGATCTCAATCGACGAGGCAGCGAAGATCGACGGCGCAAGTCACGCGCAGATCTTCTTCACGATCATCCTTCGTCTCGTCGCGCCGATCCTCGCCGTCGTCGGACTTCTGTCCTTTATCGGCACGACGGGGGAGTACGTCCTCGCCAGCATCATGCTCACCGACCCGACCACGCAGACGCTCGCGGTTGGCCTCTACAGCTTCGTCTCGCAGGCGTTCTCCAATAACTGGAGCATCTTCGCTGCCGGCGCTGTTCTCGCCGCCGTGCCCGTGATGATCGTGTTCCTCCTGCTCCAGAAATACATTGTCGGCGGGCTGATTTCCGGCTCAGTGAAGTAACGACTGCCGGACTGGCGCATCACTCGTGCGGTCGGGCGGTACTCGACCGCACGATGAGCTCGAACGGCAGCGGGACGCGCAAGGCCGGTTTCTGGCGTCGCGATGGCTCGAGCTGGGCGATCAGGATCTCGGCGGCCAGTTCGCCCTGGCCCTTCGGGAACTGAGCGACCGTGGTGAGCTGGAAGAACTCCGCGAGTTCGTGATCGTCGATCCCCACGATCGAGACATCCCGCGGCACGCTGAGCCCGAGGTCGCGCGCGGCGAGGTGCGCTCCGATCGCCATCTCGTCGGATGCGGCGAAGATCGCGGTCGGACGGTGGTGCGGATGCCCGAGCGCCTGTTTGGCATGAGCGTAGCCGCCGGCGACGGTGAAGTCGGAGGCGATCATCGATTCTGCGGGCACGGGGAGTCTCGCGGTGGTCATCGCCTGCCCGAAACCGGCACGGCGGTGACTTCCGATATGGAAATCGGTATCTTCCTCCGATGAGCCACCGATGTGCAGGATTGCGGTGTGACCGAGCATGATCAGGTGTTCAGTCGCAAGTCGAGCGATCGCCACCTCGTCGATTTCGACTGACGGCACGCCGGCCAGCGGTCCTCCGACGCCCACCAGCGGCTTGTCGAGGGCGAGAAGGCCGGAAATTTCTGCGTCGGTGAGTTCCAGCGCGACGGCGATCACGGCATCCACTCGACGACGGCGCAGGAAGTGTTCGAACACACTGCGGCGCTCATCACCCCCTCCGCTGAGGTTGTACAGGGTGAGGTCGTAGCCGTTGCGCAGCAGTGCCCGCTCGGCCCCCTCGACGACCGAGGAGAAGAACCAGCGGCTGAGGTGAGGAACCACCACGCCCACATTGCGCGTTCGACCGGAGGCGAGGCTCGAGGCGTTGGAGGACACAACATAGCGGAGGTCGTGGGCCGCGGACTCGACCCGAGCGCGCGCGCCAGCCGAAACCGCCCCGTTGCCGCTCAGCGCGCGGGAGACCGTTGCGGCAGAAACTCCGGCCCGGCGCGCGACCTCATCGATGCCGACCATGGACCTACGCTACTGGACTTAGCGCGGTCGGCGTCAGCGCCAGCCGGGCGGCCACTAGTGGAGTCGGGCGAAGATCTCTGGCACCTGTCGAGGAGATCGTCGAACGTATCGGACCGATCGTCCAATGGCGTCTCACCGGTTCGGGACCTCTTGACAGGCGGGTAATCGCCGGTCGATAGTTTATCGCATGACGGATTGCTTACCCCTATGGTAGTTTCCGCGGCCAGAGAGTGAATTCTTCTGGCCCGGCGATACGAATTGAGGGTCTTTACGTCAAACGCGGGTCGTACCAGGTCTTCAACGGGCTCGGGCTATCGGTTCCCGCCGGAGCCCTGATCGGTCTGCTCGGACCAAGCGGATGCGGCAAGAGCACGCTCATGCGGGCGATAGTCGGTGTGCAGAAGGTCGTTTCTGGCACGATCACCGTGCTGGGCTCCCCCGCCGGGGACCCAGGTCTCCGTCGTCGGGTCGGCTACACGACCCAGGCCGCGACCATTTATGACGATCTGACAGTGCGGCAGAACCTGGGCTACTTCCGTTCCATTCTCGGCGCCCCACGCAGCGACATAGATCGGGTGATCGAAGAAACCGACCTGACCGACCACGCCGCCGATCTGGTCGGCTCACTCTCCGGCGGCCAGCGAAGCCGCGCGTCGCTTGCTGCCGCGCTGCTCGGCTCACCCGAACTGCTCATTCTCGACGAACCAACCGTTGGTCTGGATCCGGTGCTGAGAGTGGAACTCTGGAGCCTGTTCCGCCGCCTGCGTGAGAGAGGAACTACTCTTCTGGTCTCCAGCCACGTGATGGACGAAGCGACCCGCTGTGACCGGCTTTTGCTCATGCGGACCGGGGTAATCCTCGCCGACGAAACGCCGAACGGACTCCTGGAGAAGACGAGCACCACTACAGCCGAAGATGCCTTCCTCGCGCTCATCGCCGGAGATAAGCGCGGACTGTCCGGGGAGGAGCGGTGAAGCCCGGCCGCACTTGTGCGACGACTGGTCGCATCCTGACGCAGATCCGGCACGATCCGCGAACGGTCGTGCTCCTACTCGTCGTTCCCAGCCTTCTCATCGGCCTGATGGCCTGGTTGTTTTCGAACACCCCGGTCTTCGACAGGGTCGGGCCGGCAATGCTCGCCCTCTTCCCGTTCATCATCATGTTCCTGATCACGAGTATCTCCACCCTGCGCGAGCGTCGATCCG
Organism: Actinomycetales bacterium; assembly: GCA_038203515.1. Taxonomy (GTDB): domain Bacteria; phylum Actinomycetota; class Actinomycetes; order Actinomycetales; family Microbacteriaceae; genus Lacisediminihabitans. The sequence goes on along the minus strand of JBBRDX010000060.1, from coordinate 6,841 downwards.
GCACGCTCGAAAAACTGCTCACCCTGCCGATCTCGAAACTCGACTACATTCTCGGCTACACCCTCGCCTTCGGCGTCCTCGCGATCCTGCAGGCAGCGATCGCGGTCGCGTTTGCGGTCTGGGTATGCGGGCTCACCATCAAGGATTCGATCGGGCTGCTTCTCCTGGTCGCTCTCGCCGACGCCGTGCTCGGCACGACGCTCGGACTGTTGGCGAGTGCCTTCGCGCGGACGGAATTCCAGGTGGTGCAGTTTATGCCGGCCTTAATTTTTCCCCAGGTGCTGCTCGGCGGCGTGCTGCTTCCTCGCGCGAAGATGCCCGATGTCCTCTATTCCTTCTCCGACTGGCTTCCCCTGTCGCACGCGATCGATGCCCTGAACGCGGTGGCGAACGACTCCGAAGATGCCGCCTATATCGGTGGCAAGCTCCTCATCATCGCGGCGTTCGCCGTCGGAGCCATCCTGCTCGGTTCGATCACGCTGAGGCGTCGCACGTCATAGGATGTGTCTCCTTTCCGCCGCCTGTGTTCCTCTGCGACAGGTCCGAGCTGGCTCGACCAGGCACAAAAGCGCCGCAGAGGCACAATCACCGCGTTGCGCAGGCGCCATCACCGCCAGCCGGGAAGCCAATAGTGGAGTCGGGCGAAAATCTCCGGCACCTGCATGCCGGTCCAGACCGGATAGAAGAAGGCGCTGAGCAGCACTACGAAGACCAGGAACACTGTCACCACCCCGATCCCACGGGTTCGGCGGTAGGTAGAGTCATCCCGTCGGCCGAGGATCAGTCCGATAACGAAGACGAGACCAAGGATCATGTAGGGCTCGAACACGATCGCGTAGAACTGGAAGATGGTGCGGTTGGAATAGAGGAGCCACGGGAGGTAGCCGGCGACAATTCCCATGAGGATGAGCCCGACCCGCCACTCCCGATAGCGCACGAGACGGTAAACGAGGTAGAACAGGGCGGCGGTCGCGGCCCACCAGAGGATCGGATTGGCAATGGACGTGACGTATTCCGCGCAACTCGAGAAGCTGCATCCGCCCTGTCCCGTGGTTTGGCCGACGTAGTAGAAGGCCGTGGGGCGTAGTAGGAAGAGCCAGCTGAAGGGGTTCGCCGAGTAGGGGTGGGCGCTGTGTTCGCCGATGTTGAAGTCGTACACGCTGGATTGGTAGTGCAGGAAACTCTGCACCGGGTGCGGCACCCAGGAGAAGAACCCGGTGGCGGCATTGCTGGGCACTTCCGCCCAGTTGCGGAAATAGCCGTCTTTAGTGACGAACCACCCGATCCAGCTGGCGAGATAGGTGGCGAGCGCGACAGGGATGGTCAGCAGGAAGGTGACCGGACCCTGTTTGAAGATCGTGCCGCTGATGAAGAAGGGGATGCCCGCCGCGCGCCTGGCCAGGGCATCCACGACCAGGGAGTAGACGGCGAAGGCGGCGAGGAAGTAGAGCCCGCTCCACTTGACGGCGGTGGCCGCTCCGAACTGGATGCCCGCGGTGAACAGCCAGGGCCGCCACCAGATCGCCGGTCCCCAGTCGATTCCGCGGCCGGCATCCGCTCGACGTGCGAGCCAGAGCGACAGGCGTGCCGCGCTCTGCGCACGGTCGAGGAGCACAGCCCCGAAACCGAGCAGGGTGAAAATCATCACGAAATTGTCGAGCAGCGCGGTTCGCGACATGACGATCGCGTGCCCGTCGATCGCGAACAGCCCGCCCGCGATGGTGGCGAGCAGCGTCGAATTGAAGAGTGTGCGAGCGATGATCACCAGCAGGAAGACGGCGAGGACGCCGACGATTGCGGTGCTGATGCGCCAGCCGACCGTATCCTGGGCACCGAAGACCCGCAGGCCGAGAGCGATCATCCACTTGCCGAGCGGCGGATGCGCGACATACGACCCGCTCGTGGTGAAGATATTGACATCGCCGGCATTGAAGGCCCGGTCGGCGTTATCGGGCCAGGAGGCCTCGTACCCGAAGTGCAGAAGCGTCCAGGCATCCTTCACGTAGAAGGTCTCGTCGAACACGAGCGAACGAGGGTCACCGAGACGCACGAGGCGAAGTACCGCGGCGAGAAGTGTCACTGCGATCGGGCCGCCCCAGTACCAGAGTCGCTGGGCGCCGGGACGAGCGAGAAGCCGGCCCCACCAGGCATCGAGCCGTGTGCCGGTCGGTTCGGCCCGTTCCGGCGAACGCGCTGCCGCGGTCGGCGCGCCGACCACGGCGTCGAAGTCGCCGTCGAGTCTGGTCACAGGTGCAATGGTAACGAGGCTTCGCTGCAAAGATGGTCAGGTGATCATCCTCGCAGCGACTCCGATCGGCAACCTCGGCGACGCCTCACGCAGACTGGTAGAGGCGCTTGGCAACGCCGAAGTGATCGCCTCCGAGGACACACGCGTCACCATTCACCTGATGCGCGCCCTCGGCATCGAGAACCGCCCGAGGTTGATCGCGCTGCACGAGCACAACGAGGTGGAGAAGGCGGGTGAGATCGCCGAACTGGCTCGCGGCACGGATGTACTCGTGCTCACCGATGCCGGAATGCCGGCGATCAGCGACCCGGGATTCGCGATCGTGACCGCTGCCGCGGCCGCTGGCGTCACCGTCACCGCCCTCCCGGGTCCGTCAGCGGTAATCACCGCTCTCGCGCTGTCCGGTCTTCCCACTGATCGATTCACCTTCGAAGGTTTCCTGCCGCGCAGGGGACGACTCACCTCCCTGCACCAGCTGGCACGAGAACCACGAACCATGGTGTTCTTCGAGTCGCCGAACCGCCTGGCCGATGCCCTCGGTGACATCGCGACGGCCTTTGGGCCCGACCGTCGAGTCGCCGTCTGCCGTGAACTGACCAAGCTCTACGAAGAGGTGCGCCGCGGCACCGCCGTCGAACTCGCGGAGTGGGCAGCCACAGGCGTGAAGGGTGAGATCTGCATCGTGGTCGAGGGCGGGACCCCGCAGGAGGTGGACCTCGGGTCCGGGATCGCCCAGGTGCAGTCTCTCGTCGCCGCCGGATCGAAGCTCAAGGACGCGGCATCCGAGGTGGCGGATGCCACGGGCCTTGGCAAGCGGGATCTCTATGAGGGTGCGCTCAAGGGGCGCTGAGCTTTCTGCGTGTTTATCATTTACGCTTGACCCGAAACCGTCGGACCAGAGGAAAAGCCATCGCACCATGAGTTTTTTACTGGCGCTGAATATCGTTGACGGGGCTGTCCTCACAGTCCTCATCGTTGCCAGCGTCGCCGTGCTGGTCTACCTGTCGTCGCGCCGAATCCCGGCTCGCCGTTCAGACGATGGATTGCCGAGCAACCGGCTGTTGCGGCGTCGGTGGATCGTTGGCCTCAGTCTTTCGGCATTGGGTGGAGCGATTGCGGCGATCGGGACCATTCTTATCTGTGAAGTGGTGCTCAACCTGTTTGGGACGCCGATTGAGATCGATACGCACACCTGGGTCGTGGTGTCCTTCGCGGCCTCCGGGGTCGCCGTCTTCAATATTTGGAAGTCGCGCTGGTGGCGCAAGGTCATCGCCGGCATCGCCATAGTGCTCTTTTTCGGCACCGCAGCACTCGGCATCAACGCCAGCTATGGCCTCAACACGACCATGGCGTCCCTGCTCGACATCAACATCGGGCATCCGCTCTCCCTTCCGAGCCACAAACCGACTGCGACTCCGACTCCGGCAGCAACCAGCATCAAGCGGCCCGCGCCGGTAAAGCCGCTCTGGCAGACCTGGACCCCGCCGAGCGGGATGCCTGCCTCTGGAAAGTATGGAACAGTCGCAATTCCGAACAGCGCGTCTGGCTTTGTGGCCAGACCCGCCTACCTGTATCTGCCACCGGCCGCTCTGGTTCCGAATCCCCCCGCGTTGCCCATCCTCATCATGATGATGGGGCAGCCGGGTGGCCCGGACTACAGCATCAAGTTTCTGCCAACCCTCAATTCTATGGCCGCCGCCAATAAGGGTCTCGGTGCAATCGTGCTGACAATTGACCAGATCGGCAGCCCCACCCAAAATCCGTTATGCATTGACTCGGTGCGAGGAAATGTGCACACCTACATCATGACCGACGTGCTCAACTACGTGAAAAGCAACCTGCATGTGGCTTCCGGACGCCAAAATTGGGCGATTGGTGGGTATTCGAACGGCGGGGAGTGTGCGTTGTCATTCGGGGCTCAATATCCCGAAGTCTTCGGCTCCATTCTGGATGTCTCGGGGGAGATCGGTCCGTCCCTTGGCTCACCGCAGAACACCCTGAATCTCGGTTTTGGGGGCGATCAGAGCCGGTTCGACGCGGAACAGCCGCTCAACATCATGGCGAAGACCCGATACTCCGACATGTTTGCGATCTTCACCAGCGGATCGAACGACCACTATTACGGCCCCGAGTCCGACCGGGCAGAAGCCGCGGCGAAAGCCGCGGGGATGACCACTCGTCGATTCATTGGACCGGGTGTCGGGCATCGCTCCGACGCGATCGTCTTCGGGGTGCCCGTCGGCCTTACCGAGCTATACCCGCGATGGGAGCTGTCAGCGCCGAAGGGATAGCGGGCAGTGAATTCGCATCTGCACCGCGCGGTGAATGTTCCTCCGCGGCGCTTTCGTGCCCACTCGAGCCGGCCCAGACCTGCCACAGAGGAACCGAAACGGGGAAAGAGACCCGGTGTGAGGTGGTCCAGCCCAGGTGTTCGCGACGCTGGCGGTGCGGTCATGAAAACCTGCTTGACTCGTGATTACTCGATTCCGAAAGTAAGGCGAACCATGATGCACAGAGTTCAGGCCGTCGTCGTTCGCGCGAAGAACGCACCTCTCACCCTCGAGACGATTCTGGTGCCCGATCCGGGACCGGGCGAGGCGCTCGTCGACATCCTCACCTGTGGCGTCTGCCACACCGATCTGCACTACCAACAGGGCGGCATCAGCGACAACTATCCGTTCCTGCTCGGCCATGAGGCCACCGGGATCGTCGCGGCGATCGGCCCCGATGTCACCAACGTGGTGGTGGGGGACCGGGTCATCCTCAACTGGCGTGCAGTCTGCGGCGAGTGCCGGGCCTGTCGTCGCGGCGAGGCGCAGTACTGTTTCAACACCTTCAACGCCACCCAGAAGATGACTCTCGAGGATGGCACGGAGCTCTCACCCGCGCTCGGCATCGGTGCCTTCGCGGAAAAGACCCTCGTCGCAGCGGGGCAGTGCACGAAGGTCGACGAGGATGTCGACCCGGCCGCGGTTGGACTACTCGGCTGTGGAATCATGGCCGGTATCGGTGCCGCGATTAACACCGGTAACGTCGGTCGAGGGGACTCGGTGGCAGTGATCGGCTGCGGCGGGGTAGGCATCGCGGCGATTCAGGGAGCGAAGCTCGCCGGTGCGACCACGATCATTGCCGTGGACATCGACCCCCGCAAGGTCGAGCTGGCTCGCACTCTCGGCGCTACTCACGGCGTGAACTCCCGCAAGGAAGATCCGATCGAGGCCATCCGTGCCCTCACCGGGGGCAATGGAGCGGATGTCGTGATCGACGCCGTCGGACGCCCCGAGACCTACAAGCAGGCCTTCTACGCGCGCGACCTGGCTGGAACGGTAGTGCTCGTCGGGGTTCCCGCCCCCGACATGGTGATCGAGCTGCCGCTGCTTGATGTATTCGGCCGTGGTGGAGCTCTCAAATCATCGTGGTACGGCGACTGTCTTCCGTCCCGCGACTTCCCGATGCTGGTGAGTCACTACCGGCAGGGCAACCTCGACCTCGACGCCTTCGTGACCGAGTGCATCGGTCTCGGCGAGGTGGAGCAGGCGTTCGAGAAAATGCATAGCGGCACGGTGCTCCGCTAGGTGGTGGTGCTCTGATGGGCGACATCACGAGCGGCTCGAGCGCGGGCGGCTTCCGCATCGAAAACCTCATTACGGCGGGCACATTCTCGCTCGACGGCGGCACCTGGGAGCTCGAGAACAACGTCTGGATCGTGGGCGACGACCGCGAGGTACTGGTGATCGACCCCGCTCACGACGCCGCGCAGGTCGCCGAAGCGGTGTCGGGTCGCACGGTCATCGCGGTGCTGCTCACTCACGGTCACAATGATCACATCAGTGCCTCCCGAGAATTCGCGAGTCTTGTCGGTTCACCGTATATCTGGATCAACCCGGCCGACCGGATGCTGTGGGACGTTGTGTTCCCGAACGACGCTCCCGATGCGGAGCTCAACGACGGCGACGTGTTCGAGGTCGCTGGGATCCCACTGCGGGTGCTTCACACCCCGGGTCACTCGCCCGGCTCCATCTGCCTGTACCTCGAGAGCGAACTCACCCTGTTTTCGGGCGACACCTTGTTCAACGGGGGACCGGGAGCCACCGGTCGTACCTTTAGCGACTTCCCGACGATCATCGTCTCCATCACCGAGCGACTGCTGTCGCTGTCGCCGGAAGTACGTGTGTTGACCGGACACGGAGACTCGACCACGATCGGCGCCGAAGCTCCGCATCTTGCGGAATGGATTGCGCGCGGGCACTGAGCGGATCTCGGCCAGGGGCGGTACCGCGATCACCGGGCGGACGCTCTACAGCCGAGGCCGATGGAGCTGACTTTCGAGTCGCCGATCCTGCGGTATTTCATGCGCTCAGCCTATGTCGCGCGCCCAAATCCGAGCGCATGCGCAGGTTTTTTGCGCTGTTTGTAAATTCCGTGTAAACCCCCCCAGTGGGGGTGATGAAGTGGGGTTATTGTCACAAAGCGTCTGATTCTGGCGCGATCATTCTTCGCTGGGGAAGGTTTCATCACTTGGACAATTGCGCGCGCCGAAGAGTGTTCTCTCGCAGGACACTCGGCATCGTGGCTACGGCCACCACCGTCATC
>JBBRDX010000059.1:0-15830 GCA_038203515.1 Actinomycetales bacterium | reverse complement strand
GCGTCCGCGCTCGAGCAGGGTGTCGCGCAGCGTCTCGTCCCTCGCTCCGTTGCGGATGTACCACTGCCGGGTCGACACGATCTCGAGCGGCTTGTCGCCCTTTTCGAAGAACTTGACCGCGTGCATCATCGGCTTCGGTTCGCCGATCATCTCTCCGCTGGCCTTCAGCAGCTCCACGGTCTTCGCCTTGGCGCTGAAGACCGTCTTGCCCGCGAGCTCGGCGTAGGCCGCGAGCGCAGCCTCACCGGTGATCGCCTGGGGCGCATCCGTCACGATGCGTCCGTCGCGGCCGATGATCGTGCGATTCGGAAGGTCGAGCTCACGCCACCAGACCACGTCGGTCACGTCGCCGAACGTACAGACCATCGCGATGCCGGAGCCCTTGTCCTTCTGGGCGAGGTGGTGGGCGCGCACGGGCACCTCGACGCCGAACAGGGGGGTCGTGACGGTGGTGCCGAACAGGGGCTGGTAACGCTCGTCATCCGGATGCGCGACGAGCGCCACGCATGCCGCCAGCAGCTCCGGGCGGGTCGTTTCGATGAACACATCGGCGTCCGGTGCGTGGAATGCGAGGCGGTGATACGCCGCCGGCTGCTCCTTGTCTTCGAGCTCGGCCTGGGCAACGGCGGTGCGGAATGTGACGTCCCACAGCGTCGGGGCCTCCGCCTGGTAGGCCTCGCCGCGGGCGAGATTACGCAGGAACGCGCGCTGCGCGGCGGTCTGGGCGTCGTCGCCGATGGTGCGGTAGCTCTGCGTCCAGTCGACGCTGAGGCCGAGCTTGCGCCAGACATCCTCGAATTGCGTCTCGTCCTCTGCGGTGAGTTTCTCGCACAGTTCGATGAAGTTGCGGCGGGAGATCGGCAGCTGGTCGGCGGCCTTGGACGACGCGCCCGATCCATCCACAGCAGCGCCGCCTTCGAGCGGCGCGGTGAACCCGGGAACGTAGGGCAGCGTCGGGTCGCAGCGCACCCCGTAGTAGTTCTGCACGCGCCGCTCGGTGGGCAGGCCGTTGTCGTCCCAGCCCATCGGGTAGAAGAGATTCTTGCCCCGCATGCGCTGGTAGCGCGCGATGAGGTCCATGTGGGTGTAGCTGAAGACGTGCCCGATATGCAGGCTTCCGGATGCCGTGGGCGGCGGAGTATCGATGGAGAAGACGTTGTCTTTGGTCGCGTTGACCCGGTCGAACCGATGTGTGCCCGCGGTCTCCCAGGCGGCATCCCATTTGGCTTCGAGCCCTTCGAGGGCGGGCTTGTCTGGGATCTCACTGCGCGACATTTCGGACGCCATGGCGTTCTCCGATTCTCTATAGACGGCACCGAGTCGATGAAGAGGTGCCTGAATGTGTGGGGTGGGAGTAATTCTACCGGAGGGGGTCGGGCGGGGCCGTGGCCACGAATCAGACCACCAGCCGGCTCGACAGCAACTCCGTGACGGCGAGACTCCTGCTCGGCATGGTTCGAAGAATTTGCCAGCCGTAGTTGTGCACGAGCATGTGATGGAACGGGCACAGCAGGATCCCGTCCGGCTGGGCGGCGGTATCCGCGCCCACCGGCAGCCCAGCTGTCACAAAACGCTCTCCCGCCTCGCGGGGACAGCAGTTTGTGACGGGCGAGCGGCGGCATCCGCGCGCGCCTCCTTCACTCCGCCGAAACTGCGCTTCGCTTCAGGTCTCCAGCACCAGCGCGAGGCCCGTTCCGGGGCATTCCAGCACGAACTCGCCTCCCGGGAGCGGTGAGTGGGGTAGTTCATTGGTCGTCGAGGCGCTCCAGCTGTGCAGCTGTTCGCTCAGACCGGCGATCCGCAGGATCGACCCCGGCGCGCGGTGCGGGTCGCTTGAGGCGACCACCCGTCCGGATGCGTTGACGACCGTTGCCGCGCATCCGATGCCGTACAGGTGCGGCAGCAGCAGCGACTCGATGTTCTTGACGTAGCTGTCCACACCCACCATGCCGATCAGCGCGGCCGAGGAGTAGACCGGCATCGTCACAGTGAGGGTGTAATCGTCTGTGCAGAGGTAGTCGACGTATGGTCCGGTGATGTGCGGGGAGCCAGTGCGCTCGGGAACGCGCCACCACTCGAGGTTCGTGTAGTCGCGGAACTGGTCGGATGTCGGGTCGGTGACGGTCGCGAGACGCCGGGTCGGTGCGGTGGCGCCGGGTTCGAGCCCGAGGGTGTTCTGTTCGCCCAGCCACCAGGCCAGGTGCCAGTATGCGTCTGGCAGATAGCCGGGGGTCGCCACGAAACCTGCTCCGATGATGGCGGTGCCTCGCTCGGAGAGTGCGGGCACGACGAGGGATTCGACCAGTGCGTCGAGGGTGCTGCGGGTCGGCGGGTGTGCCTCAACCGCCACGAGGAGCTCATCACGCCAGGCGGAGACTCGACCGAGGATCGCGGTGAACAGCCCGGAGACGGCCGTGATACAGGCGGCGGTGGGGGAATCCCGTGCGAGACGTGTGAGTTCAGTCATGGGAAGCTACCGGCCTCTTTCCAACTCGGACTTCGCGTCGATCAGCCAGTCGACCGTTGCGGCGATGTGTTCTGTAGTCAATCGTCGTGCGGCCTCGCCATCGGCATTCCCGATGGCCTGCACGATCTTTAGGTGGGAACTCCTGCTCGAGGAGCGGCAGGCATCATCCTGCATGCTCAGCCAGAGGATCGGCCCGATCTCAGCCTGAAACCGCATCTCTTCGCGAACCAGGCGCGCGGAAAGGCTGAGCGCGGCCAATTCCAGATGGAAGTTCATCTCACTGCGCCGCGTCGAACCCTCCTCGGTAAAGTCGGTGATGCCCACGATGCGCCGCAGGTTCTCCACGTCGTCGATGGACGCGTGCTCGGCAGCCTGCTCGGCGGCGCCCGCACCGATCACGCTGTAGTACGCACCGATGTCGCGCAGATCGACACTGGATGTCTCGAGGATGCGCGCATCCGCGAGTGGTGCCCTGCCCGCCTGATGTCCGATGACGAAGCTGCCGCCGCCCCTGCCGCGCACGGTTTTGATCAGACCCTTGTCGCGCAGGGATTCGAGAGCTTCACGGGCAGTCACGGTGGCGACGCCGAGACTCTGCGCGAGGTCGGCCTCGCGCGGAAGACGCTCGCCGTGCGCGAGAACGCCGAGCACGATGGCATCCGTCAGTCTCTTCTCGACCAGTCCGGCACGACCGGTGCCCCCGAGGGGGGCGAAGACGGCACCTCTCGTGAGGGCCGACGGGCGAATCAACCGTGGCATTGCACCTACCGCTCTCGCGAAGACATGTTATCCGACTGTGATAGCGGCAAGGATAGCGGCAGTTTGCGTAAGACGTCTGTTTCCATATGATTTAGCTAGCGATCGATCAGAGGAGACCCTTCGTGCAGCAAGAACCGATCGTGGTGCCCGCCATTCGGCTCACCGGACTGACCAAATCCTTCGGTTCGGTCAACGCTGTCGACGGTGTGGATCTCGATATTGCCGAGGGGGAGTTCTTCTCCATGCTCGGCCCGTCCGGCTCAGGCAAGACCACGGTGCTGCGGCTCATTGCCGGGTTCGAGCAGCCCACCGCTGGCGCCGTTCAGCTTCGAGGTCGCGATGTCACGAGCAATGCACCCTTCGATCGGGACGTCAATACCGTCTTTCAGGACTACGCCCTGTTTCCCCATATGACCGTGCTCGAGAACGTGGCTTACGGGCTGCGGGTGCGCGGGGTCAAGAAAGCCGAGCGCCTCGCACGCGCCCAAGAGTCGCTGGATGCCGTGCGCCTGTCGAGCTACGGAGCCCGCAAACCCAGCGAGCTTTCCGGCGGTCAACGCCAGCGGGTCGCGCTGGCCAGGGCGACCGTCGTCAAACCGAAGGTGCTTCTGCTTGACGAGCCGCTCGGTGCGCTTGACCTGAAACTGCGCGAGCAGATGCAGGTGGAGCTCAAGGAACTGCAGCGCTCGCTCGGCATCACCTTCATCTTCGTCACCCACGACCAGGAGGAAGCGCTCACGCTGAGTGACCGAATCGCCGTGTTCAACAACGGCAAGGTCGTGCAGCTGGGCACGCCGACCGAAATCTACGAACGGCCGACGACATCCTTTGTCGCATCGTTCGTTGGAACCTCCAACATCTTCGACGAGACCCTGTCGAAGAGCCTGCTCGGACGCGGCGGTACCAACTCGGTGCGACCGGAACGGATCGCGCTTCGTGAGACTCCCACCGCCGCAACGAGTTCGGCGCCGGGAACGATCGCCGAACTGATTTACGTCGGAACGAGCACCCGCATCGTCGTCGACCTCGATGCCGGAAAAAGAATCATCGTGCTGGAGCAGAACTCCGCGAGCGATGACAGCACAGCACCGAGTGATCGCAGGGGCGAACGGGTGCACGCGGAATGGGCGAGCGCCGCCATCACCCCCCTTGATCTGCCGTAACACCCACAACACACCAAACGATCGGAGACAGACGTTATGAAACCCCACATGGCACACCGGCGATCGGGGGTTGTGATTGCTTTAACGATTGTGGCCGTTGCCGCCTTCGCCCTCACCGCGTGCGGCACGACAGCGGGCAACACCTCGTCGAGCGGCCTCAAGCAGGCGACAAAGCTCGGCGCCAGCGAGAAGACCGTGTCGATTCTGGCCTGGCCCGGCTATGTCGAAGACGGCAGCAACGACCCGGCGGTCAACTGGGTCAAGTCCTTCGAGGATCAGACCGGATGCGTGGTCTCGAGCAAGGTTTATGGTACCTCTGACGAGGCCTTCAGCCTCATGAAGAGCGGCAACTACGACGTAGTGGCGGCCTCCGGTGACCTGACCCTGCGCCTGATCGCCTCCCGTCAGGTTGCCCCGGTCAACACCGACCTGATCCCGAGCTACAAGGACATCTACAGCTTCCTCAAGCTCAAGGCCTGGAACAGCGTCGACGGCCAGTCGTATGGAATCCCGCATGGCTACGGCGCAAACCTGCTTGCGTACAACACGAAGACCTTCCCCACCGCTCCGACCTCGTGGAATGTCGTCTTCGACAAGTCCTCGCCCTACAGGGGCAAGGTCACGGCCTACGATTCGCCCATCTATATTGCGGATGCCGCGATGTACCTGATGGCGCATAACAAGGGACACGGCATCAAGAACCCCTATGCGCTCGATTCCAAGCAGCTCGCGGCATCCGTCTCCCTGCTCAAGGGGCAGCGTGCGAACGTCGGTGAGTACTGGTCGGACTACCTCAAGTCGACCCAGTCCTTCGAGACGGGCGACACGGTCGTCGGCACCACCTGGCAGGTGATCAAGAACTCGCTGGCCGCGACAACTCCGGTAGATGTCACCGTGCCAAGCGAAGGTGTGACCGGATGGTCGGACACCTGGATGATCGGGGCGAAGGCGAAGAGCCCGAACTGTGCATACAAGTGGCTCGACTACATCGCCAGCCCGAAGGTCAACGCACAGGCCACGGAATACTTCGGTGAGGCGCCGTCGAGCTCCCAGGCGTGCAACTTCACCGCTGACAAGAACACCTGCGCGACCTACCACGCCGGAGACGAGGCCTACGCGTCGAAGATCTGGTACTGGACCACCCCCATCGCGAAGTGCCTCGACGGTCGCACCGACGTCACATGCACGGACTACTCGCAGTGGACCACCGCCTGGCAGGAAATCAAGGGCTAACCGCCCTGTGGGTCGGCCGACGGCAGGTGCTGCGGCCGACCTTCCACCACCGAGGAACCGTATGGAGAGTAATGACAACGCAGAGTGAAACGCGCGGGCAGAAGGGCGCGGGCCACCGGGCCTCGGTCTTCCTGTATTCCCACGTTCGGGTGCGTCTTGCGCTGCTGATCTCGGCGCCGTTGTTCTGGCTCGGCCTGGTCTATATCGCCGCCCTGGTCGCTCTTCTCGTCACAGCGTTCTGGACGGTCGACAGCTTCACCGGTGAGGTACGCACCGACTGGACCTTCGACAACATCATCACCGTCCTCACCGGATCGCTCTACCAGTCCGTCACGCTGCGCACGCTGGGCATGGCGGTACTGGTCACCATCGCGGACATCGTCATCGCGCTGCCCATCGCCTTCTTCATGGCGAAGGTGGCGTCGGCGAGGTGGCAACGCATTCTCGTGATCGCGATCCTCATGCCCCTCTGGGCGAGCTACCTGGTCAAGGCCTACGCCTGGCGGTCCGTGTTGTCGAACGATGGCATCTTCCAGTGGATCGTGCAGCCCTTCGGCGGCACGACTCCCGGCTACGGCATCACCGGGGCCGTCATCACCCTCGCCTACCTGTGGCTGCCCTACGTGATCCTGCCGATCTATGCGGGGCTCGAGAGGGTACCCAATTCGCTGCTCGAGGCATCCAGCGATCTTGGTGCCGGTACCTGGCGAACGCTCCGCTCGGTCGTGCTGCCGCTGCTCTGGCCGGCCATCGTCGCCGGATCGATCTTCAGCTTCTCGCTGACCCTCGGCGACTACATCACCATCAACATCGTGGGCGGAGCGAACCAGATGCTCGGCAACCTCGTCTATACCAACGTCGGCGCGGCCAACAACCTCCCCCTCGCCTCGGCGATTGCGCTCATCCCCATCGCGATCATTTTCGTCTACCTCGCCGCGGTGCGTCGCACCGGTGCCCTGAACAGCCTGTGAGGCTCTGCCGTGAGATTGAGCAAGACCAGCCGCACCGTGCTCGGCACGATAACCGGGATCATCCTCGCGACGATCTATCTGCCGCTGATCGTGGTGTTGATCAACTCGTTCAGCACGAGCAAGAGTCTCACCTGGCCACCACCCGGCCTCACCTTCGCCTGGTGGGGCAAGGCGTTCCAGAGTGCGGGTGCGCTCGACGCGATCCTCACCAGCGTGCAGGTGGCGGTTGTCGCCACAATCGTCTCGCTCGTGCTCGGCACCCTCATCTCGCTCGCACTTCAGCGGTACAAATTCTTCGGCAGGGATACCGTGAGCCTGCTGGTCATCCTGCCGATAGCCCTACCGGGCATCATCACGGGCATCGCGCTCAACAATGCCTTCCGCACCATCCTGGGCATTCAGCTCTCGATCTTCAGCGTGATCATCGCCCACGTCACCTTCTGCATCGTCACGGTATTCAATAACGTGATCGCGCGCCTGCGCAGGATGGGCACGAGTCTCGAGGAGGCATCGGCAGACCTCGGTGGCGGACTCTGGACCACCTTCAGGCTGGTTACCTTCCCGCAGCTGCGATCGGCGATGCTCGCCGGTGGACTGCTTGCCTTCGCCCTGAGCTTCGATGAGATCATCGTGACGACCTTCACCGCCGGCACGGGAGTCACGACCCTGCCGCTCTGGATTCTCAACAACCTGTTCCGCCCGAACCAGGCGCCGATCGTCAACGTCATCGCCGTTGTGCTCGTACTGGTCTCGATCATCCCCATCTACGTCGCCCAGCGCATCGCCGGGTCGGATGTGGTGCAGAAGTAGTTCTGAGTGCATCGACAACCCATCCGACCGATTCCTCACCCCCGCCGAACCACCCGCACTTCCCACGGCCGCAGCGCCCCCGCGATATCCGGCACCTCACCATAGTTGCCGATGACTAGGTCGCCGATGACCAGGTCGCCAGCGACAGCGGGCGGCAGTTCGAGTGGCTCACTCGAGAAGTTGCCCACCACCACCAGGGTCTCGCCGCCGAGCGAACGCGTGAAGGCGTAAAGAGTCGGATGCTCCGGCTCGAGCATTACGAAGTCGCCGAGCGACACGACCGACGATCCGTGCCGCAGGGCGATGAGTCGGCGATAGAACTCGAAGATCGAGCGGGAGCCCGACGCTCGATCCGTCGCCACGTTGATGGTGGCGTGGTTCGGCATGATGGCGAGCCAGGGCGTCCCGGTCGTGAAGCCCGCCCCGGGGGTGGCATCCCACGGCACCGGCGTGCGCGCGTTGTCGCGGCTGCGGAATGCGAGGGACTCCAACAGCGCAGCGGGGGATGCGCCGGCCGCGACCTCCTCATGGAAGTAGTTCAGCGACTCGATGTCCCGGTACTGCTCGATAGTCGTGAAGCCGGCATTCGTCATGCCGATCTCGTCGCCCTGGTAGATGTAGGGCGTGCCGCGGTGCAGGTGCAGGATCGCGGCGAGCAGCGTCGCGGACTCGTACCGGAACTGCCTGTCGTCACCGAAACGGGAGACCGAACGCGGCTGGTCGTGGTTGCTGAAGTAGAGGCTGTTCCAGCCGGCCGCGGCAAGCCCGGTTTGCCAGCGACCGAGCGAACGCTTGAGGTCCGCGAGCTGGAGCGGCACGTTGTCGAACTTGGTGCGCGGGCCGTGGTCGAGGCCGACATGCTCGAACTGGAATACCATGTCGAGCTCGAGCCGGTCGGAGCTCGTGAACCGGATGGCGTCATCCACCGTGGCTCCGGGTGTCTCACCCACCGTGATGAGGTCTGCTTCCCGCCCGGCGAAGACCTCGCGGTTCATCTCCTGCAGGTAGTCGTGCACATGGTCTCCCATCACGAAGCCGGGGCTGTCGCCGACGAGGTCGGACTGCACCTTCGCGATGAGGTTGATCACGTCCATGCGGAAGCCATCGACGCCGCGGTCGAGCCACCAGTTCATCATCGAGTACACAGCGGCTCGCACCTCCGGGTTCTCCCAGTTGAGATCGGGCTGCTTCACCGCGAAGAGATGCAGGTAGTACTGGCCGGTTGCCGCGTCGAGTTGCCAGGCCGGCCCGCCGAACATGCTGCGCCAGAGATTGGGCTCGCGACCATCCACGCCGTCCCGCCAGACATACCAGTCGCGCTTCGGGCTCGCGAGTGAGCTGCGCGATTCAGAGAACCAGGCATGCTCGTCGCTCGTGTGATTCACCACGAGGTCCATCACGATCTTGATGCCGCGGGCGTGCGCCTCGGCGAGCAGCAGGTCGAACTCCTCGAGCGATCCGAAGAGTGGGTCGATGTCCTGATAGTCGCTGATGTCATAGCCGTTGTCGGCCTGCGGTGAGCGACAGATGGGGGAGAGCCACACGACATCCACCCCGAGCTCGTGCAGGTAGTCCAGCTTGCCGCGGATGCCACCGAGGTCGCCGATGCCGTCACCGGTGGAGTCGGCGAAGCTGCGCGGGTAGATCTGGTACACGACGGCGGAGGTCCACCAGGCGGGAGTTTCGATGCTCATCCGATGAAGTCTTTCACGGCAGCTGCGGCGTCGCAGCGATCAGCCCCTTCGTGTACTCATGCTGTGGCGCTCCGAAGACGGCTTCCGTCGGGCCGGATTCGACCACGTGACCGTCCCGCATCACGAGCACATCGTCGCTCATGTGGCGCACGACGCCGAGGTCGTGGGAGATGAAGAGATAGCTCAGTCCGAGGGATCGCTGCAGGTCGTCGAGCAGGTCGAGAACCTGCGCCTGCACAGACACATCGAGGCTCGATACCGGCTCGTCGCAGACCAGGATGTCGGGCCGCGGCGCAATGGCGCGTGCGATCGCGACGCGCTGCTGCTGGCCGCCCGAGAGATGCCGCGGGCGGCGACCGGCGATGTCGGGGGAGAGGCCCACGGACTCGAGCAGCACTGGAACACCGGCCGCCCCGCCCCGGGCATCCGCGAGGATCCGCCCCACCGTCCAGCGCGGGTCGAAGGAGCTGAGGGCGTCCTGATAGATCGCCCCGATGCGCGGACGACGTGCGCGCCGTGCCGACTCCCGCACACCGGTCCACGGCTCGCCGAGGAGGGAGACATCCCCCGAATCCGGCTGCTCGAGCGCGAGCACGAGCCGGGCGAGGGTGGTCTTGCCCGACCCGGATTCGCCCACGATTCCGAGCGTGCGACCGCGCTTCAGGGAGAAGCTCACGTCGTCGACTGCCAGGAGGGAGCCGAATCGCCTGCAGAGCCTGTCGGCGGCGAGCACGTCGCGCTGCTCGAGCGAAGCGGGCTCGACCGGCGCGGGCTCGACCGGCGCGGGCTCCGCCGGCGCGGGCTCCGCTGCCGGGCCACTCGTCAGCCGCTCGAACCGAGCACGACCGGTCGGCACCGCAGCGATCAGGCTGCGGGTGTACGGATGCTGCGGATCCGCCAGCACCCGCTCGGTCGGCCCGCTCTCCACCACGCTCCCACCGCTCATCACGAGCAGGTGGGAGGCCAGCCGACTCACCACCGCGAGATCGTGACTGATCAGCAGGATCGCGGCGCCCTCGACCCTCAGCCGTTCGAGCAGATCGAGGATGCCAGCCTGCACCGTCGTATCGAGGGCGGTAGTCGGTTCGTCTGCAATCAGCAACCGGGGCTGCATCGCAATCGCTGACGCGATGACAGCACGTTGACGAAGTCCTCCCGAGAGCTCATCAGGGCGCTGGGACGCCCGCAGTGCGGGGTTCGGCACTCCCACTTGCGCAAGCAGGTCGAGCACGCGCGCGTGGCGGTCGATCGCGGAGAGCGAGCCGTGGAGCCGAAGCGAGTCGGCGATCTCCCGGCCGACCGGACGCAGCGGATCGAGTGCGACGAGGGCGCCCTGGGAGATGAAGCCGATGTCCCGCCCGCGGAGGCGTTGCAGCCGGCGTCGGGACGCATCCGTGATGTCGGTCGTGTCGAATCGCAGCTCTGCGGCGGTGACGGTGCCGCCGGTGAGACCCAGCAGTGCTCGCGCGGTGACGCTCTTGCCCGACCCGGATTCGCCCACGATTGCGACGCACTGTGCGGGCTGGAGGTCGAACGAGACGCCGGAGACCACCGGGGCCGCGCCGAAGCTCACAGCGAGCTCGCGAACGCTCACGAGCGCGGTCACGGGTGACGGGTCCGTTGCTGCAGTCCACGCCCGACCAGCGTTGTCGCCACCGCGCTGATCATGATGAACAGGCCGGGGAAAAAGGTCATCCACCAGAAAGATGTGAGGTAGGTGCGCCCGGCCGAGAGCATCGCGCCCCATTCGGCAGCGGGGGGCACGGCACCGAGGCCGAGGTAGCTGAGGGAGGAGGCCCAGACGATCGACTGACCGATACCGAGGGTTAATAGCACGAAGAGAGATCCGGCCACGTTCGGCAGCAGGTGCCGCCACAGGCGAGACCACCAGCCTCGCCCGAGCACGGTCGCCGCCTCCAGATACGGGGCGCGCCGCACCACGAGCACCCGGCTGCGGATGATGCGGGCATAGCCCGGAGCGGTGGCGAGCCCCACGGCAATGGTTGACGTCATGACCCCGGGACCATAGACGACGATGAAGAGCAGTGCGAGAAGCAGCCCGGGGAACGCGAACAGTACCTCGAGAAAGCGGGTCGTGCCGAAGTCGAGCCAGCGCGGGCCGAGGCCCGCCAGCAGTCCGAAGACCAGTGCGAGACCGACACCGATCGCGGTCGCAGAGATACCGATGAGCAGGGAGGCTCCGGTGCCATGGATGACGCGGGTAAAGATGTCGCGGCCCGATTCGTCGGTGCCGAAGAGGTGCGCGAACGACGGCGCACGAAAACTCTGGGTGGGGTGGATGGCCAGCGGATCGGCCGGCGCGACCAGCCCAGGGGCGATGGCCGCGACCAGGAGGAAGGCAAGCGCCGCGACTCCGGTCCACAGCAGCACGCGTCTCATGCCGCACGCAACCGGGGGTCGACCAGGCGGTCGGCAAGGTCGGTGAGGGTGGTCACGAGCATGTAGCCGAGGGCGACGACGAGTACGACGCCGAGCACGAGGGGAACATCCCGCTGCTGCACCGCCGAGAGCAGGCTGCGACCGAGGCCGGGCCGGGCGAAGATCGTCTCGACCACCACGGCTCCACTGATCAGCGAGCCGAAGGCCCAGCCGGCCAGTCCGATGGCCGGAATAGCCGCATGGCGCAGCGCATGACGCCAGAACACCCCGCCGGATCCTTCGCCCCGCGCCCGGGCGGCGAGCACGAAGGGCGAGGCCATCGCGTCGAGGATGGATTCGCGCATCACCTGGGCGAGAAATCCGGAGAGGGGGAGCGCAAGCGTGAGCACGGGGAGCACGAGCCCAAGCGGTCCGGGCACGCTCACCGGGGGGAGCCAGCCGAGGGTCGTGGAGAACAGGAGGATGAGGCTGATCGCCAGCCAGAAGTGAGGCACCGCCGCCGCCACGACTTCGAGCACCCAGCTGACTGCGGATGCCACCCGCCCGCCTCGCGCGGACCAGGCCGCCAGCGCGAGCGCGATCGCCGCCGCGACCAGCAACGACACCACCGCGAGCAGGAGTGTGCCGCCGAGATTCTCGCCGACGACGGCGATCACCGGCTGTTTGAGCGCATAGGAGACGCCGAGGTCGCCGCGCAGCATCCGCCCCAGGTAGTGCAGGTATTGCACGACCAGCGGCTGGTCAAGGCCGTAGTCGGCACGAGCCTGGGCGAGGGCCGCCGCACTCGCCTGGGAGCCGGGGCCACCGAGGATAGCCTCGGCGGGATCCCCGGGGATGAGTCGGATCGCGAAGAAGGTGACCGTCGCCACCGCCCAGAGCACGAAGGCCACACCCCCGAGGCGGAGCAGCGCCCAGGGTGCCCAGCTTCGCCGGGCACCGGACCCCGGTAGCGCGCCTACCGGGAGAGCCACGAGTCATACATCGTGGGGGTCGACACCGTCGGCATCGCCCGCAGGCCCTTCACGACGGAGCGGTGCAAGTAGTGGTTCTGCTGGTCGTAAAGCGGCAGGATGTAGAAACCCTTCAGCACGATCTCCTGGGACCGCTTGTAGAGCGACTGGCGCTCCGCGGCATCCGACGACGTTGCGGCCTTCTCGAGAAGTGCGTCGAGTGCCGGGTCCTTCACCTGGGAGTGATTGGCGAAGTAGCCACTCGGCGCGGGCTTCGTGCCGGCCGAATCGAACAGGATGCGCAGCACATCCGGCCCGACCTTCGTGTACGGAGCGCTCACCAGGTTGTACTGGTTCTTACCGAGCGCGCCGTACCAGCTGGACAGGTCGAGCGGCTTCAGGTCCACCTTGAACCCGGCCTGCTTCGAGGTGGCCTGCAGCTGCTCGAACAGCGACTGCTCGGCGGGGATCGACTGGTTGGTACTCACCGGCAACGAGAGCTCGAGCACGGAACCGTTCTTGGTGCGGTAGCCGTCGGCATTCTTCGTGGACCAGCCCGCCTCGTCGAGGAGCTTCGCTGCGGCCTTCTGGTCGTAGTCGAAGAGGGAGGGTTCGGAGATTCCCGACTTCTCCACGCTCGACAGCGCGGAATACGAGCGCTTCGCCGTGCCGAAGAACAGGCTCGTGACCGCGTCGTTCACGTTCGCGGAGCGGATGAACGCCTCGCGCACCTTCGCATCATCGAAGGGAGCGATACTCGAGTTCAGTTCGATGCGATTGGATGCCCCTGGCCGCGGTGCATCGATGGCGACGAGGTCCCTGCTCTTCTTCGCGGCGACCAGCGTGTCGGGCTGCACATTGTCGATCACGTCAACGGTGCCGGCCTGTAACGCGGCGTAGCGGGAAGCCGAGTCGGGCAGGAATCGCCAGTCGATACCCTTCAGGTAGGCGCGGCCGGAGTGGGCGGCATCCGCCGGGGGAGAGCTGTAGTCGGCATTGCGCACCAGGCTGATCGACTGCTGGTGCGTCCACTTCTTCACCACGAACGGTCCGGTGCCCACCGGAGACTCGCAGTTCACCGCCTGGCTGCGCTTCAGTGCGGTGGCGGATTCGATTGCGAGCCAGGGCTGCGAGAGCGAGTCGAGCAGGGCGCTGTCGGGCGTCGAGAGGGTGAAGCGGGCGACATCCGCTGACACCGCGGTCACCCCGGTGACCTTCTGCAGCGCCAGGTAGCCGGTGGAGGATCCGGTGGCCGGATCCTGCACGTGGGCAACATTCGCGGCGATCGCATCGGCGGTGAGAACCGTGCCATCCGTGAACTTCACGTCTTTCTTGAGCGTGAAGTCCCAGCTCAGCCCGTCGGGCGACTCCGTCCACTTGGTGGCGAGCCAGGGAACGATCTCGCCCGCGGTGTTCTTGGAGACCAGGGATTCGAGGTATTGGGTGGCGACGAGCGCCTGCGGGTAGTTGCCTCCGACGTGAGGGTCGAGGCAGTCCGGCTCGGCGTCGCCGGTGGCGTAGACGAGAACTCCGCCCGAAACGGGTTGGGTGCCCGTCGGCGTGGTTGCGGCGCTACAGCCGGTCGCGATCAGTGCGACTGCGAGAATGGAAATGACGGGGACGACGACGCGCTTCACGACGGAGGACTCTTTCGTTTCTATTATTGGACTCAGTACAATATTATCCCTCTTGGGAGGAACAGATGGCTCCAGCCTCACACAACGCCGTCGGCCGCCCGCGCACCTCGTCCCGCACCGTCATTGAGGATGCCGCGGCCGAACTGTTTCTCGAGAACACCTACGCGCTCACGACGATCGAGCAGATCACGCAACGCGCCGGCGTGAGCCGCAACACCTTCTTCAACTATTTCGGCGCCAAAAGCGACGTTCTGTGGGTGGAGCTGGATGCCGCGATCGATCGCCTCGCCGTCGAACTGCGGGAGATCCCGAATGGTCAGCCAGCGCTCGCCGAGATGCGCGCTGCGACCATGCGTGTTGTATCGGACATCGGGGTCGACCGCGTACCGCTCGCCCTTACCCAGGTCGACGTGATGGGCACGGCGGAGGAGACGCGGGTCTCCGGTCTCGCGCGGCTCGCTCGCCGATCCGACCTGATCGCTGATTTTCTCGCGCGACAGCTGCAGCGACGCTCGGACGATCTGCTCGTGCTCAGCGCAGCGAACGCGCTCTCCGGGGCGATCTCGGCGGCGTGGACCGTCTGGGCGAGAGATGGCATCGGTCGCCGGCCGCTCTCCGACTACATGTCCGAGGCTTTCGACGTGGTCTCGACCGGCCTCTCCTCCGCGCTGGCGGCGGCGTCGTCGGTCGAGTAGGACGCTCAGGTCGCGCAGCGACCGGGTCGGGACCGGTGGGGCGGGGTCTCGATACGCGCGGTAGACCGCGCTACTCGACCACCGGGGGTGTCTGTTGGTCGAGTAGGTCGCGCAGCGACCGGGTCGGGACCGGTGGGGCGGGGTCTCGATACGCGCGGTAGACCGCGCTACTCGACCACCGGGGTGTGGGACGTTTGGCCCTGTACCGGCACGGGCCGGCGTCGCAGAATTGACGTCATGGGACATTGGATGGAAAACAAGCGGCCAGAACCCGCGCAGGTCGCCCTGATCTCGGTAGTTGCGGCCTGGACTCTCGCCTGGAAGGGCGCCTCGCTCTGGTACGCGGCGAAAGACGACAGCAAGCCGTGGTTCATCGCGCTGCTGCTCAGCAACACCGCAGGACTTCTCGACGCGCTCTATATCTTCCGAGTGAGTCGCACGCGAAAGCTGGCGGTGGAGGATTCCCGACGTGACGAGGACTATCCGCGACAGTCCCGCAGCGTCGACGGCTGAGCCCCGGGCCGCGCAGCCCCGTTGATCGAGTGGGTCGCGCGGCGACCATATCGAGACCGTGTGCATAACTTCTGCAGCGCCCTTTCTTGCGCAGCACTCTTGCAGGATGGCCCACATGTACATCCTCGAGTGCGCCGACAAATCGCTCTATGTCGGCAGCTCTATCGACCTTGAGCGACGTCTTGCGCAGCATCAAGCGGGAGAGGGCGCTGACTACACCAAGCGTCGCCTTCCCGTGCGCTTGATCTTTGCGGAGGAATTCACCCGAATCGACGAGGCTTTCGCACGAGAGAAGCAAGTGCAGAACTGGAGCAGAGCCAAAAGGATCGCGCTGATTGAGGGGCGATTTGGTGATCTGAACGGTCTCAGCAGAAAGCCGCCCAGGAAGTCGCCGTTGGTCGAGTAGGTCGCGCAGCGACCGTATCGAGACCGGTGCTCGGGCGGGTCTCGATACGCGCGCGGGGCGCGCTACTCGACCACCGGGGAGACCGGTGCTCGGGCGGGTCTCGATACGCGCGCGGGGCGCGCTACTCGACCA
>JBBRDX010000058.1:0-15940 GCA_038203515.1 Actinomycetales bacterium | reverse complement strand
CGGGTTCGATTTCACCAGCCGAACAAGTCGCAGACCGACAGGCGCGGCTTCAGGACGAAGCGCGAGGCGGAGTTGTATCTCACTTCCATCGAGCTCACGAAGTCTCGAGGCGAGTACGTGTCCGCGGCCAAGAGCCGGGTTTCAGTCGGGCAGACCGCGCACGAGTGGGTGAGCAGCCAGGTCCAACTCACACCGTCCACGCGGGCACGCTGTGACGCGATCGTTCGCACGCAAATAGCTCCTCACTGGGGCCTCGCTCCGCTCGAGGACCTTTCCTAAGCCGCCGTCCAGACCTGGATCTCCGACGAGTCCAAGCGCGCCTCGCCGGCCACGGTGCAGAGCTATCATCGCGTACTTTCGATGATCCTCAAATATGCGATCCGCGACGGGCGGATCACAAGAAATGTTGCCGAAGGAATTGGTCTTCCTCGAATAAGTCGGGACAAAAGGTGGCACCTCTCCCACTCCTCGACCCATGAGCTCGCTGCCCGGTGCGGGCCGGACGGCGACACCGTCCTCTTCCTGGCGTACACCGGACTGAGATGGGGCGAGATTGCCGCACTTCGCGTGGGGGATCTGGACATCGCGCGGCATCGAGTGAATGTGAACCAGTCCGTCGTGGAGGTGGGCCGTGATCTTGTTTACGACTCACCGAAGAATCACTGGCGCCGGAGGAACTTTGAGCGCGGAGTTCTCGAACTCGTCTGAGAGCATCCTGAGCTCGCGCCGTTTTCTCCTCACGATCTCCGTCACACGGCGGCAGGCCCCGCGATCTCGGCCGGTGCGAACGTGAGGGCAGTACAGAGAATGCTGGGTCACAAGTCCGCCGCAATGACACTGGACGTGCACAGCGACCTGTTCGAGGACGATCTGGACGCCGTCGGAATCGCGCTGAACGCGGCCGGTCCTGCAGCAATTGTGGGCAAAATGTGGGCAACTGGCCCGAATAGCCCGGCAGAGCAGCTCACAACTGAAGCAGGATCCCCGTAGATAGGGGGATCCGAGAGGGTGGGCCCCGTCGGGCTCGAACCGACGACCCACGGATTAAAAGTCCGATGCTCTACCAACTGAGCTAGAGGCCCCTGCGGTTAAATCTAGCGTGGATTGCGCGACCGGCGAACGAGCCGCGACTGCGGCATCCGCTGGCTTAGGCTTTATCGGATGAATGACCAGTTCCATAAGCCGACCCAGTTCTCGGGTGCCAAGTTCGAGAGCTTCGTGGGCGGGGAGGACCCCGCCCAGATCAGTCGCGTCGCCCATGAGACCGCTGGCGCGCTGCTCAGTCGCGTGCGGCAGAGCTCCGACCAGGGTGTGGTCGACCGGCTCGTGGCCTTCACCGATGAACACGGTATCGATGCCGTCGCCGAACTCTGGGCCCGTGCCAGCCCGCGCAGCCTGCCCGGAGCGCTCTGGCGCATCTACCTGATGCGAGCGCTCGTGCGCCAGGATGCCGAGGGTATCTCCCACCTGTTCCAGCGCGGTACCGAGATCGCGACGACTATCGACCCGGTCGTGGCTGGCGCGACCGCACCGACCGGCCCTGCGGAGATCATCGCTCTTGCCGACCAGATCCTGCGGGGCCTGTTCCAGGGCGACTTCGGGGTGGCGCTCGACCGTGCCGCCGCATTCTGCCGCATCACAGCGCTTGGCGCCACGAGCGTCGCGGATGACTCGGACCTCACCTCGCCGGAGCGCGCATCCGAACTCACCACCCGGGCGCTCCGCCTGTCACAGACGGCCACAGAGTTCGTCTCCTGCGCGAGGCTCTGGCGGGCCGGTTCGCTCGACTGACCTCGGGATTCCGGCCCAGCCTTCCAGGGTGCCAACTTCGCATCTTCCCGACTGTCAGAACGCTGCGAAGTTGACCCCTGGCCGGAAGTGCAAGCATCCAGAGTCGGCGGGTACACTCGTCAACGGCTCGCAAGGGCCATCGCCGGGCCGCAGTAACCCCGGGCTCCAATATTCGCCGCTCCGAGCGGCCTAGCGCCGAGAGGCGTTCCTGCGGCCCGGCACCCTTTTTGGGGGCGGGTTGCCTCGAAGCCATCGGATTCCGAGGCTGAATGTGGCATGGACCAATCCGTTTCGCCGTCGGTGGCGAATCCCTAGTGTGACCTGCGTAGACGGAACGGCCTCGGAATCAACCCCACGTTGTTCGGTCTGCGTTGGTGGCACACAACTGAATATCGGGGTGCTCCAATCGACACTCACCGCGGGTGTCTTTTCAGCATCGCGCACGATCGCTCGGAATGTTTGCGATGCTTAGGCTCGTGCCCCGTGAAACCGACCGCAGCCAGGACTATCAGTCCACTGACAAACCTGCGACGAAGGAAACCCTGCTCGCACAAATTGCAGGCGGGGACCAGGCGGCTTTCGGGGCACTCTACGACGAGATCTCCCCGAGAGTCTTCGGGCTGATTCGCAGACTATTGGTGGATCCCGCGCAATCGGAAGAAGTGACCCAGGAGGTCTTCCTGGAGATCTGGCAAAACGCATCACGGTACGAACCGAGCAAGGGTGGGGCATCCACCTGGATCCTCACCATGGCTCACCGGCGCGCTGTCGACCGGATCAGGTCATCACAGTCCGGTCGCGATCGTGACGTGAGGATCGGCATCAGGGATTACGTGTCCGACTACGACAATGTGGCGGATACGGTGGAAACGACTATCGAACACGAAAGGGTGAAGGAAGCCATGTCGCAATTGACCGAACTGCAGCGCCAAGCCGTCACCCTGGCGTATTACGGCGGCTTTAGCCACAGTGAAGTGGCAGCAATGCTCAGTGTGCCCATCGGCACGGTGAAGACACGACTACGCGACGGCATGATCCGTCTGCGCGATGAATTGGGGGTGGCATCGTGACCGATCGCGAAGAACTACACCTCCTCAGCGGCGCGTACGCGCTGGATGCACTTGAGGGTGATGAGAAGGCTCGGTTCGAGGCGTACCTGCTGACATCCGAAGAGACGCGGGCTGAGGTGGCGTCATTGTCGGATACAGCGGTGCTGATCGGACTGTCTACCGCCTCTGTCGCGCCCCCGGCCGACCTCAGGGCCCGGCTCATGGCCCAGATCGCCGTTACTCCTCAGCGCACGCCTCGTCCGGCGGCGCGTCCGACGCTCTCGGCCATACCTGCGGTCACTACACCACAGCAGACCTCACCACAGCAGGATTCCTCAGCCGAAGCCATCCGTACGGCGAGCCTCGGCACGCCCTCGCGAGCCACCAGGAAGGCTTCCGCCCGCTGGTTCACCCGCCCGGCCTCGATCCTGGTGGCGGTGGCCGCGGCGGTCGCGCTCTTTGTCGGCGGCAACATCCTCGGACTGTCCGCGGGCAATCAATCCCAGCAGCAGGCGGCGGCCATCTCGGCCATCGTGTCGGCGAGCGACTACCAGCAGGCCAAGGCAGATGTCACCGGCGGTGGCACGGCCACCTTCGTCTGGTCGGTGGGCCTCAAGCGGTCCGCTGTCGTGATCGACAAGCTTCCGAAGCTCGCAGACGGCAAGACCTACCAGCTCTGGTACATCGACAAGGGCTCGAACGCGACTCCGGCCGGAATCTTCAACGCCGCGTCATCCCGCACGACGGTGAGCGTGCTCTCGGGGGAGCTGACTGCTGGCGATACCCTCGGCATTACCATCGAACCGAGTGGCGGCTCCAAGTCTCCGACCACCGCGCCGATCGTGGCAGTGCCGAGCGCCTGACCACCGGTTGCGGAGTAGGTCGAGTAGGTCGCGCGGCGTCCGTATCGAGACCGGCGGTCCCTGCTTATCCGAACTTGCCCGAAACGTAGTCTTCGGTGGCCTGAACGCTCGGCTTCGAGAAGATCGTGTTGGTGTCGTCGTATTCGATGAGTCGGCCGGGCTTGCCCGTGCCGGCGATATTGAAGAACGCCGTTCGGTCGGACACACGTGATGCCTGCTGCATGTTGTGCGTCACGATCACGATCGTGTAGTCGACCTTGAGCTCCTCGATGAGGTCTTCGATCGCGAGGGTCGAGATGGGGTCGAGGGCGGAACACGGCTCGTCCATGAGCACGACATCCGGCTGCACCGCGATCGCCCGCGCGATGCACAGGCGCTGCTGCTGGCCGCCGGAGAGGCTGGAGCCGGGAAGCGCGAGGCGGTCCTTGACCTCGTTCCACAGGTTGGCGCTCTGCAGTGACCTCTCGACGAGCGAGTCGGCGTCGGTCTTGGAGATCTTGCGGTTGTTGAGCTTCACCCCGGCGATTACGTTGTCGCGAATGGACATCGTGGGGAAGGGGTTGGGGCGCTGGAAGACCATGCCCACCTGGCGGCGCACGAGCACTGGGTCGACGTCCTGCCCGTAGAGGTTGTTGCCGTCGATCAGCACCTCGCCCTCGACGCGGGCGCCGGGAATCACCTCGTGCATGCGGTTGAGGGTGCGGAGGAAGGTGGACTTTCCGCAGCCGCTCGGTCCGATGAAAGCGGTGACGGTGCGAGGTTCAATGGTCAGTGTCACATCTTCCACGGCCTTGAACCTTCCGTAGTACACGTTCAGATCATTGACTTCGATGCGCTTGGACACGGGGTTCCTTTGGTTGTTCGCCGCGCTCAACGGCCGAGCTTGGGGGCGAAGATTCGTGCGATGAGGCGAGCGCCGAGGTTGAGCAGCATGACGATGAGTATCAGGGTAAGCGCTCCGGCCCAGGCTCGATTCACGAAGTCGGCCTGATTGGCGCCCTGGTTGGAGTACTGCGTGTAGACGAATACGGGCAGCGTCATCATCCGGTCGCGGAAGAGGTCGTAGTTCATGCTCGCAGTGAGGCCGGAGATGATCAGCAGCGGCGCCGTCTCGCCGATCACCCGCGCAATCGACAGCATGATTCCGGTCGTGATCCCGGCGACTGAGGTAGGGAGCACGATCTTGAGCACGGTGAGCCACTTCGGCACCCCGAGGGCGTAGGAGGCCTCGCGCAACTCGTTGGGCACGAGCTTCAGCATCTCCTCGGAGGAGCGCACAACGACGGGGATCATGAGCACCGAGAGTGCGATTGATCCGCCGAAGCCGGACCGGTAGCCGACGTTACCGGTCAGGAGCACGAAGAGGGCGTAGGCGAACAGGCCGGCGACGATCGACGGGATGCCCGTCATCACGTCGACCATGAAGGTGATGACACGGGCCAGCAGGCCCCGTCCGTATTCGACCAGATAGATCGAGGTGAGCAGTCCGATCGGCACGGAGATGATCGTGGCGACCGCCGTCACCTCGAGGGTTCCGATGATGGCGTGGACCGCACCGCCATCGGCCCCGAGCACATTGCGCATCGACTGGGTGAAGAACGAGGGTGCGACCATGCGCGACAGGCCGTTGAGAAGCACCGTGTAGACGAGCGACACGAGCGGGAGCAGCGCGATGATGAACGCGGTGGCGACGAGGGAACTGGCAAGGCGGTCCCGGGCCTGGCGTGCGCCCTCCACGAGGTAGGTGATCATGAACAGCAGCACGTTGAAGAGCACTGTGCCGAGGAAGATTGCGCCGACGAGGTTGTACTGCTGTGTCGCACCGGCCATCTGCACGAGGGCGAAGACGATGGCGAGGAGCGCCCAGCTGCCGAGCAGAACCATCCACACCGCGCCTCGGGGCAGGCGACCGGCGGTGAGGGCGTTCGGCATCGGGCCGGCCGCAGTGACAGCCACTAGTTCGCTCCCGAGAATGCTTTGCGGCGATTCACCGCAAAACGGGCGATCGCGTTCACGATGAAGGTGATCACGAACAGCACGAGTCCTGAGGCGATGAGGGTGTTGACGCCGAGCCCCGATGCCTCGGGAAACTGCAGCGCGATGTTCGCCGCGATTGTGTTCGGATTCTGCGAGGTGAGGAGGAAGAAGTTGATCACGATGGCCGGTGAGAGCACCATGGCCACCGCGAATGTCTCGCCGAGAGCGCGGCCGAGGCCGAGCATGGAGGCGGAGATGATGCCGGGGCGGGCGAAGGGGAGCACCGCCATTCGGATCATCTCCCAGCGGGTGGCACCGAGGGCGAGCGCGGCCTCCTCGTGCAGCCGCGGCGTCTGCAGGAAGATCTCCCGGCAGACGGCGGTCATGATCGGCAGCACCATGACGGCGAGCACGATGGCGACCGTGAGCACGGTTTTACCAGTGCCCGAGACGACGCCACCGAAGAGGGGAATCCAGCCGAAGTTGACGTTGAGGAAGACGAAGAACGGCTGCACGGCTCGGGCGAGCACGAGAACGCCCCACAGGCCGAAGACGACGGAGGGCACGGCGGCCAGAAGGTCGATCACGTAGCCGAGGCCCTGGGCGAGCCGGCGCGGGGCATAGTGGGAAATGAACAGAGCAACCCCGATGGAGATGGGGATGGAGATGATCAGGGCGATTGCGGCGGACCAGACGGTGCCAAAGACGAGCGGCCAGACGTAGGCCCAGAAGTTGGGGGCGGAGTTTGGAAGAGCGCCTGCCTTGGCGGTGATGGCCGGGATGGCCTGCACGATGAGGAAGAGGGCAACGGCGGCGAGTAACACGAGGATGATCGAGCCGGCAATGACCGTACTGTAGGAGAACACCCGGTCTCCGAGTCGCACTCGGGCTTTGATCGCACCCGTTGCTTGACTTGCCATTCCGTTTCTTCCTGACGTGGGACGGTACTGAGGATCCGGGCCGGAACGCGGGCTCGGCCCGGGCTGCGAGACGCAGGCAACCCAGGCCGAGTTTACGACTTCACTACTTGATCGTATCGATCGCCTTCGCGACCTTGGCGGCGAGTTCCTTGGAGAGAGGAGCCGAACCAGCCTGTGACTGTGCTGCGGCCTGTCCCTCGGAGCTTGCCACGTACTGTGCATACGCCTTCACGAGCTCACCCTTGGCCGGGTCGGCGTAGGTGTTGCAGACGATCATGTAGCTCACGAGAACGAGCGGCCAGGCGTTCTTGTCCGTGTTCTTGCGATCGATCGCGATCGCGAGGTCGTTTGCGCCGCGACCGGTGGCGGTCGGGGACTTCGCCACGACATCGGCGGCACCGGCAGCGTTGATCTTCACGAATGCGGAACCGACCTTCAGCTGCGCGATGCTGAGTCCGGTCGCGCCGGACTCGTCGATGTAGGTGATGCTGTTGGCAGCGCCCTTGACGGCGTCGGCGACACCCGAGGTGCCCTTTGCCGCGTCACCGATAGCGTATGGATAGGTCTGGGCAGCCGGCTTGTCCCAGACTGTCGGCGCGTTCGCGGCGAGGTAATCAGTGAAGTTCTGGGTGGTGCCGGAGTCGTCCGAGCGGTGCACAACGACGATCGCGGCCGAGGGGAGCGTTGCGCCGGAGTTCAGCGACTTGATGGCCGGGTCATCCCACTTGGTGATGGTGCCCTTGAAGATGCCCGCGATGGTCGCGGCATCGAGCTTGAGGTCCTTGAGGCCAGTGACGTTGTAGGCGATGGCGATCGGCGAGATGTAGATGGGAAGGTCGATCGCCTTGGTGCCGGCCTTGCAGAGCGGCGAGGGGGTGGCGAGTTCGGCATCCTTGAGCGCGGCATCCGAGCCGGCGAAGGCCGCGGCTCCCGAGATGAAGTTGGTGCGTCCCGCGCCCGAGCCCTGGGGGTCGTAGTTGACCGTCACCTTGGGGTTGGCGATCTGGAAGCCGGCGATCCAGGCGGTCTCGGCCGCACCCTGCGCGGAGGAGCCGATACCGTTCAGCGTGCCGGTGAGCTTGCTCACCGGGGCTGCGGATCCGGAGGTGGTGGGCGCTGACTCGTTTGCAGCGCACGAGGACAGGACGATGGTGGCTGCGACGGCAATGGCAGCGACGCTGCCAAAACGCTTGATGTTCACAGGGTTCCCTTCGGGAGTTCACAGACAGGACATGGGCCGGTGCCGACCCCTCAGCGACAATACAAACGCTCCTTGACCAGACTTGGCCCAGACGGTAAACGAGAGGTTAACGGGACCTGAACACTCGTCGTTCTAGAGGAACGCCGGGCCGTGCGTCTCGACGGCGACGAGCGGGGCATCCGGATGCTCGCACGAGACGTGCATCACGGTGAACTCCGAGGTCGACAGCATTCCGGCCCGGCGCAGGGGAGCGTCGAGAGGGGTGTTGGTGAGCGCTGCCGTCTCATCGATGAGGTCTCGGATCACCGGTCCGTGGCTGCAGAGCACGACAGCAACGCCGGCCGCGAGCCGCTTTCGCATCGTCTTGCGAACTCGGGCGACGCCGTCTTCGAAAGCGTCCTGGCTGATGCCGGTGGACTGCTTCACGGCGAGGTCGGTGAGGGCGGCGATCGGTTCGATCGTGGCGAGACACCGCACCGCTGGGCTGCTGATGAGTTTCGCCGGCCTCCATGCCGCGATAGCGGGCGCGACATTGCGGGACTGCTCGAGGCCGCGGTGCAACAGCGGGCGGGTGGCATCCGGTCCGTCCCAGCTTG
Source organism: Actinomycetales bacterium (assembly GCA_038203515.1). Classification (GTDB taxonomy): domain Bacteria; phylum Actinomycetota; class Actinomycetes; order Actinomycetales; family Microbacteriaceae; genus Lacisediminihabitans. The sequence goes on along the minus strand of JBBRDX010000058.1, from coordinate 7,543 downwards.
CGGGGGGAACAGCGCGACCGTGGCGAAGCACGATGATCGGGAAGGTGCGGATGCTGCCAGCCTTCACGCGAGCTGAGAACCGATCGAGTACGTCACGGTCGAGGTCGTAGCTGAGGGCCGCACGTGCCGCCTTCACCGACAGCCACTCCACGGCGGCGACTTCCTTGTTGGCGACGAAGGTCGACTCAGCGATGGTGGCATCCGAGACCTCGGACGACCAGTAGTGCACGATCTTCTCGCGCCCACCCGGCATCGTGTACTCGGTCGTGCCGAGGGGGGCTCCGAGTGCGATCGCGAGCCCGGTCTCTTCGGCGATCTCGCGCACGGCGGTCTGCGGGGGAGTCTCCCCGGGATCGACCTTGCCCTTGGGAATGGAAACGTCAGCGCGGTCGCCCCGATGAACGACGAGCAGTTCAACGCCCGTCGGCGTCGCGCGCCAGCAGACCGCTCCCGCGGCTTGCACGACAGCGGGGCCGGTGAGGGTCACCGCACTACTCCGGATCGCTTCCGCTGGGAAACCTGTCGCATCAGCACATTCTGCATGTCCTCCAGGAGGGAGCCGTCGTCCGCCCGGTATCGGCGCATCCAGCTTCCATCGGCGCCGAGCTTCCAGTGGGCGGTGTCGTCTGACATGGCGAGGTCGAACAGATCCTCAATCTCGCGCAGGTGCTCGGGGTTAGTGAGCCGCACCAGCGCCTCGACCCGGCGATCCAGGTTGCGGTGCATCAGGTCGGCGCTGCCGATGTAGACCTGGGGGTCGCCGCCGTTGACGAAGGCGAAGATGCGGGAGTGCTCGAGGTACCGACCCAGAATCGATCGCACCTCGATGTTGCCGCTCAGGCCCTCGACTCCCGGCTTTACCCCGCAGATGCCGCGCACCACCAGCTCGATTGGCACCCCGGCCTCGCTCGCCCGGTACAGCGCATCGATGATGGCTTCGTCGACGATCGAGTTGAGTTTGATGCGGATGCCCGAAGGCATGCCGTTCCGGGCGTTGTCCGCTTCGATCCGGATGCGTTTGATCAGGCCCTTGCGCAGGTGGAGGGGTGCGACGAGCAGCCGCTTGAATTTCTTCTCGATCGCATACCCGGAGAGCTCGTTGAACAGGCGCGTGAGGTCCTTGCCCACAGTGCCGCTCGCCGTAAGCAGGCCGAAGTCCTCGTAGATGCGGCTTGTCTTGGGGTTGTAGTTGCCGGTACCGATGTGGCTGTAGTGCTTGAGAATGCCATTCTCCTGGCGGATCACGAGCGCGAGCTTGCAGTGGGTCTTGAGCCCGACGAGTCCGTAGACCACATGCACGCCAGCCTTCTCGAGCTTGCGTGCCCAGGAGATGTTGGCCGACTCGTCGAACCGCGCCTTGATCTCCACCAGGGCCAGCACCTGCTTGCCGGCCTCGGCGGCCTGGATGAGCGCCTCGACGATGGGGCTGTCGCCCGAGGTGCGATAGAGGGTCTGCTTGATGGCGAGCACGTCGGGATCCGCCGCGGCCTGCTCGAGGAAGGCCTGCACGCTCGTGGCGAAGGACTCGTAGGGGTGGTGGAGAAGAATGTCCTGGCGCGCAATCGATCCGAAGATGTCCGGTGCCGCATTCGGTTCGAGCGGCAGCAGCTGGGACGCGGTCGTCGGCACATGCCGACGGTACTTCAGCGTCGGGCGATCGATCTTGTTCAGCTCGAACAGCCCACCGAGGTCGAGGGGGGCGGGAAGCCGATACACCTCCGAGTCGGTGATGTCGAGCTCGCGCACGAGCAGGCCGAGCGTGCGGTCGTCCATATCGTCAGTGATCTCGAGGCGGATCGGCGGACCGAACCGGCGGCGCAGCAGCTCGCGCTCGAGGGTCTGGATCAGGTTTTCCGACTCGTCTTCCTCGAGCACGACATCCTCGTTGCGAGTGACGCGGAACTCATGGTGATCGAGCACCTCCATGCCGGGGAAGAGGTCGCCGAGGTGATTGGAGATGAGGTCTTCGAGCGGGATGAAACGCAGGAGTCCGCTGCCGTCATCCGGAAGCTGTACGAAGCGCGGCAGCATCGGCGGCACCTTGAGGCGGGCGAACTCGTCCTTGCCGATCTTAGGATTGCGGACCCGGATCGACAGGTTGAGGGAGAGGCCGGAGATGTAGGGGAACGGATGAGCCGGGTCCACGGCCAGTGGCATCAGCACCGGAAAGATGCGGGCGGCGAAGATCTTGTCGAGCAGGTCGCGATCGGCCTGTCCGAGGTCGGCCCAGGTCTCGATATGGATGCCGGCATCGTCGAGGTCGGGCTTCACGAGTTCGCGGAACGCGAGCGCGTGGCGGGCCTGCAGCTCGTGCGCGCGATCCTGGATCATGGCGAGCACCTCGGTGGGCGCGGCCCCGGTGTTGGTCGGAACGGCGAGCCCGGTGAGGATGCGGCGCTTGAGGCCTGCGATGCGCACCATGAAGAACTCATCGAGGTTGCTCGCGAAGATGGCGAGGAAATTCGCCCGCTCGAGAAGCGGCAGTTCGGGATCCTCTGCCAGCTCGAGCACCCGGGTGTTGAAGGCCAGCCAGCTCAGCTCCCGGTCGAGATAGCGCTGGGCCGGCAGGGTGCCGTCGTCGACCCAGGTGGACTCGTCGTCGTCGTCGTCGAGACTGTCGGTGGCCAATCCGGCGTCGCCAAGGTAGGTCTCGTTGCTCATACCTAAATCATTGCACTTCGCCTGTTGCCGTCATCCGCACCAGTGTGAACAGCCAGGTGAACGACTCAGCCGCGCGCGTACTGGATGTCGACCGAGTATTCGGTGAATCCGAGCGAGCGGTACAGGCCCACGGCCGGCACGTTGTCGGATTCCACATAGAGGGCAGCGGTGCGGATGCCGCGGGCCGCGAGCCGCGAGAAACCGGCGTCCATCAGGCGGCGGCCGAGCCCCTCGCCCTGTCTCTGGGGATCGACGCCGACGACGTAGAACTCGCCGATCGAATCCTCGATCTTCAGCCAGCAATAGCCGACGAGGAGGGCGCCGTCGCGCAAGAGGAGAAAGTCATCCGGGTCGAACCACGACTCCGTTTTCAGCCCGTCGAGGTCGGACTGGCTCACGGACCCCTGCTCGGGGTGAAACGCGAAGGCCCGGGCGTTGAGTGCCAGCCAATCGTCGTCGTCGACTCCGGGGCGAAACCCCGTGGCCGAGCCGTCAGCAGCCGGGGATGCAGTCACCGATGCACGCAGTTGCAGCAGTTGCCGCACCGGTGCGAACCCGTGACTGGCCGCAAGGACGCGGGCCGCCGGATGATCCCCGTGCGCCCAGATCTTCACGCCAGGGTCGCAGCGCTCCAGGAGCTGCTCGAGTATCCGGGTGCCGATTCGTTTCCCGCGCTGGACGGGCTCCACCACGAATTCGGCTTCGACCGCCGAGTAGACGGCGGCGGCGCCATCCAGCTCCAGCAGTTGCTTTTCGCCGGTGCGCAACTGCACGAGCGAGCCGTCCGAGAACGGCGGTTGGCCGTCGGCATCCCTGGCCCGCTCGATGAGGCGGGCGAGAGTGTCAGGAATTGACGGACTGGGCAAGGCGCTCGGTGTCGTCTTCATAGACGTTGAAGCGATAGCCCACGTTTCGCACCGTGCCGATCAGCGACTCGAGGTCGCCGAGCTTCGCACGAAGCCGCCGCACATGCACGTCGACGGTGCGAGTGCCGCCGAAGTAGTCGTAACCCCACACCTCGCTGAGCAGTTGCTCGCGGGTGAAGACGCGGGACGGATGGGTGGCCAGAAAGCGCAGCAGCTCGAATTCCTTGAACGTGAGATCGAGCGGCCGCCCGTGAACCTTCGCCGAGTAGCTCGCTTCATCGATCACCACACCGGAGGCGTGGATCTTGTTGCTGGTCTTATCCAGGGCCTGCCGTCCGACGACGAGACGGATACGGGCATCCACTTCTGCGGGACCGGCCGTCTCCAGGATCACGTCGTCTACGCCCCAGTCAGCGCTCACCGCCGTGAGACCGCCCTCGGTGAGGATGAGCAGGAGAGGAACGTTCACACCCGTCGTGTTGAGGATCTTGCAGAGCGATTTGGCGCTTGCCAGATCCTGCCTGGCATCCACGAGGATCAGATCGCAACTCGGCGCGGTGATGAGCGACGCCGGCTCGGCGGGGATCTGCCGCGTCCGGTGGCTGAGGAGTCCGAGGGCGGGCAAGACATCGCTGTTGACGGCGGAAGTCAGGATCAACAGCTGCGCCAACGAGTCCTCCAAGTGCCGAACCACAGTCTAAAGGCACTTCTCGGCCCCGTCAGGCGCGCGTAGTGCAGAATTGGGGCTGTGACCATGGACCAGCCCGCCACCCGCCTCGCTCTCACGAGCGTCGTTCCCGTGTGGTCACTTGCGGTTGTCGGCTCGGTGCTGATCGGTCTTCTAGCTCCTCACCCGCAGTACCTCGGCTGGTTGCCGTTCGTGCTCGCAGCGGATGTGCTGCTCACCTTCTGCATCCAGCTCGCGATCGTGCAGAAGGAGGGTCTGGTGGACCGCATGATGGCCTGCCTCGGCGGCTCCGTGGTGATTCTCGGCATCGCCACCGTCGTGCTGGGCATACTGCAGCTCCGCGCCGCGTAGAGTTGGATCATGTACCTCGGTCTTGAGCTGTTCTTCATCGGCCTGTTGATCCTCGCCACCCTGGCCATCGGCTACGTCTCCGTTGTGGTGCTGTTCAATCTCTTTCGCGGCCAGCGCTAGTACAGGGCCACCGTGATCGATCTACCGGTCAACCTGCCCGCTGAGCTTGTACCGCTGTCCTGGCTCATCGGTGTCTGGGAAGGTACCGGTGTAGTGAATTACAGCGTCAGCGAAGAGACCCGCAACTACGAGTTCGGGCATCGCCTGAGTTTCACCCACGACGCACTACCGCACCTGAACTACACCTCGTATACCTGGCTGCTCGACGAGAACCTCACGCCGCTCGCCACCGAGACCGGTTACTGGCGGCTGAGCCGGCAGGCCACCGAGGGTGATCCTGGACCTGGCCTGCTGCAGGGCGTCGGAATCCAGCCATTCACCACGGCGCAGGCGGTGGAGACGCTGCGCAACGCCTCGGACGGCTTCGACATCGAAGTGTCGATCCTGCATCCGGGCGGAGTCAGCGAGCTCTATGTCGGGCAGGTCAGGGGCCCGCGCATCGACCTGGCGACCGACGCCGTCATGCGATCTGTCACCTCGAAGGAACACACCGCCTCCACCCGCATCTATGGACTGGTCGACAATCACATGCTCTGGGCCTGGGATCTCGCCGCGCTCGGCCAGGAGCTCGCGACCCACGCATCCGGACGGCTGGCCCGCCTTGAGTGATCTGGTGCGACCGACGGCTGTCGACGGTGTGGGTGTGGATGCCGGCGTCGCTGCCCACTATGGCAACCCTTTTGCGGAGCAACGCTCGCTCGCCGAGGGTGAGTCGGTCGTGGATCTCTCGCATCGGGCAGTGCTCTCCATCTCCGGGGCCGACCGCCTGACCTGGATCAACTCGCTCACCTCGCAGAGAGTCACCGACCTGAAGCCGGGGCAGTCAAGCGAGACCCTGTTACTCGACCAAACCGGCCGGGTCGAATACGCCGTGCGCCTGCTCGATGATGGAGTGGATCTCTGGCTGCTGCTCGAGCGCGAGCAAGCGCCCGGGCTATTCGCCTGGCTCTCGAAAATGGTGTTCATGCTGCGCGTCGAGGTGCGGGACCGCACCGCAGACTTCGCCACGATCGGAACTCTGGGAACGCCCCAGATCCCCGTCGCCTCGCCCAACGCTGTGCCGCTGGTCTGGAATGATCCGTGGTCGGCCGTTGGTCCCGGAGGCTGGCAGTACGCCACTGTCGAACACCACCCGGCCGAGGAGTGGACCTACAGCGAGGTAATCATTCCTCGCGCGGGGTTCGCCGGGCTCGAGCTCCCGCTCGCAGGATTCCTCGCGCTCGAGGCGCTGCGAATCGCCGCCTGGCGTCCGCGGCTGGCCACCGAGGGTGATGAGAAGACGATTCCCCACGAGCTCGACTGGTTACGCTCGGCCGTGCACCTCACCAAGGGCTGCTACCGCGGGCAGGAGACTGTCGCCAAGGTGCACAACCTCGGGCATCCGCCGCGTCGCTTGGTGATGCTGCATCTCGATGGCTCGGAATCCGTGCTGCCGTCGCCGGGGGACGAGGTGCTGCTCGGTGAGAGCACGGTCGGGCACGTGACATCCGCCGCCCGCCATTTCGAGCTTGGGCCGATCGCGCTCGCGATCGTCAAGCGCACCACCGACCCCCTCGCCGAGCTCGCGGTGCGGTCGGAGGGAATCCTGGTGCCGGCGGCCCAGGAGATCGTGGTGCCGCCGGAGGCCGGTGCCGCCGCGAACGTGCCACGACTGCCCCGTCTCGGCGCGACCAAGCGCTAGGGATCGAGCGGTGAGGATGGGTGGGGGCAGACTGCGCTCGGTCGTACCGCACCTGTTCGACCTGCGCTCATCCGCCCAACGCACCACAGAGTCGATCGTGCCGGCGCTGCAGATCTCGATCGCAGCCTCTGGGGCCTTCGCGGTGGCGCACTACCTCTTCGGGCATGCGGTGCCGCTGATCGCCGTCACGGTCTCCATTTCGGCTCTAGGCTTCGCGCGGGACGCCCGGCCCATCCGGGTGCTCGAGACGGCGATCGGCATCGTCATCGGGATAGCGCTCAGTGAGGCACTCCTCCTGGCGGTGGGCCACGGCCTCTGGCAGCTCGCTCTCGTGCTGCTGCTGACCCTGGTGGTCGCGCGCGCCCTCTCGCCGAGCAACTCATTCGCGGTCGCCGCCGGGGTGCAGGCGATACTCGTGCTGCTTCTGCCCGCTCCTGCTGGCGGACCCTTCGTCCGCAGCATCGACGGCATCATCGGGGGAGTCGTCGCGCTGCTCGTCACCGCGCTTGTTCCACGGGATCCGCGCCGTTTCGTGCGACGGGACGCCCGCATGCTCTTTGCGTCGCTCACCGACGCGCTCGACTCCCTCGCCGTCGCGCTGGACAAAGCCGATGAGCCGGCCGCAGATCACGCCCTCGAACGCCTGCGCACCACCCAGCCGATCATCGACAATTGGGCGGTATCCATCGACTCGGCGGTAGCGATCGCACGGATCTCGCCATTCCTGTATCGGCGGCGCCCGGATCTGGGTGCCCAGGAACGCGTGTTGCGCGGCATGGACCTCGCCACGCGCAACCTGCGGGTGATCGCGCGACGCATCGACTTCCTCGTGCGCGACGGGGTGCCGCGCCCCGTGATCGGATCGATCGTGGCGAGCCTCGGAACCTCGGTGGAGCTGCTCGGCCAGAGCCTCGACGACCCGCTGCTTGCAGACACCGTGCGGGTCGGACTTGTGGCGATCGTCGAGCGGCTGCGACCCGACACTGCCGTTGCGGGTGCGCCGGTGACCGATTCGGTAGTGATCCTGATGATGCGGCCGCTCCTGGTCGACCTTCTGATGGCTGCCGATCTACCGGCCGCCAAGGCCCGCGCGCTGCTTCCCGAGCTGTGAGTGCGGGTTCGCGACACCTCCACCTCCGCCGCTACCACCACCTCCCGTTTTTGCGACCACCTCCC